>DATKYY010000028.1:0-11963 GCA_035528295.1 Dehalococcoidales bacterium | reverse complement strand
ATCGTTAAGGGAGTGAAGGGTGCCCTTGAGTGGGACAGGAAGATGTCCATCGCCCGCAAGAAGCTCGACTGGGAAGAGCAGGCCAGACTGTCGGTAGACCCGGAGCTGGCGCGGCGGGTCCACAGCCGGCATGCTTCATCGGGGAAGGCTTGCAGCATGTGCGGCGACTTCTGCGCCATGGAGTTTGTCGGTAAGTACCTGGGCGTTCCGCTGACTAAAGACCACGGCTTGCAGCCGGATAAAAAAAGAGCACGCTAACAGGAGGCAATATGCTTGACGAGATAATTATATCCAAGGCAATCACCGAGAGCTTTATGAATGATTTCATGGACGCCATGGAGGCTGATGTAGCCATCGTGGGCGCCGGGCCATCCGGTATGACCGCCGCCTATTATCTGGCTCGGGACGGAATCAAGACGGTATTATTTGAGAGAAGCCTGCGCGTTGGCGGTGGTATGCCCGGCGGCGGGATGATGTTCAACCGCATTGTGGTGCAGGACGAGGGGAAGAAGATACTGGATGAGTTTAACATCAGGAGCTGGGAGTATGCGCCGGGCTACTATCTGGCTGATTCTCTGGAGGCTACGGCGGCACTTTGTGTCGAGGCAATCAGGGCCGGAGCCAGGATTTTCAATTTAATCAGTGTTGAAGATGTGATGATCCGGGAGAATAACCGCATAACCGGACTGGTGCTGAACTGGACGGCTACCGAGTTAGCCAAGCTCCATGTCGACCCCTTGACGATGCGGGCCAAGGTGGTGATTGACGCCACCGGCCATGCCAGTGAGGTCTGCCACATCGTGGTGGATAAGCTCAAGGGCAAGTTAAGGACCGAGGGGGGTGGCATCGTCGGGGAGAAGCCGATGTGGGCTGATATTGGTGAAGGCAAGTTAGTTGAGAACACGATAGAAGTCTATCCCGGCTTAATCGTGGCGGGTATGGCGGCTAACGCCGTTTTGGGGGCACCGAGAATGGGGCCTATCTTCGGCGGGATGCTCTTATCGGGGAAGCGGGCGGCTGAGGTTGCCACCGGGATTCTACAACAAGTGAAGGTATCTCGATAAGGGGAAAATTTACGTTATTATTGGTATAATTTCCTTCACCAGGGGTAGGTTTCTCCTTGGTGAAGGATTTTTTTGCCCGCTAAATATCTAATAAATAGAAATATATGAGGCAAAGTGGATAATTCATTTAATTTAGGCCGGCTCTTTGGCATACAGTTCAGGCTGCATTATACCTGGTTCGTCATATTTTTCCTGATAACCATCTCGTTGTCGTGGCAGGTATTCCCTTACAGTTACCCTGAGTGGCCAACGTGGCTTCACTGGGTTATCGGTATAATTACCAGCCTGCTGTTCTTTGCCTCGGTGGTGGCCCATGAGTTAGCCCATAGCCTGGTGGCGAGAGCCCACGGTATCCCGGTAAAGAGCATAACCCTGTTTATCTTCGGTGGTGTCTCACTGATAACCAGGGAAGCTAAGAAGTCCAGGGAGGAGATGCTGATGGCGGGCGCCGGACCGGCCTGCAGTCTGGGGCTGAGTGCTTTTTTCGGTCTGGTCTGGTTGCTTACCCGCAGCGTGGTTGAGCCGGTAGCCGCCATGGCGTTCTGGCTGGCTTACGTCAATCTGGTGCTGGCCGTGTTTAACCTGATTCCCGGTTTCCCCCTGGACGGCGGGCGCGTTTTCCGCGCCATCTACTGGCGGATAACCGGTGACTATCGGCGCTCAACCTGGCTTGCCACCCGGTTTGGACAGGGCTTTGGCTACCTCTTCATTCTGGGTGGTGTGGTGGTGGCGGTGCTGCGCCCCTTCGGTATGAGCTGGTTCAGCGGAGTATGGTTGGCCTTCATCGGCTGGTTCCTGGAAAGTGCCGCCTCGGCAAGTTACCAGCAGTCCCGGTGGCGGGAAGCCCTCCAGGGGCTGACTGCTTTTCAGGTGATGACTCCTGGTTGCGCGGTGGTTCCGCCTCAGCTCACCATCGGTGAGCTGGTTCAGCGGTACATCTTCGGTGGCGGGCGCCACTGCTTTCTGGTCAATGACGAAGACCGGCTGGAGGGGGTTTTAACGCTGAGCAATATTAAGTCTGTCCCCCAGTCAAGCTGGGCGGTAACCCCGGTCCGGGAGATTATGACCCCGGTTGACAAATTAAGGATGCTCTCGCCGGGTCAGGATGCGTTGAGTATACTGGAGCAGATGGACGAGAGCGGGATAAACCAGATGCCGGTGGTTGGTGAGGAAGGGGTTATCGGGCTGGTCACCCGCGATGGCCTGATGAGATTGCTCTACATTCAATCCGAGCTGGGGATTAACCGCTGATAATTAGCGGCGCTATTCTTCCCGCCTAGGACAGGTCTTTCTTGAGCTGCTTGAACTCTTCCTGGGATATCTCTCCCCTGGCGTAGCGTTCCTTGGCTACATCAAGCGGGTCTCGCTTCAGGGCAGGCGTCTCACGCCTGGTTAGCCGGACAACTCCCCACACGGTGAGCGCAATAAGCCCTCCCCAGAGCAGTATCATCCACAGTCCGCCGAAACCCATCCAGCCCATACCGATTGGCATTCCCCACATGTTCCACATCATCTTTCTCTTTCTCCCTCCGTCTAAAAATTGACAAGTATATGATAGTCAGTTAGTATTCTATATCCCTTTTTAAATGATGTATGTGATATAAGTCATACATCTCAGCTGTATTTGGTGATAGATTAATGTGTTAGCCGAAGAGGCTTACCGCTAAAAATAGGGGGAAGGAGGTAGAGCCATGAATATTATGAGGAGTCTGTCGATACTGGTGGTACTGGTCGGTCTGGTGGGGATAGTTATGGGCGCCGTATTTGTCGGTCTGGGGGTGGCCAAAAACAACCAGCTGGTGGAGGCGATGCGGGTGGAGCAGGTGAAGCTTTCCCTGGAGGAGGGAGCCGAGCTCACTCTGATTGATACCTCGGCGGAGGCAGAGGCGGCTGGTGACCTGATACGGGAGCACCGCCGTGGCATTGCCGCTACCTATCAGGAACTGCTCGGTGAGGGGCGGTTTGACCCGACCAATCCGGCACAGCTGAGCTATGCCCAGGCGATGAACATGGAGAACTACCTGTATCTGGCCGTGATTGGCTTCGGTCTCATCCAGGCGGTAATGGCCAGTGGCGTCTTTATGATTATCACCGGCGTTGCCCTGGGCGGTACCGGGCTGGTGCTGTATCGGCTGAGCTGATGGGATTACCCGTTCCGCCGATTTCGGTTAATACTTTACCGAGCGATGGCTGGGAGGTGTAGCTATGCGGAAGGTTTATCTGGACAATGCCGCCGCCACCCCGTTACTACCTGAGGTCCGTGAGGCAATGCTGCCTTACCTGGGGGAAGTCTTTGGCAATCCGGCCTCCCTGCATGACTGGGGGGATAAGGCGCGGGAGGCGGTGGAAAGTGCTCGTATCCAGGTGGCTCAGCTTATCGGAGCCAACCCTGAAGAGATAATATTTACCGGCAGCGGTACTGAGAGCAATAATTTAGCCATTAAGGGCCTGGCCCTGGCTCAACAGGGCAAGGGCAAACACATCGTGGTCTCGGCTGTTGAGCATTTCTCGGTGCTGCACTCCGTCCAGACCCTGGGGAAGTGGGGCTTTGAGATGACGCTGGTGCCGGTAGATAAATACGGGGTGGTTGACCCGGAGGCAGTGCGTAAGAGCTTGAGAAAAGATACCGTGCTGGTATCTATTATGCAGGCCAATGGTGAAGCCGGCAGCATTGAGCCGATAGCCGAGATTAGTAAAATAACCAGAGAGAGAAACATTCTTTTTCATACCGATGCCGTGGCTACGGCGGGCACGATTCCGGTTGATGTCGATGAGCTGGGCGTGGACAGCCTGAGCCTGGCCGGAAACCAGTTCTACGGTCCGAAAGGGGTAGGTGTCCTCTGGGTGCGTAAAGGGGTGCGTATTATGCCTTTCCTTGAGGGTGGGGTGCAGGAGGGAGGCCGGCGTGCCGGTACCGAAAATGTCCCCGCCATTGTCGGCCTGGGCAAGGCGGCGGAATTGGCCCGGGTCAATATGTCAGCGCGGCTGAAGCAGCTCACTCCCCTCCGTGACCGGTTGCTCACTGAGCTACCCGCCAGGATTGACCATGTGGTCGTCACCGGTCACCTCAAGCAGCGCCTCCCGGGACACGCCAGCTTCTGTATTGAGTTCATCGAAGGCGAAGCCATGCTGATGCTGCTCAACAGCCAGGGAGTGGCCGTCTCCAGTGGCTCAGCCTGTACCTCAAGGGCACTGAAAGCCTCGCATGTTCTCATTGCCATGGGCATACCTCATGCCCTGGCGCAGGGGTCTATCCTGTTTACTCTCGGTATGGATAGTAATGCTCAGGATATAGACTATGTCCTTGAGGTGATGCCGCCCATCGTGGACCGGCTGCGGCAGATGTCACCCCTTTATGCTAAATTCCTCAAGACTGGTAAAGGAGGCAAGTGATATGCCTGTTTATAGCGACAAGGTAATGGAACACTTTATGCATCCCCGTAATGTGGGGGAGATTGAGAACGCGGATGGTGTTGGTGAGGTGGGCAATCCCATATGCGGGGATATGATGACCTTCTACATCAAGGTTAAGGACAACCGCCTGGCGGATGTTAAATATAAGACCTTCGGTTGCGGGGCGGCCATTGCCGTTTCCAGCATGGTCAGCGAGATGGCGATAGGCAAAACCCTGGAGGAAGCGCTGAAAATAACCCCCCGCACCGTGGCTGATGAACTGGAGGGATTGCCCCAGAACAAGTTCCACTGCTCCAATCTGGGTGCTCAAGCGCTGCATAAGGCAATACAGGATTACCGGGGTAAGAAAAAGGGAGGGAAGTAGTGATGACCGAGCCTAAGGAAAAGAAAGAACGCCTTTGCTGTCCCTACTGCGATGTGGAGATAATGGCAGCCGATTTTCCCTACTGCCGGGCTTGCCAGGTAACCATATTCTACTGCCCCCAGTGCCACCAGCCTTTACCGCGGGAGAAAAGGTTTTGCCCCCACTGTGGAGCTGAGATTAAAGGCTAATGATAGGAGGAAACCAAGTGGCCGAGAAGGAAAAGTTAACCATAGTCATGTTCAGCGGTAACCTGGACCAGGCCCTGGCTGGATTTATCATCGCCACCACGGCGGCCAGTATGGGCATGGCGGTGAGCATTTTCTTCACCTTCTGGGGGCTGAACATCATCAAGAAGAACGAAGGCGGCATCAAAAGCAAAGGGCTGATGCAGAAGATGCTCAATTTCATGAACCGGGGCGGCTCCAAAAGGCTGAAGCTTTCCCGGTTTAACATGCTCGGTCTGGGCACCGCGATGATGAAACGGCTGATGAAGGACGCTAATTACCCGTCCATAGACGAGTTCATCACCATGGCGCACCAGATGGGAGTGAAGCTCATTGCCTGCACCACTACCTGCGGCATAATGGGGCTTGAAGAAGGCTCATTCCGCAGTGAAGTGGAAAGCCTGGCTGGCGCCGCCTATTTCCTGGGTGAGGCGCGTGAGTCAAAGACAACCCTTTTCATCTAGGAGGAGGAGGATAGAATGAAGGCAGACCAGAGTCTGGACTGTGTTGGACTATATTGCCCCATGCCCATTGTCAAAACGGCGGAGAAGATTAAAGAGCTGAAGCCGGGGGAAGTCCTGGAAGTGGTGGCCGATGACAAGGGAATAACGAAAGACATGCCGGCCTGGTGCCGCGCCACCGGACATGAATTTTTGGGCACGGAAGAGAAGGGCGGGGAAATCAAGGTCTACGTCAAGAAAACAGGTGAGTGAAACCGGGCTATGCCTTGTCTCTGGAGCTATTCATATCGCAGATAAGCCCGGTGGGGCAGGCTTCGCATTCCAGTTGTAGGGTGGTGTGGGATATATTGAAATTCTGAGCCAGATTCCGGTTAACCGTGGCCACAATCTGGGCGCTTTGACTTACACTCTGGTCTGCGATAAGCAAATGAGCACTGAGGGCATGGAGGCCCGAGGTAATCGTCCAGATGTGAATATCATGCACTTCCTCTACTCCGGGGACATTTTTAAGAGCCTGGATAACCTTGCCTATCTCGATATGTTTCGGAACTGTCTCCAGAAGAATATTCACTGATTCGCTGACCAGCCTTACTGCTCCCCAGAGGATGATGGCGCCAATAAAAATGGCAATGATGGAGTCAACCACCCCCCAGCCGGTGACGGAAATAATTATGCCGGCTAAAATTACCCCCACCGACGAGATGGTGTCACCGATAATATGCCAGAAGGCGGCTTTGATATTCAGGCTGCGATGGCTGGCTCCCCTAAGTAGTAATATTCCGCTCAGATTGGCGACCAGACCAACGCAGGCCACCGCTATCATTAGCGTGGTATTGATATCAGGCGGCGCTAATAATCTCTGATAAGCCCGGTAGAAAATATAGGCGGAGGCCAAAACCAAAGCGGTGCCGTTAGCCAGGGCAGCCAGGATTTCCACCCGATGGTAGCCGTAGGTTCGGGTGGTTGTGGCTGGTCTTCGGGCAATGGTCAGGGCAAACAGGGCCAGCCCCAGCGCCAGGGCGTCAACCAGCATGTGCCCGGCATCACCAAGCAGGGCCAGGCTGTTACTTAAGACACCGCCGATGACCTCAAAAATCATAATCGCCAGCACAATGCCGAGGGCGATTTTTAGGCGGCTACTGCCGGTGACGATTCGGCCTTTCGTTTGGTGAACGCTCATTTCGGATTCTCTACTTTTCAGTATCTCAAATTGCGGGCGGTGTCGGCAACTTTGGTATTTTGCATTCGTCTGTCTTGAGGGTTTAGAATAGCCTCAGATGAAGACCAGCGATTTTGACTACTATCTGCCCCCAGGGCTTATTGCCCAGACTCCGATTGAGCCCAGAGACCATGCCCGCTTTATGGTACTCGACCGCCGCGATGGTTCCATAGCGCACCGCCGCTTTTTTGAGCTGATTGACTGGCTGCGCTCAGGGGATGTTCTGGTGTTCAATGACAGCCGGGTTATCCCGGCCCGGCTCAGCGGGCAAAAAGTTGCTACCGGCGGCAGGCTGGAGATTCTGCTGCTGCGCCGGCTCAGGGCTAATGTCTGGGAGACACTGGTCAAACCAGCCCGGCGGGCCAGTATTGGCAGCCGGATTGAGATAAGCAATGGCTCTGAAGGGAAACCGGCGCTCAAGATTTCGGCGGAGGTGGTTGAGTCGGGGGAGGGGGGCATACGGGTAATAAGTTTCGCTGACGAGACCCAGCTGACCAAACTGGGCAGAGTGCCCTTACCACCCTATATCCACTCACCGCTGAAAGATGCGGAGCGCTATCAGACGGTCTATGCCAGAGAGGCGGGCAGTGTCGCTGCCCCCACCGCCGGGCTGCACTTTACCCCGGAGCTGATGGCTAAAATTAAAGACAAGGGGATTAGCTGTCTTTTCAGTACCCTGCATATCGGGCTGGACACCTTCCAGCCGATTGGGGAGGATGACCCCCTGGAGCATGCCATACATAAAGAATACGGGGTGCTTTCGGCGGAAGTAGCCGAACAACTCTCTCAGGCCAAGGCGGCGGGGCGGCGCATTATTGCCGTGGGCACCACTACCGCCCGGCTGGTGGAGGCAGTGGCTCAATTAAGCCGCCCCACCCGGCTCAAGCCCCTCGCCGGCTGGATAAGCCTTTATATCCTGCCCGGCTACCGGTTTCAGATGGTTGACGCCCTGATTACCAACTTTCACCTGCCCCGCTCAACACTGCTGCTGCTGGTCTCCGCCTTTGCCGGCAAAGAATTGATAGACAAAGCCTATCAGGAAGCCATTAGCCAGAAATATCGCTTCTACAGCTTCGGCGATGCCATGCTGATAATCTAAGATGAAGATAATTTTGCATATCTGCTGTGGGGTCTGTGCCGCCGGGGTGGTGGAGAGGCTAACCCAGGAAGGGCATGAAGTCCTGGGCTATTTCTACAACCCCAATATCCACCCCCTAGCCGAATATAACCGCCGGCTGGAAGTGGCGCAAAGAGTAGCCGAAGAATTTAAATTCCCCCTGGTAGTACCCCCTTACACACCAGAGGAATGGCATAAAGAGACTATTTCTTTAGAGGCTGAGCCCGAGGGGGGCCGGCGGTGTGAGGTCTGCTTCCGGTTGAGGCTGAAGCAGACTTTTGATTATATGAAAGAGCAGGGCGGGGACGCCTTCACCACCACGCTGACGGTAAGCCCGCAGAAATCAGCCGGTCTGGTTAATCAGGTGGGCGGGGAGCTGGGCGGGGACCGGTTTCTGGTCAGGGATTTCAAGAAGAAAGAGGGCTTTAAACGCTCTATGGAGCTAGCTAAAAAGTGGGCCCTTTACCGCCAGCATTATTGCGGCTGTGTCTATAGTCAGAGGGAGCCAGACTAGCCCAGCCCGATCCGGCTCTTGACCAGGGCGAGGGTCTTCTCGGCAAGGGGGCGCACCCGGGAGGCGCCCGCGGCAAGCAGCGAGTCGATATGCCCCGGTTCGGCAGTCAGTTCCTTGTAGCGGGATTGAAGCGGTTTCAGCCCCTCAACAACTACCTCACCCAGGTCTTTCTTGAGATGGGCGTAGCCCTTACCTTCATACCTGGCTTCTATTTCGGCCCGGCTTAGTCCAGATAGAAGTTCGTAGATGACCAGCAGGTTGTAGATGCCGGGGCGCTTTTCATCAAAGCGAATCTCGCGCTGTGAGTCGGTGGTGGCTCGCTTGATTTTAGCCCGGATTTCATCCGGTGAATCAAGCAGGTTAATGGCGTGTCCCGGATTGTCTTCACTCTTGCTCATTTTCTTGGTCGGGTCATCGAGCCCCATTATGCGGGCGCCGACTTCAGGGATGACCGCCTTGGGCAAGCGGAAGGTTTGGCCGTATATTGAGTTAAACCGCTGTGCCAGGTCCCGGGCCATCTCCACGTGCTGTTTCTGGTCTTCACCCACCGGCACGACTTCAGTATCATAGAGCAAAATATCGGCCGCCATCAGCGCCGGATAATCAAAGAGGCCAACGCTGACCTGCTCTTTCAGCTCTTTGGACTTCTCCTTGAACTGGGTCATCCGCTGCATCCAGCCCATCGGGATGAAGCAGTTAAGAATCCAGGCCAGTTCGGCGTGGGCGCCAACCTGTGATTGGACGAAAACGGCGGACAGCTTGGGGTCAATGCCGGCGGCAAAGAGAAGGCCGCTCACCTCGCGTATCTTGGCTTTCAGGGTTTTCGGGTCCTGCGGCACGGTGATGGCGTGAAGGTCAACAATGCAGAAGATATTATCATATTCCGTCTGGGAGGCAACCCATTGCTTGATTGCCGCCAGGTAGTTGCCAATATGAATATCGCCGGTGGGCTGAATGCCGGAGAAGGCTCTCTTTTTCGTCATCATTAGTTCACCTGTAGAATTTAAGCGCTTTTTGCATTTTACACTATTCCGGCTTCGGTATGCTATAATTTTGGCCATTATGTGACCTAAGTCATTATCGGCATTATCAATCAGTTGTAATATGTGGATAGAGTAAGTCGAAAGGGAGGCATCTGGGAGGTTTGGCAATGAAGAGTCGGTGTCCCGGTCAGGACGGCCGGGAAATACGAGTAGAACTGTATAAATGCCCCAAGTGTGGCACCGAGGTTGAAATCTTCTCTGATGAGGTCAGGGTGAAGTGCCACAAGTGCGGGGAGATAATTTACCGCGAGAGACTGCCTTCCTGCATTGAGTGGTGCGCCTCCGCCCGCCAGTGCCTGGGCGAGGAAAGATGGCGCCAGTTAATGGATGAACTCAAATCAAAAAAAGAGAGAAAAGAGTAGGGGTTAGTTAGCCCCTACTCTTCTTTTTTGGCTTTTCCTCGCGGGTTTCTTCCGCCGGGGCTTCCTCAGCCGCTTCGGCAGCCTCTTCCGCTACCACTTCCTCAACCACTTCTTCCTCAACCTTCTCCATCGGCCGCTCGCTGATCTTCACCAACGACGTTTCCGGTTCATGGAGAATGGTAACTTTCTCGCCAAGGTGAATATCCTTAACCCGAATCACATCGTCGGTTTCGGTGAGAGGGCTCATGTCCAGCTCGATATCAGCCGGGATTCCATCAGGGAAGCATTCCACGGTCAGGCTGGTTAGATACTGCTCCAGCATATTTTCCTTCAACTTCAGGGCCGGTGCTTCTCCAATCAGGACAATGGGCACCTCCACCCTTATCTTCTCTTCCATTCTGACCTGGTAGAAATCAACGTGCAGCAGCTCACTTGTTTTCGGGCCGCGCTGAACTTCCCGCACCACCGCTTTCCGCGGCTTTTTCCTGTCAAGTTTGAGGTCAATGAGCTTGGTCCTCCCTGCCTGAGCCAGAACCTGCTTCAGCTGGGCGGTTTCACACTGCAGGGCTAGTGACTCAATACCATGACCAAACAGGTGCACCGGGGTGACACCCTGATGGCGCAGAAACCTGACCTTCTTACCCAGGGTTTCCCGTTTGGCTAACGCCAGTTCAATCTGCTCCATTATCTCTATCTCTCCTTTTGACTTGCCTCACTATTGTAGCCTAAACAAGCCGTCTCGCGCAACCAGCTCAAATTGATTTGAGGCTTGTTAAGATGCTAGACTAGTATTTGAGCCTATGACCACTACTGAAGAGAGTTTTGCCAGTCTGGATTCATACTGCGGTGGGGCAAGATATAACCTGAGGTGGAGCTCGGTTTTCGTTCTGCCCGGCTGGCTAAGGGTCTGGTGGCAGAGCTTTGGCGACGGGGCTGAGCTGTACCTGCGCACCGTCAGGCAGGGAGAAGAAATTATTGGCATTGCCCCCCTCTTCTTCAGGGATAAAACGGCGGCGCTTATCGGCAGTGCCGATGTCTGTGATTATCTCGACTTTGTGCCGGCTCGCGGTAGGGAAGAAGAATTCTTCAGCGTTTTACTTGACGATTTAATTGAGCGGGGGGTCAGTTACCTGGACTTGGGGCCGCTGAGGCCCGATTCCACCGTGCTCAATTATCTGGTCGCCATCGCCCGGAACCGAAATTATCCGGTCCTCTGCCGGGAAGAGGGGGTCTCGGTGGATCTGGACCTGCCGGCTACCTGGGATGAGTACCTGGCGGCGTTGGCCACCAAACAGCGCCACGAAGTGAAGCGCAAGCTGAGAAGGTTAGACGAGGCGGGTAACATTGCCTACCGCTGTATTGAGGTCAGCCCGCCGCAGGTAGATGGTTTTATGGACACCTTCTTAAGGCTTTTTGCGCTGAGCCGCGAGGAGAAGGCGGAATTTATGACTCCCCACCGGGAGTCTTTCTTCCGGTCACTGGCGGGGGCGATGGCTGAAGCCAAATTGCTCCGGTTAGGTGTTCTGGAGCTAAATGCAGTGACGGTGGCGATGATTATGGGTTTTGATTACAATGATACGATGTATCTCTATAACAGTGCCTATGACCCCGATTACCGCCAGCTGAGCGTGGGGCTGCTGTCAAAGGTATTATGCCTTAAAGATAGCATTGAGGGGGACAAAAAGAAGTTTGACTTTTTGAAGGGCGGGGAACCCTATAAGTACCAGCTTGGCGGTAGCGAAATCCCGCTGTATCGGTGCGAGATAAGAATAAAGTAAGCAGGAGAGAAACAGAGTTGATTGCCGTTCAACCGAGGATAGCTATGCTCAGTGTGCATAGCTGCCCCATAGGTGACCTGGGGGCAAGGGACACCGGTGGTATGAGTGTCTATGTCCGCGAGCTGGCCCGGGAGCTGGGCAAGCAGGGGCTGGCGGTAGATGTCTATACCCGCGCTCATCAGCCGGGGCACAGTCAGATTGTCGAGCTGGGGCAGCAGGCTCGGCTAATTCACCTCGGCGCCGGCGAGGGCGGGAAAATGGATAAGCTGGCCGTTTATCCCCATCTGCCTGACTTTGCCCGCAATCTGGAGAATTTCCGCAGGCGTCATGGTCTGCATTACGATCTGGTGTTCAGCCATTACTGGCTTTCCGGCTGGGTGGGGAGATATCTGGAGCGGCGCTG
>DATKYY010000027.1:0-15093 GCA_035528295.1 Dehalococcoidales bacterium | reverse complement strand
CGGGAAACGATCTCAAGCTGACCCGCTCCAGGCTGGAAGCGGGGCGTAACTTTGCCAATAAGCTGTGGAATGCCACCCGCTTTATTGTCCGGAACCTGCCACCGCCGGAGCAATTCGAGTCATTGGCCGCCGCACCCGGCGGGGAGCGCCCGCGGGAAGACCGCTGGATTCTGAGCCGGCTCAGCCGTACTGTAACCAGCGTTACTGCGCTGATGGCAGACTTCCAGTTTGGCGAAGCCCTGCGCCAAATCTATGAGTTTCTCTGGGGCGAGTTCTGCGACTGGTATATTGAGTTCGCCAAGATTCGACTCCACAGTGCCGGGGAGGTATCACCCCTGCCGGTTCTGGTCCATGTTCTGGAGACCTCACTCCGGTTGTTACACCCTTATATGCCCTTTGTCACCGAGGAGCTGTGGCAGAACCTGAAGAAGCGTCTGCCTTCATCCTGGCAGGCCAGCGAATCTATTATGATATCAGCCTACCCGGTGGCTGATGAGACGGCGGTTGACCCTGAGGCGGAGGGGATTATGGGGGGTATAATTGACATAATACACTCCATACGCAATGCCCGCGCCCAGTACAGGATAGCCAGCAGCCGGTGGCTTGAAGCTCAAATTTATGCTGGCGAGCTTACTCCGGCTATGGCGGCTTACCAGGAGACCATCCAGACCCTGGCCAGGGTAAAACCGGCTACTTTCTTTGATAAGAGGCTGGAGGGTCAGCCCGGCGAAGATGCCTTAGCCCTGATACTGAAGCAGGCTGATGTGGTCATACCGATGGCCGGTATTGTTGACCTGGCTGCCGAGAAAAAGCGCTTACAGAAAGAGATAGAGCAGGTTCAGGCTGAGGTGGCCCGGCTTCAAGCCCTGCTCGGGGACAAAATCTTTCTGGCTAAAGCACCAGCGGCGGTGGTGGAGAAGGAACGCCAGAAACTTAATACTCTGATTGATAAGCTGGCCAGGCTGAAGCAGCAGCTGGCTAAGTAGGGGATAGCGGCAATACCCACTGCTGGCGTAGTCTTTCCAAGGCTTTCTTGGTATCACTGGCTACTTTTGCCTTATCACACTGGTTTAGCCGGTACTTGAAGCGCCAGTAGGTAAATTCTTTTAACTCGGTCAGGCCGATGGATTTGCGCTGGGGATAGCCTTTCTCCTGCCGGAACTGCCGGAGCAGGTTATCTTTGGTGGCTCCGTATATTCGCTGGTAGACCTCGTCGGTCGTGTCCTGCTCGCCGGTATAACCCGAGGTCAGCTTTTCTTTACGCACCTCTTCCTGCACCGCCAGGGTTAAAGTCTCCTCAACGGTTACCCCGTAGAAGTAGTTGAGGTATTGGTGATACTTGCTGCTGCCGATAATCTCCTTTAATTTCTCGCGGGGTAATTCA
This sequence comes from Dehalococcoidales bacterium, assembly GCA_035528295.1. Lineage (GTDB taxonomy): Bacteria > Chloroflexota > Dehalococcoidia > Dehalococcoidales > JAUYDJ01. The sequence goes on along the minus strand of DATKYY010000027.1, from coordinate 13,709 downwards.
AGCGGCGGCTTGCCGTGGAAAAGAAGGGCTATCTTGTCGTCGCTGGGCAGTAAGCCATCCACCGCTTCACACAGGCGCTCGGCCAGCAGGAGCCAGTCAAAGGCTTCGCCGGCAATAAGATAGCGGTAGACGCGCCCGTCAAGGACCTCCTCGTTCTTCGTCCACAGACCGACAGCCTCAAGCAGGGCGATATACCAGTGCGTGCCACTGGCGATAGCCTCTCTTAGATGTCTTATCGCCTCATCGTTCTCGGCAGGTGAGCACTGCGAAAGTGTCAGCTCTTTATCCATTGAGTTACGGCTCCCTGATTCAGCTGGCCGGTAATTTCTTTTAGTGCTCCGGTATTAACGATATCTTTGGCCTGGCACCAGCCCCGCCGGGCCACCCCTACCCCGAAGCGCATGAACCTGAGGTGGTCGGTGGCGTGGGCATCGGTGTTAATCGCCAGCTTCACCCCCAGCTCCCGGGCGCGGTAGGCATGAATGTCTTTCAGGTCCAGGCGGCTGGGCATGGCGTTGATTTCCAGCATGGTTTTGGTTCTGGCGGCGGTTTGAAAGATGGCTTCCATATCAACCGCCACCGGCTCCCGTTCCGCTAACAGACGGCAGGTCGGGTGGGCCAGAATATCAACATTCGGGTTTTCCATGGCGGCTATCATCCGGCCGGTCATCTGCTCCTGGCTTTCACTGAAACCAGAGTGGACGGCAGCGATAACGACGTCAAGTTCCTGAAGCAAATCATCGGGTAAATCAAGGCTGCCATCGGCGCGAATATCTACTTCGATACCGGAGAGCAGGCGGATACCATCCAGCCTTTCATTAATTTGCTTGATCTCCCGCATTTGCTCTATCAGCCGCTCGGCACTGAGCCCGTGGGCGATACCGCGCCCGCCGGAGTGGTCGGTAATGCCCAGATACTGGTAACCCAGGGCTTTAGCCGCCAGGGCCATGGCTTCAATAGAATCGTGCCCATCGCTCCAGTCAGTATGCACGTGAAAGTCACCCCTGATATCGCTGAGTTCAACCAGCCGGGGCAGAGTGCCATGCTCGGCCCTTTCTATCTCCTCCCCGCCCTCCCTGATTTCGGGAGGGATAAGCGGCAGCCCCAGTCGCTGGTAAAAAGCTTCCTCGGTGGCGAACTTCTCGGTTTCACCGCTTTTCAAGCTGGTGATGCCGTATTCCGACAGGCTCAGCCCCTGCCGGCGCGCCCTTTCCCTGAGGTTGATATTGTGCTGCTTGCTGCCGGTGAAGTACTGCAGCAGCGAGCCGAAGCAGTCATGCTCGACAATGCGCAGGTCAGTCTGGAGCTCACCGGAAATAACCACGCTGGCTTTGGTCGTCCCGCTGACCAGTATCTCTTTCACCTGGGGCAGGGTGGTGAAGGCGTCTATTACCGGGCGGGCATCATCGGCGGTGCCCATAAGGTCAATGTCGCCGATTGTCTCCCGGAAGCGGCGCAGGCTTCCGGCGGGAACCAGGTTCTTTACTCCGGTCTTTGCCTTGAGCCCGGCGACAATCTCCTCGACTATCGGCAGTGCCTGACCGAGGGGGATGCGCTGGTCTTTTCTTCTCATCGCCTGAATCTGGTGCAGGATGTTCTCGGCGGTCTTATCGCCCAGGCGGTATAGCCCGGCTACCTTGCCGCCCACAATCGCCGCCTCCAGCTCATCCACTGACTTGACACCCAGCTCGCTGGAGAGCGCCATCGCCGTCTTCGGTCCGATGCCGGGCACATCAAGCAGGGTGCTGATGCCTTCGGGGAACTCAGCCTTGAGCTTCTCATAAAACTCAAGCTTGCCGGTGCTCACCAGTTCGGTAATCTTGCTGGCGATTGCCTCCCCCACCCCGGGCACCTCCCTCAGCTTATCTTCCTTGGCCAGCTTCTCCAGCTCCACCGGCAGGTGCTCAATAGAACGAACCGTCCTCTGGTAAGCCCTTATCTTAAACGGGTTCTCCCCTTTAAGCTCCAGAAGGTCGGCAATATCCTGAAATACCTTGGCAATCTCACTGTTTTTCATGGGGCTTATCTTCCGCAGCAGTGTTTGTATTTCTTGCCCGAGCCGCAGGGGCAGGGGTCGTTGCGGCCTATCTTCTTGCCGCCGGCTTTAACTCGTTTGCTCACCTTCCCACCACTGGCTACTCCAGCGGCTGTCTGGGCGGCGGCCCGGGTGATAACCGGCGCTGGTTGTGGGGTTGGCCGGGGGGTGGGTGGGGGGGCTTCCTGCCGTTTAATGCTGACGTGATATATGGTGTGGGCTACGTCGTGCTGGATGGTGTCCAGCAGCGTCTGAAACTGCCGGTAGCCCTGGCTCTTGTAGGCATCAACGGCACGTACCTGACGCAGCGTCTGCCAGCTTGCCTCCAGCCTCATCTGGTCCATTGCCGTCAGGTGCTCCACCCACAGGCTGTCAATGACGCGCAGCATCACCACTCTTTCCAGTAGCCTCATACTCTCGGCGCCGAACTCTTTCTCCCGCTGTTCGTATAGCTCTTCGGCGGCCTGGGTAAGTTTTTCCTCAATCTCTTTCGGTTTCAAGGGAGTCAGCGTGTCGGCTTTAAGGGTGGGGGGCAGGGGGAAGATGGTGGCCACATCGGTAATTAAGCCGGCCGCATTCAAGCCATCGCCATACTCATCACCGATATGGCTGGCGACTATGCCCTGTATCTCTTCTTTGACCATGGACAGGATGTTAGCCTTCAGGTCGGCACCGCTCAGAATCTTGTGCCGCTCATTATAGATAAGCTCACGCTGCTTGTTGACCACATCGTCATACTCCACCAGGTGCTTGCGGATATCAAAATGGTAGCCTTCAACCCTGACCTGGGCGTTTTCAATAGCCCGGCTGATCAGTTTATTCTCAATAGGGCTGTCCTCATCCATGCCAGCCCATTCCATGAAGCCTTTGATGCGCTCGCCACCGAAACGGCGGACGACATCGTCTTCCAGGGAGACATAGAAACGGGAGCTTCCCGGGTCACCCTGGCGCCCGGCTCTGCCCCTGAGCTGGTTATCAATCCGCCTGGCTTCGTGGCGCTCGGTGCCCAGGATGTGAAGCCCGCCGAGCTCGATTACCTTATTGTGCCTTGCCTGCCATTCGGCTTCACCCTGTCCGTCCTGACTCCCACCGAGGATAATGTCAACGCCCCGCCCGGCCATATTGGTGGCTACGGTTACTGCCCCCGCCTCACCGGCCCGGGCGATAATATCGGCTTCTTTTTCGTGGTGCTTGGCATTGAGCACCTCGTGGGGGATGCCTTTTTTCGTCAACTCGTCACTCAGTTTTTCTGATTTTTCAATGGAGACGGTGCCGATTAGCACCGGGCGGCCTTCCTGGTGAAGCTGCTCGATTTCGCGTACCGCCGCCTTGAATTTGGTCTCTTCATCCTTGTAAATCTGGTCGGTAGCGTCCTCACGAATCATCGGTTTATGGGTGAGGATAGCCACCACCTCCAGCTTGTATATCTTGTGAAACTCCTCCGCCTCGGTAAGAGCGGTGCCGGTCATTCCAGCCAGTTTCTGGTACATACGGAAGTAATTTTGAATGGTAATGGTGGCGTAGGTCTTGCTCTCCTGCTGAATGGGCACGCCCTCTTTGGCTTCTATCGCCTGATGCAAGCCCTCGGAGTAGCGGCGGCCATACATCAGCCGGCCGGTAAACTCGTCAACAATGATGACCTCGGCCTTCTCGCCGTCGCTTTTGACCATATATTGCTGGTCTCGCTTGTAGAACTCCTTGGCGGTAAGGGCGTTGCGCAGGTGGTGCAGCACCCGGGTATTCTCCGCATCAAAGAGGCCGGTTCCTTTCAGCACCCCTTCGCGTTTCAGCATTCTTTCCGCATTAGCCCAGCCGTCGTCGGTCAGCTCCACACTCCGTTCTTTCTCCTTAATCTCGTAGTCCGTTTCCGGCTTGAGCTGCCGGACCATCTGGGCAAAAAGCGGGTATAGCTGTCCCGCTTCTTCATCCGGCGCGCTGATAATTAACGGGGTGCGTGCCTCATCAATGAGCAGGTTATCGACTTCATCAACGATGGCATAATTTAAGGGGCGCTGGACCTGCTGGGACAGGTCAACCGCCATATTATCCCGGAGGCAGTCAAAGCCGAAATCGCTGCTGGTGCCGTAGGTAATATCGGCCTGGTAGGCCTCTTTGCGGGATACGGGGCGGAAATGGCTCCAGCGGCTGTCCCCCGAATCATAATCCGGGTCATAAAGCCGGGCGGGGGCGTGTTCATCCGGTGTCTGCTGGGGATAGATGCTGGCAACGCTAATGCCCAGCTTGTCGTAGATAGGCCCCATCCAGTAGGGGTCGCGGCGGGCGAGATAGTCATTGACGGTAACCAGATGGCAGCCCTGACCGGTGAGAGAGTTGAGATAGAGGGGGAGGGTAGCCACCAGGGTTTTACCCTCGCCGGTTTTCATCTCGGCAATTTTGCCCTGATGCAGGACAACACCCCCCATCAGCTGGACATCAAAGTGGCGCTGTCCCAGGGTTCGCTTGGCCGCTTCGCGAACGGCGGCGAAGGCTTCGGGGAGAAGCTCATCCAGGGAACTGTCCGCCTCAAGCCTTGACTTAAACTGGTCGGTCCTGGCGCGAAGCTCGGCATCGCTAAGCCGCTCAAATTCAGGCTCAAGTTCATTTATCCGATTTACGGCTGGTTGTAAGCGTTTTAGCTCTTGCTCGTTGGAGTCAACTAGACTACCCAGCCACTTGAACATAACTACCCCTTACCCCTACTCAAACATGGCTCCAATTGATAGTCCGGTATGAATACGATGGATGGCTTCGCCCAGCAGTGGCGCGATGGACAGGACGGTAATCTTGCCCAGCTTTTTGCTGTCTTTGATGGGCAGGCTGTCGGTAACCACCAACTCTTTCACCGGGCACTCCGCTATTCTCGGGATAGCTCGGCTGGAAAATACGGGGTGGGTGCAGCAGGCATAAACTTCTTTGGCTCCCCGGTCTATCAGGGTAGTGACCGTGTTTTCCAGTGAGCCGGCGGTGTCAATTTCATCATCGACAGTCAGCGCCACCCGGCCGGAAACTTCACCAATCACGTTAAGGGTCTCGGTTTGGTCGTCATTGCCAATTCGCCGCTTTTCCATAATAGCTAGGGGGGCATTGAGCTTGGCGGCCAGGTCTCGGGCTCGCTTGGAGATGCCAATATCAGTAGCCACCACCACCAGGTTATCAAAATCCCTCTTGGCGAAGTAATCGCCCAGAATATTGAGGGCAGTCAGTTCATCAACCGGTATGTTAAAGAAGCCCTGAATCTGGGGAGCATGCAGGTCAACGGTCAGCAATCGATTAGCTCCCGCCACCGTAAGTAGGTCAGCGATGAGCCGGGCGGTTATGGGCACGCGGGGCTGGTCTTTCTTGTCGGTGCGCCCGTAGGCGTAATAGGGGACTACGGCGGTAATACGCCCGGCGGATGCCCTCTTCAGGGCGTCAATCATGATAAGAAGCTCAACCAGGTTCCGGTTAACCGGGGAGGAGAGGGGTTGAACCACAAAGGTGTCTCGCTGGCGCACATTCTCCAGAACACGGACAAAGATATTTTCGTTGCTGAATTCGGAGACCTCACACTCTCCCATGGGTATGCCCAGGTACTCGGCAACGGCTCGAGCCAGGGCGGGGTGGGCACTACCGGTAAATACCTTCAGTTCGTCCATTTGACCTTTACCCCCTAATAGCTTTAACACTGCATTGGCATATTTATTATACCACTATTGACTCTCTGCCTCACCCCAGTGGTTGTTGCCTGAATACGGAAAATAGCTGCTTTAGCCGGGGGGACAGCCGCCTTCAGAAGGGGATAGGGCAATCAGGCAGTCTCAGCAATCAATTCCGGGCACGGGACAGCGCTGGCATATCTGGCTGACCTCATCCCGCACTTTACTCTGAATATTGAGGTCATCAGTATGGGTGATTACCTCCACAATCAGTGAGGCAAGCCGCTTTATTTCCTCTCTGCCCAGGCCGCGGGTGGTTACCGCTGGTGTACCCAGCCGGATACCGCTGGTTACCATCGGTGGTTGGGGGTCAAAGGGGATGGCATTGCGATTGACCACGATACCGGTGGCGCCCAAAGCCACCTCAGCCTGTCGCCCGGTAACCCCGGTCTCGGTCAGGTCGACCAGGAGCAGGTGGTTATCGGTGCCGCCAGATACAATGCGTAATCCCAAGCGCTGAATCTCGGTGGCCAGGGTTAGGGCGTTGTCCAGAATAGCGCGCTGGTAGTCAACGAAGCCGGGTTGCAGGGCTTCATAGAAAGCCACCGCTTTGGCGGTTATGACATGCATTAGCGGCCCGCTCTGCATCTGGGGAAAAACGCCCGAATCTATGGCTGAAGCAAGTTCCTGGCGACACAATATAAAGCCGCCCCGTGGGCCACGCAGGGTCTTGTGGGTGGTTGAGGTTACCACATCGGCATAGGGGACCGGGGTGGGGTGCAGACCGGCGGCAACGATGCCGGCGATATGAGCCATATCAATCATGAGCTTCGCCCCCACCTGGTCAGCAATATTGCGAAGGCGCTCAAAATCGATAATCCGGGGGTAAGCACTGGCGCCAGACACAATCAATTTGGGCTTGTGCTCTTGGGCGAGCCTCTCTATTTCCGGGTAATCAAGCCTCTCTGTTTCTTTATTTACGCCGTAGGGAATGAAGTTATAGCACTTACCCGAGAAGCTTACTTTAGCCCCGTGGGTAAGGTGACCACCGTGAGCCAAACTCATGCCCATTACCGTATCGCCATGCTCAAGCAAAGCAAAGTAGGTCGCCATATTCGCCTGTGCCCCGCTATGCGGTTGGACATTGGCATGCTCGGCGTGGAACAGTTCTTTTGCCCGCTCAATAGCCAGTCTCTCGGCAATGTCCATATTCTCACAGCCACCATAATAGCGGCGCCCGGGATAGCCCTCAGCATATTTGTTGGTCATAACCGAGCCTTCTGCCTCAAGCACCGCCCGGCTGGTATAGTTTTCCGAGGCAATAAGGTTTAGCGTTTCCTTCTGCCGTTTGGCTTCCTTGGTAATCGTCTGAAAGATTTCGGGGTCAGTCTGACTTAAAGAGCTCATCTTGTTTCCTCCGTAAAAAAGTCTACAACGGTGCCTTGATGCTGTCAATAATCCTGACTGAGGCGGTTTCAAATTGACTTAATATATTACCCCGTGCTATCATATTTTGAAGGTAGATTGGCTATTCTTCGCCTGGTAAAAGATGTCAGCGCTGAATGAACTTAATCAAGAAATAGCTGTTTGTCAGCGGTGCGATTTATATAAGTACCGAACCAGAGCTGTCCCCGGTGAAGGTGCTGAAGATGCGGAGATAATGTTTATCGGTGAGGCGCCGGGCTGGCATGAAGACCAACAGGGTCGCCCCTTCGTGGGACCAGCGGGACAATACCTGGACAGTCTGCTGGCAATGATTAATTTGAAGCGGGAGCAGGTTTACATAACCAATGTGGTCAAAAGCCGGCCTCCGGGAAACCGTGACCCGTTGCCCCAGGAAATTACCGCCTGCCGCCAGTGGTTGGACCGCCAGATTGAGGTAATTTGCCCCAGGTTGATTGTCACTCTGGGGCGGTATTCTATGGCGATGTTTTTTCCGGGCAAGAGCATCAGCAAGATTCATGGCACGTCGCAGAAGCGGGATAACATCATCTACTACGCCATGTATCACCCGGCGGCGGCGCTACATCAGCAAAGCCTGCGTCAGGTCATTGAAGCGGACATGCTCAAGATTCCGTCGCTTCTAGCTGAGGTGGAGACTATAACCGAAGCCAGACCAGAACCAGAGCAGCTGAGCCTGTTCGATTAAGTATATTGAGGTTAAGATTATGGCTAAGCCGAGACTAAAGATAATCCCCCTTGGTGGCGTAAGCGAAATCGGCAAGAATATGATGGCGATGGAATACGGCAATGACATCATCGTCATCGATGCCGGGCTGATGTTCCCTTCGGAGGATATGCTGGGCATTGACCTGGTCATCCCCGATATCAGCTATTTGCTGGAGAACAGGGAGAGAGTAAGGGGAATAATTATTACTCATGGTCATGAAGACCATATCGGTGCCTTGCCCTATGTGTTGCCCCAGCTTAATATGCCCGTTTATTCCACCAAACTGACTCAGGGGCTGATTTCGGTTAAGCTCAAGGAGCGTAAGTGGCTCGCTGAGGCTAAACTCAACGTAATACCGTTCGGGGGAGTCGTCACCCTGGGGAAATTCAGGGTCGAGTTCTTCCCGGTTTGCCACAGCATTCCGGACGCGGTGGGGCTGATTATATCAACGCCGGTGGGCACTGTAGTCCATAGCGGTGATTTTAAGGTTGACTATACCCCGGTTAGTGGCAAGCCCACCGAACTGTCCCGGCTGGCTCAACTGGGGGCACAGGGAGTCCTGCTCCTTCTCTCTGATTCCACCTATGCCGAGCTCCCCGGCTATACCCCTTCCGAGAAGGTGGTTGGTGAGACGCTGGACCATATTATGGCGGATGCGCCGGGGAGGGTGATTGTGACTACCTTCTCATCGCTGGTTTCCCGCGTTCAGCAGGTTATTGATGCGGCGGCTAAACATGGGCGCCGGGTCTGTGTGGTGGGGCGTAGCATGACCGATACAGTGCAAATGGCACTGGAACTGGGTTATCTCAACGCACCGGATAACATACTGACTCGAGTTGAGGAAATTCGACGTCTGCCGCGCGATAAGATTGTTTTTATTACTACCGGGAGTCAGGGGGAACCCACTTCGGCTCTGGTGCGCATAGCTAACCGGGACCACCGCCATGTTCACATACTGCGCGGGGATACCGTCGTCTTTTCGGCATCGCCTATCCCCGGTAACGAAGCCCTGATTAACCGAACCGTGGACGCCCTTTTCAAGCAGGGGGCTCAGGTATTATACAGCCGGGTGTCACAGGTCCATGTCCACGGGCATGCCAGCCAGGAAGAGCTGAAGCTATTAATTAACCTGGTCAAGCCCAAGTTCTTTATGCCGATTCACGGTGAATATCGCCACCTGACCATTCACTCTCAGCTGGCGCAATCGGTAGGTATCCCCAAGCAAAACACATTCGTAATGGAGGATGGTGATATCCTTGAGCTCAGCCCGCTGTCGGCTAAGAAGGCGGGCAGGGTTACCGCCGGCAACGTATACGTTGACGGTCTGAGTGTGGGTGATGTCGGCACAGTAGTGCTGCGTGACCGGCGGATGCTGTCCCGGGACGGCATTGTGATGGTGATTATCGCGGTAAACCGGCAAACCGGTAAACTGGTCGGGCGTCCTGACATTGTCTCCCGGGGTTTTGTCGATATGAGAGAAGCCAAGGATATGATTGAGGAGAGTCGTAACCTGGTTGCCCGAACCCTTGACCACGGGCGGGACCGTCCCGCTGACTGGGGCTTCATCAGTGCCAAGGTCAGGGATGTGCTCAACAAGTTTTATTACGAGCAGACCAAACGCCGCCCCATGGTTCTGCCCTTTATGGTAAAGGTTTAATCTTTAGAGGCTGGTATGGCTAAGAAGAAGGCCTATCGTAAGGACAAAAAAGATAAAGCGCTGCGAAAGCCCGTCAGGAGAAGGTCCGGGGGAGGCCAGCTTTTTCATTTTCTTCTTTTGCCACCGGTGTGGCGGTTGCTGCTGTTTGCCCTGGTGGTGGGCATACTTGCCTGGCAGTGGTCAGCCATTACGGCCTGGGCGAGCAGTGCTGCCGACAATATCTGGGCACAGTTTGGCTTGGGGCTGTTCCTGCTGGTCCTGGCGATAGGTGTCCTGCTCGGCGTGTTCTTGAAGCAGGGATTGCTACCGTTTATCTTCCGCTGGAATCGATGGCTGGGTAGCGTTGCCTTTGGTCTGGCGCTCTGGGGGGTATTAGCCCTCTTTGATGCGGGTGGCCGCTTCGGTCAGGATATTATCGCCTTCCCCGCTTCAGACTGGGTCGGCGTTTTGCGCATACTGGGCCTGGTTCTGGTTGGCGTCATCCTGCTTGCTCCCAGGGTTAGCTTCCGTTTAATAATTAAATTTATCGCATGGCTGGGTAAACAATTCCACCGAAAGCCGGCTCCGGTGCCCCCGGTTGAGGCAAAGCCAGCCCTACCCCCGGTTGCCCCGCCTCCTGTCCCCAGACCAGCGGAGGTAAAGCCGGTAGCCGAGGAGGTTATCCCGGCCGCGCCACCGGTCCAGCCGCAACCAACATTGAGAGAGGTGGCACAGGAAGTATGGAAGAAATACGGTGAATCGCAGGCGCTGGTCACCGTCGATGGCTGGAAGCTGCCGCCGATTGATATTCTGGACCGCTCTCCCGAGATTGAGTTCAGTGAGGCCGACAATTTACAAAGAGCCGGGCTGATTGAAGACGCCCTGGCCAGCTACGGGGTTGAGACCAAGGTGGTGCAGATAAATGCCGGGCCAACCGTCACCCAGTTTGGCGTGGAGCCGGGCTGGGACCGGAAGATGAAAGAGGTCAAGGAAAGGGATAGAGACGGCACGGTCAGGGTAAGGTTGCAGGAGGTATCCAAGACCAGAGTCAAGGTGGAAAAGATTACCTCGCTGTCTAATGACCTGGCTCTGGCGCTGGCCGCCCCCAGCATCCGGATTGAAGCCCCGGTGCCCGGTAAATCAATAGTCGGCATTGAAGTACCCAATACTATTTCCAGCTCGGTCAGCCTGCGCGGCGTAATTGAGAGCAGCGCTTTCCAGAGAACAGAAGCCAAGTCCAAGCTGACCATCGCCCTGGGTAAAGGGGCGGGGGGTGAGTCAATAGCCGCAGACCTGGATAAAATGCCCCATTTGCTTATCGCCGGCGCTACCGGAAGCGGCAAAACGGTCTGTCTCAACTCCGTCATCTGTTGCCTGCTGATGCACAATGCCCCCTGTGATGTCAGGCTCATTATGGTTGACCCCAAACGGGTGGAGCTGACCCAGTTCAACAGCATACCCCACCTGGCGGTCCCGGTTATTGTGCATACTGACAAGGCGCTGAGCGCACTGCGCTGGCTGAATCAGGAGATGGACAAGCGCTATCAGGTACTGGCGGCCGCCACTTCCCGCAACATTGAGGACTATAACCGTAACCGGCAGGGGACCGAGAAACTGCCTTATCTGGTGCTGCTTATTGATGAACTGGCTGACCTGATGATGGCTGGCTTTGACGAGGTGGAGCATATCCTGTGCCGCTTAGCCCAACTGGCCCGTGCCACCGGCATTCACCTTGTCGTTGCCACCCAGCGCCCCTCGGTGGATGTGGTTACCGGTTTAATCAAGGCTAATTTCCCCACCCGCATCAGCTTTGCCGTTACCTCGCAGGTGGACTCGCGTACTATCCTTGATATTGGCGGTGCCGAGAAGCTTCTGGGCCGGGGGGACATGCTCTATATGCCCACTGAAGCCGCCAAACCGAAGCGCCTGCAGGGGTGCTACGTCTCCGATACCGAGATAGAGAGGCTGGTCTATTTCTGGGGCAGCCAGCGCAAAGAGGAAGCGGCCCAGCTTAAGATTGAGGAGTTTCCGATGGTAGTTACCAGGTCCAGAGAGTATCCGCCCGACCCGCTCATGGACGCCGCCCGGCAGCTGGCCAGTGAGCACAAGCGTATTTCTACTTCTTTTCTGCAGCGCCGCCTGCGCATCGGCTATCCCCGCGCCGCCCGCATTATGGAGCAGCTTGAAGAAGAAATGGGGGAGGGGGAAGAGTAGCCTACTCTTCTTTAGTTTGCCGCCGCTTTAGTCTTTTCAGGATGGCGTCCATATAAACCCTGGCCAGGTTTTTGCCGTGAGTTCGTATCTGCTCCTGCTTCTTCTGGAGCTTTCTTTCCCGTCGCTCCTGTCTGGTCTCCGACTCTTCTTGGTTCACTTCTTTATCTCGACATACTCAAATTCTTTTCTCAGTTCAATGATGCGGTCGCGGAGCAGGGCGGCCCGCTCGAATTCCAGATTTCGTGCTGCCGTCTTCATCTGCGCCTCAAGTTCTTTGATTAAGCGGGCAACATCTTCTTTGGCAAGGGGGGCGGCGGCGACATAGGGGGCACGGGTTTCGGCGACCGCCTGCACCCGCTGGGTGATGTCCCTGATCGCCTTTCGTATTCCCTGCGGGGTAATATTATGCTCTTTATTATAAACTTCCTGAATCTGGCGGCGGCGCTGGGTCTCTTTAATGGCTCTATCCATAGAGCTGGTCATGGTATCGGCATACATGATGACATGCCCGTCAATATGGCGCGCCGCCCGCCCCATGGTCTGAATCAGGGCTCCCTCTGACCTGAGATAGCCCTCTTTGTCCGCATCCAGAATCGCCACCAGGCTCACCTCGGGCAGGTCAAGCCCCTCCCGGAGCAGGTTGATGCCGACGACGACATCATAGACGCCGAGGCGGAGGTCGCGCAGTATCTCCACCCTCTCTAAAGTATCAATCTCGGAGTGAAGATAATGGGTCTTGACCCCCATCTCGATGAGGTACTCGGCTAGTTCTTCGGCCATGCGCTTGGTCAGAGTGGTCACCAGACAGCGCTCCCTTTTCTCCACCCTGGTTTTAATCTGGTGGAGCAGGTCGTCAATCTGTCCCTTGATTGGCTTGACCTCAATCGTTGGCTCCAGCAGTCCGGTGGGGCGGACTAATTGCTCCACCACCTGCTGGCTGTGCTCATACTCATACTCGGCGGGGGTTGCCGAGGTATAGACCACCTGATTGATGTGCCCGCTGAACTCGGTGAAGTTCAGGGGGCGGTTGTCCAGCGCCGAGGGCAAACGGAAGCCATACTCTACCAGAGTCTCCTTGCGGGAGCGGTCGCCATGATACATGCCCCGAATCTGGGGCAGGGTCATATGCGATTCGTCGATAAAGAGCAGAAAGTCATCGGGGAAGTAGTCCAGCAGCGTCCAGGGCGGACTTCCCGGCGCCCGCTCTGATAAATGGCGCGAGTAGTTCTCCACGCCGGTGCAGTAGCCGGCTTCACGCAGCATTTCAATATCGTAGTTGGTCCTTGCCTCCAGCCGGGCGGCCTCCAGTATCTTGCCCTGCGCTTTTAATTCCGCCAGCCTCTCTTCAAGCTCCTGCTTGATGGTCTCAATCGCCCGCATCAGCTTATCGTGGGGGGCGACAAAGTGCTTGGCCGGGTAGATGTCCACCGAGTCCATTTCGGTTAAAAGCTCGCCGGTGAGCGGGTCAATCTGGACGATGCGCTCAATCTCATCGCCGAAGAACTCAACCCGCAGGGCCAATTCTTCATAGGCGGGCTGTATCTCCAGGGTATCGCCGCGGATGCGAAATTTGCCCCGGGTGAAGTCAATGTCGTTACGTTCATAATGCATATCCACCAGCTGGCGGATGATTTTGTCTCTGGGGCGCCCCGCCTCCCCCCGCTTCAGGCTGCAGACGAAGCGGTGATATTCCTCCGGCTCCCCCAGGCCGTAGATGCAGGAGACCGAAGCCACGATGACCACATCGCGGCGCTCAAAGAGGGAGCGGGTCGCTGAGAGGCGCAGGCGGTCAATCTCCTCGTTGATATCCACCTCTTTCTCAATGTAGGTATCGGTGCGGGGCACGTAGGCTTCGGGCTGGTAGTAATCATAGTAGCTGACGAAGTATTCCACGGCGCTGTGGGGGAAGAAGTCATGAAATTCGGCGCAGAGCTGGGCGGCTAAGGTCTTGTTGTGGCAGATGACCAGCGTCGGTCGCTGCAGGCGCTGGATGACGTTGGCCATGGTGAACGTCTTGCC
>DATKYY010000026.1:0-15512 GCA_035528295.1 Dehalococcoidales bacterium | reverse complement strand
CATATCCTGCTCGAAGTAGATGAGTCACAGGATGTGAGTAAGGAGAAGTACACCAAGGAGTTCAAGCCGATGGGGGCAACCACCAATGTCACCACCGTCCACTATGGCACTACCTGGGACGACAGCACCCTGCTTGAGGAGGTAAAGCAGACCAATCTAGAGCGGGAGAAAAAAGATGGCCTCAAGCGTCACTTCCGCTATGACTGGCAGGAAGTAGCCCGCTACAACCCCGATTATCTCGCCTATGTTGAGGCGGAGAGGGAGCGCCTCGGCGAAAACCACCCCCTCTTTCTCAGCCAGTATCGGCTGATGCCAGTTCACGGGGGCGGCGGTTACCTCAGCCCCCAGCAGCGCTCGCAGCTTCAGGGGGAGCACTCGCGAAGGCACCACCCTGAGCCCGGTAGCATCTACATTGCCGGGATTGACCTGGCCGGGGAGGCGGAGACCGAAGAAGGCGCCAGCCTGAGAGCCTTAAAGCCGCGGCAGGATTCAACCGTAGTTACTATCGGTGAGCTTGATTTCTCGGTGTGCAGTGGTCTTCAGAAACAGCCCGGAGTTAAGGTGGTTGAGCATTACTGGTGGACGGGCCGGAAGCATGCCGAGCTCTATCCTCAGCTGGTTGATATCCTGAAATCGGTCTGGGGCTGCCGCCGGATAGTTATCGATGCTACCGGGGTCGGTCAGCCGGTCAGCTCGTTTCTGAGGCAGGCGCTGGGGGCTAAAGTGTCTCCCTTTATCTTTACCGCTCAGTCAAAGTCGGAACTGGGCTTCAATCTGCTGGCGGCGGTTAATTCGGGAAGGCTGAAGATGTACCGCAGCGATGGCTCCCCGGAGTTTCAGGAGTTCTGGTCTGAGATGGAAATGGCCCGGAGTCAGTATCGTCCCAGCCAGACGATGAATTTCTATGTTGACCCGGCCCGGGGGCATGATGATTTCCTGATGAGCCTGGCGCTGCTGGTTGAAGCGGCCACAATTTATACCCCCCGCGGGGCCAGGGGTAGCCAGAAAACATTAAGCGGGGCCTAGGCCCCGCTTAAATTAGTTCCACCCCTTTTCAGAGGCGGAAAAAACCCGGTATGACTAGTATGAGTAGTAGGCGGTTCTCCGCCCCAGCCAGAAGCCGATAATCACCAGTAGAACGCCACCGAGTCCAATCAGGGTATACAGTACCCAGGTTGGCATACCACCAGCGCCGGTAATGGACGGGGCGCCGACATAGAATTCCCCGGCGCCGGTCCAGGCGCTCTCGTTAGAGGCAGCGTCCACCGCTCTTATCCGCCAGTAGTAGGGCTCTTCTTTAGTGCGTGATTCCAGCTGTTCGGCTTCAGTGAGGGTATACTCCGACTTGGTGATCCCTTTCTTTTCCAGCACCATGGCATTGGTGGCAAAATCATTACTGGTGGCAATCTGAAGGGTGTAAGTTGCCGGAGAGCTGTCGTCGGTGACATCGGCCCAGTCAAAGCGGACCGGCTGTTTTGGTTTGGCTTCCATTTGCGGCAGCAGTGGCTGGGGTGTGGGCGGTGCCACTGACTCCATGGTGAAGGTGAACTGCTTGGTGGTGGTGCCGTCACCTACGGTTATCACATGCTCACCGCTGACACTGGCCGGGGTGTTGAAGATAACGGCAAATATACCACTGGCCTGGACTGTAGCCGTAGTCACCTGAGCATCATCATACTTGATGATTATGGTGCCCCCCGGTGTATATCCGTTACCAGTCACCGCGACAGGGGTGCCGACATTACCGGTAGTGGGCTCAAGCTTGACCGTGGTAGCGGCGATGCTGAACTCTGCCGTCGCCTCATTATCATCCTCGTCGAATGCCTCCACATCATAGCTGCCTGACGCTACCGCCGGCACGGTAAAGTTAACATCAAAGTTGCCGTCGCTATCCGTCGTGTCGCTGGCTAGCTTAGTCCCATCAATGTAGACGGTGATGTCACTCCTTCCGGCGAAGCCGGTGCCACTTACGGTTATCGTCTCATTGGCATTGGCTTCGGTCGGGCTGAGGGTTATGGTTGGCTCTACGGTGAAGGTTGCCTCGGGTTCAGCACCGGAATCCTCACCCAGAACTTTGATGGTGTGGTCCCCGGCGGTGCTTTCCGGGATGAGGACTGTCGAGATAAACTCGCCGTTACTATCAGTATCGCTATCACCGCTTTCAATATCTATCTCATCACCATCGTATTCTATAATGAAGTCCTCGCTATCGCCGAATTCAATACCTTCAATCTCCACCTCCGTACCCGTCGGACCATCCTCGGGGTCAAGGGTAATCTCGCCACCACCGATTACGGTAAAATCGGCGATCGCCCTGATTCGGAGACTGCCGTAGCGGGTAACATAGATGTAATGGGCGCCTGGGGCAACATCTTCGTCATCATCCCCATCATTCATGTCCACAGGCACCTTGAAGTAGGTATCAATCTCGCCCTCATCGGAGTCTCCCTCATAGCCAACCCTGACCGTTTTCACTAGTTTGTAGGTATTCACCTCGGTACCGATGTCATCGCTGGTGGAGGCGTCATCCAGGGCGAAGTAGATATCCACAAACCGCTCGGTATCGCTGGTACTGGCCGTGAAATCCTCACCAACGATGTCAATCCGGTCACCGATTTCACCCTCTTCCGGGTCAATTGTAATATCTCCGGCCAGGGCGGGTGTTGCCGGTATAACTGCCATCAGCAGGGAAAGAATCAGGGCAACGGTCAATATTCGCCAGATTTTAGTGTTTCTCATTTCCATTTCCTCCTGGTTTGGTTAAAGTTGTCATTTAAGGTGCAAGTTACGGTCGGTAATAGGCGGTTCTCCTTCCCATCCAGAATAGTAACAGACCAATCAATATGACCCCCAGTCCGATCAGGGTAAAAAGTACCCAGCCACTCAGGGCGAAGGGGGCGCCAATATAGAACGACCGTGGCGTTGACCACAGGCTCTCGTTAGAGGCACCGTCTACCGCTTTCACCCGCCAGTAGTAGGGCGCTTTCTTGCTGACCGGCGCCAGCTGTTCGTCTTCAGTGAGGGTATATTCTGATATGTCGAGCCCGGCTTTTTCCAGGACTACGGAATCGGCGGGGAAGTCCTTGCTGGTGGCAATCTGCAGCGCATAGGTCACCGGAGGGCTATCGTCGGTGACATCGGCCCAGTCAAGGTGTAGCGGTGAGTCTGCCTTAACCCCGGTTTCGGGTAGTTGTGGCGCTGGTGCCGGTGGTGCCTCTGACTCCATAGTAAAGATGAGCTGAATGACGTTGGTGCCGTCACTTACCGTTATGTTATGCTCGCCGCTGACACTGGCCGGAACATTGAAGGCGACCGAGAAGCTGCCGCCGCTACCCGCCGTGGCCAGAGCTATTTCCAGGTCATCATAGTTGACGGTTACTGTCTTGCCCACCAGGAAACCGGCGCCGCTAGCGATGAGCGGGGTACCGATGTTGCCCGTGGTCTGGCTGAGAGAGGCCTCAACGATGGTGAATATAGCCTTGGCCGAGTTTCTTGATTCATCCTCTGCCTTTACCTCGTAGGTACTGGACTTCATTGACGGTACTTTAAAGATAACCTCAAAGCTACCGTATTCACCGGTCTTGGCATGGGCGACCTCGGTGTTTCTGAAGTAGATGGTAATCACGCTCCTTTTGGTCAAACCGTGTCCGGCGGCGGTTATGGTATCAGCTACCGCTCCTGAGGTCGGGTCCAGGGTAAAGGACGGAATCACCATAAAGTCAGCTTCAGCGGAATTGCCTTCGGCACCCACGCCGCTAACCTCGTGCTTGCCGACGGCACTCTCCGGGATAGTAAAGCTGAGGCTACACTCACCGGTAGGACTGGCTGTGACTGTGCCTAGCTTTGATTTAATCCCATCGTAGCGGTAGTAGAAGGTTACCAGTTTTTCCACATAGAACCCCCTGCCCTCAAGGGCTACGGTGGTGCCGACGGCTCCCTGGTTGGTGTCCAGCTTGATTTCAGTTTTGGCGATAATAAACGAGCTCTGGGCGAGGATAAAGTCAAACTCACTTTTAACCGTAATCCAGGCTCTCCCCGGTGACGCACCGGCCGGTATGAGAAAATTAAAGCTAAAGCTCCCTGTTTCCGGCACCGTTAGCTCAGCCGTCTCGGTATCATCAAATAGTATTAAGACGGTATCACCAATATAAGAGTCAAAGTTGTTTCCGGTTACGGTCAACTTGGTCCCGATGGCACCCGAAGTTGGCGACAAGGTGATTAATGGTGCCGCCAGGGCTGGTGTGGCCGGTATGACCGTTACCAGCAGGGACAGGATTGAGCCTAGAGCCAGAATTCTAAGGGCTTTACCGTACCTCATCTGACCATCACCCCCTTGATACTCGCCGCCTAATTTATCAGCCTTTTTCTGGCACCACGCTTGGGAACATAGGTTCCGGCAAAGTTATCCAGGACATCTTTATTGATTAACCAGGTATTGTGAATCTTTACCGCCGGCAGGTCCCCCTGTCGGCACAGCCGTTTTACCGTCTCGGGATGAATCTTGAGACGGTGGCCGGCCTCAATGGTGTTAAAGTAATTATTCCATGGTTCCATAATTCTCGCCAAAGATATTGCTTTGTCAAAATAATAATATAATAAAATACTTTTGTCAAGTGCTGGTGACAAAATACCCTTGACGTAATAGAACATATGTGCTATTTTATTGGTTGCAGAGTTTAAGCGCTATGCGGGCAGGTTTGGGCTATGGAACCGGGGATGAAACGAGATGAGCTGGATTTGCCACCAGAGTACTGCCACTATCGTGATGAGGGTTGCGAGCTTGCCCGGTCCTGTCTTAATTGTCCCTTCCCCAAATGTATCTATGACGAGCCTGGAGGCAGGCAGCGCCGGCTTAAGGGGCAGCGGGATAGTGAGATAGTGCAGCGATTCTCTGCCGAGGGTAAGGGGGTAAAAGAGCTGGCACTTGTCTTTGGCGTCAGCCGGCGAACCGTACAGAGGGCTTTGAAGAAGCACATCGCCGAGTTCTGCCAGCAGTCCCTTTAGACCCAACTGTGAGAAAAGAAAAGATTAAGAGGTAAACAATGGGTGAAAGCTTAAGTCCGACCGTGTTAAACCAGCGGGATAGCGACCGAATCAGGGGTTATCAGGAGTTACTGGATTTCTACCGGGGTGTTCACTGGCAGGGACGGGAAAAGTGGGGGGAGAAGCACCTTACCTTTAACTATGCCAAGGTCTTCATCGATAAGATTACTTCCTACCTTATGTCCGGGATGAACTTTGTCGTTGAGGCGGTGGAGGACTCAGATGAAGCCAGGGAGAAGGCGCGCCGCGCCGAGCAGGTGCTGCACCGGATAAATGAGGAGAATAACCTGGAGCAGCTCGACCTTGAGACCGAGATTGATTGTGCCATCCTCGGTGATGCCGGCTACAAGGTTATCTGGGACACGGATGCCAAGCGGATAAGGGTTACCGCCCCCGATGTGCAGGGTATCTATGCCTGGTGGTCCGGTGATGATACCTCACACCTGTGGCGGGTCGCCTCTAAATATAGCCTTTCCCGGGAGGAAGTCGAGATGCTCTATTCGGTGAAGAGCAAGGCGAAAGCGGTGACCGTTGTCGAACTGTGGACGGACAATGACTTTGAACTCTATCTGGATAATAGCCTGGTGGACCGAAAACCCAATCCCTACGGGTTTATCCCCTTTATTATCTATCCCAACTTAAGGGAGCCGAAGAAGTTCTGGGGTATATCTGACCTGCTGCAGATTATGGAGCCGCAGCGAGAGCTTAACCGGGCCATGAGCCAGCTCTCCCGGATACTGGAGCTATCCGGGAACCCGATTGCGGTGCTGGAGAATGTGGAGGAGTCAGAAGATATCGCTGTCAGACCGGGGGCGGTATGGAATATCCCCGAGGATGCCAAGGCCTATCTTTTAGACCTGCTTCAGGGTGGCGGGGTCGGCTTGCATATTGACTACATCAATTTGCTCTATCGCACCATGCATGATATCTCCGAGTCCCCCCGCTCCGCCTTTGGTGGCGCGGAGCGGGACCTGTCGGGGGTTGCCATGGAGTTTGACCTCCACCCCCTGCTGCAGAAGGTGCGGCGCAAGCGGATTATCCGCACCGCATCTTATAACCGCCGCAATACCCTTATCCTGAAGCTGGTGGAGAAGTACCAGGGGGAGGACTTCGGTAACTACCGCTTGAGGGTAGTCTGGGGACCGGTACTACCTCAGGACAGGGCGCGAATGGTGGCTCATGAGCAAAGCCTGGTCCAGGCCGGGATTCACTCCCGGCGCCGGGCGATGGATGAAATCGGGGTGAAAGACCCTGAGGCTGAATTCAACCGATGGCTTGAGGAGAGAGAGCGCATCCTCAGGATGAATAAAGAGCTTGACGTCAGGTCAGTCCGAGGCGGAGCGAGGGAGAGAGCGGTAACATCTCCGGCTGCCGGCGTTGAGGAGTAAGTTCAGGAGGTGAAATTTGCCTGAAGATGAACTGAAGCAAGACCATAGTCCCGAGGGGGACGAGCTTGAGGAACTAAAAGCCAGAATTGCCGAGCTGGAGGGGGTGGTGGCGGAAAAAGAGGCGGCGCTCAAAGGCAAGGATGGCCGGATTACCGAGGTAGAGCAGGTAATAGCGGAGAAAGATAGTGAAGTGGCTACCTTGAAGCAGACTGTCGCCGAGCTGGAGGGAGCGCTGAACAAAGCACAGGATTCTCTGGTTGAGGCAGTAATCAGTTACCGCCATCTGGTAGTTCAGGCTAACCCTGATATTCCCGAGGAGCTCATCAGCGGTGACACCATTGAGGCGATAGACCAGTCGGTGGCCAATGCCCGGGAGCTCATTAGCCGGGTAAAAGAGGGAATGGAAGCCGAGGCTTCTAAGTCTAGATTCCCCGCCGGCGCACCGCCCAGGATGTTGCCTGACCTCACCGCTCTTTCTCCCCGGGAGAAGATTCAATACGCAATTGGAGGTAAAAATTAAATGGCTTTAACCCTAGCTGAAGCAAGTAAATTGTCCAATGATATGCTACTGCAGGGGGTGGTGGAGACTATCGTCAAGGATTCCCCGATACTGCAGCAGCTGTCCTTCGTTGAGATTGTCGGTAACGGACTGACCTACAACCAGGAGAAGACCCTGCCCAGCATCGATTTCTATGATGTCGGTGATGCCTGGGCTGAGTCCACGCCTACCTTTGAGCAGAAGACAGCCAACCTGAAGATTATGGGTGGTGATGCCGATGTCGATAACTTCCTCAAGGCGACCCGCTCTAATCTGCAGGACCTGGAGGCAGCCGTTGTTGAACTCAAGGCCAAGGCGCTCAAGGATAAATTCGAGGAAATCTTTATCTATGGTGACTCGGTTACCAATGCCAAGCAGTTTGACGGCGTAAGAATGCTGATTGACACCACCTCTGCCTCCGACCAGGTGATTGCGGCCGGGGCGACCGGGGCTACCCTCACCCTGTCCATGCTGGATGAGCTGATTGATGCCGTGAAGGGGGGCAAGCCCGACCTGCTCTTGATGAGTCGCCGCTCCCGGCGTAAGGTTAACGCCCTGGTCAGGGCTGCCGGCAGCATGATGGAGACCGACCGGGACAAGTGGGGCAACTTCGTCCAGTTCTGGGACGGCATCCCCATCGGGGTCAATGACTGGATACTGGATACCCATGTGCTCACTGGGAGTGTTGAGACCGCCACCACCGGTGGCACCTGCTCCGCGATTTATGCCTTCCAGATGGGAGAAGGCGCCCTTTGCGGGCTAACCGGCCCGGGACAGCTAACCGTTGAGCCGATTGGCTCCCTGGAGACCAAAGATGCTTCCCGCACCAGAATTAAATGGTATGTTTCCCTGGCCCTGTTTAGCTCAATCAAGGCGGCGGCACTCATTGGTGCCCAGGACTAAATTAGGCTGGCGGTTGAATTTTGGCAGCCGCCACCCAAGCCGGGATAGGAGAGCTGGGGAACAGACTCCAGCCTCCTGTCCTGAATAAGGAGGAGATGATGATACTGGCAGTAATTGAGCATATAGAGCACCCCTTTGCCAAGGGCAACCTGACCTCGGACGGAGTCCAGTGGAGCTCGGAAAAGACGACCTCTGGCGATGACTACGAGGCGGTGGAAGAAATTACGGTTAGCCCGCCGGTACTGGGGGCGGTTATTGAGTTTGAGTTCGGGCTTACCTGTGCTGTCAAGTCCAGCGGCACTACCGAAGCGGTGCTCTTCAAGTGGCAGGCACGCAATAAGGGCGGGACCTGGGTTGACCTTCACGACGCGGTGACCTATTCCGCCGATGCCTCCGCCTATAAGGAATACACCTATAACGGCCGCTTTAAGCCGGTGGCTAACTTTAGTGCCATCCCCTTTGACCTCCGGCTGGCCGTCAAGTCGGGCTCGGCGGCGGGCGAGAATGCCGTCGCCAAGACCAAGAACTCAAGCTATATCAAAGTAATCTACGCCGCAGCGTGAGGTGCAAAGTGAACTTTATCTATGACCCTAGTCTGGTGCTGTATCTGCCCCTCTATGAACTGGACGGCAATAGCATAATGTCCCGTGATGCCTGCGGGCATTTAAGTTCGGTCAATGGGGCGCTCTGGCGACCGTATGGCCGCTATTTTGACGGCACTGATGATTACATTGAGGCGACAATTACCGAATTAAATTTCACCTCGGAAGACTTCTCTATTGAGGCGTGGTTCAAAGTAGCCCAAGTGGGGGCTGACCAAGTTATCTTTTGCAGGGGGGAATATCAGGTTGGGGGATACTATTTCTATGTTCATAGCGGGAATTATCTAACTTTTATTACCAATCAGGCGGGGTCAGTTCAAAGCTCGGGAAGTTCTGCCTTTGTTGCTGTAGACACCTGGTATCACACGGTAGTAACCCGCAGCGGGGCATCGGTTAAAATATTTGTAAACGGAGTTGAGGATACCGCATCTGCCGGTAGCCACACCGACCCCGTAAGTAGTGCCCTAACAGTAAAAGTGGGTATCTCCTGGACAAACGCTTGGGGCGACTATAAGGGCAACATTGGCGAAATCAGGATTTACAACCGAGTTCTGACCCCCCAAGAGATACAGCAAAATTATCTAGCGACTAAATGGAGGTACCGATGAAGTATAGAGTCAAGCTTGATCTGTCTTTTGCCGAGGAAGCCGATGCCCGCGCCTTGATGGATTTTGCCGCCATGCTGGCGAGTAAGGCAGAGAGCATCAACGAGGGTGAGCCGAATGAAGAGATAGCCTATGCCGAAATCCACCGGTGTCGGCACGATGAAGGCAAGCCCTGTGATGAACCGGAGCGGATAGTGGTGAGAAGGGGGTAACCGAAAATGAACCTGACCGATATGAGAGCTATCGTCCGCCGTGAACTCCATGACGAGGATGCCGAGAACTACCGCTGGAGCAACGACGAGCTGGACCGGCATATCGCCCACGCCGCCAAGGACTTCTCGCAGGCAATTCCCGATGAAAAGAAGGCGACCAAGGCGACCACCTCCGGCTCAAGGGAGATTGATGTCTCTGATTTAACCGGGCGCATTCTGATTGAAGCCGTGGAATACCCGGTGGACAACTTCCCCCAGAGATACCAGCGCTTTTCGTTGTGGGCCGATATCTTGACCGTCCTGGGCGCTGAAGTCCCCGATGGCTCAAATGCCTATATCTACTATGGTCAGCTCCATACCCTTGATGCCAGTGGCTCGACCATTCCGGCGGAGCATGAGGAGCTGGTGGCAACCGGTGCCGGCGGCTATGCTGCCGTGGAGTGGGCGGTCTATGCCATTAACCAGGTCAATGTCGGTGGCACCGAGACGGCTCAGGATTTCCTTAACTGGGGCAAAGCCAGACTAAACTACTTCAGGGCTGAGCTGAAGCGGATGGGGAGGCGGAACAGAATCAGAGCCCGCGCTCTCTATAAGCCCTACTTCCCGCCGGTGTCAAAGTCAACCGACTACGGCCCTTAATTTAAGGAGATAATAAGGAGAGAATTATGACGGTAAAAGAAGGACTGGTTAAGACCAGGGAAGGCTTGCCTAAAGAGGCGTTTGCCATTATCGCTGACGCTGAAGATACCGATACCTGGAAGCTTCCCCATCACAAAAAGAGCATCTTCCGCGCCCTGAAACAGAAGCTGGATATAGAAAAGACGGTTGACTGGGAGTGGATGCCAGCCGCAGTGGCGGCCCTGTCGCGCCGGGGTTATCGCGGGCAGCGGGTGGCCGCCAGCCCGGAGGAGATTCTAGCGGCCGCCAAACACCTGGCCGGGCACTACCGGCAGGCAGATAAACCGTTGCCGGATACGCTGGCCGCTCTGGTGTGAGGGGAAGCCGTGGCCAGGCTTTATCGTTTCCTGTGGTCAAGGCTGGGCGGTCGTCCCTGGACCTATATCCTGCGCGACACCTGGCAGAAGTTTGAGGGTCTCTGGATTATCGGTCTGGTCGCCCTCGGTGCCCTGCTCGGGCACTGGCTCTGGGGCTCGGTCTTCTGGTTTATCCTGGTCTTTGCCCTGGGCTATATTGCCGGTCACCTTTTCTGGGGAACCAGATATATCCCCGGTCAGCGAGAGAAAACAAGGGAGTAGCGATGCGAAGCTTATCATCAACACTGCTGGCGGCTCAGCGGGAGGCCAGCCATACCCCGTATGTCAAGCTGGAAGCCCGGAACCTGATTTCGGGGGTGGTCAGACTTGACTGGACGAGGCTGTATAACGGCAGCGAGGATAACTACTGCCACGCGGTAATCATGCCCGGCGACGGCTCTCTGGTCAGGGCGCGGATAACTCCGTCCGGTGACTCCAGAAAGCTCTACCGGCAGCGGGTGGCTAATCCGGGAACGGGATCTGATTTCAGCCAGTGGGTTTATACCAATCAGTATGACGCCGCCGTGGTCGCCTGCGCCTCACTGGGGGCGGAGGTAAGCATCTTCTGGATAGATGGGGTCGGTCGGGAGGTTTACCGCATCAAGAGCACTGACTACGGGGTCAACTGGGGAAACCCGGAGCTGATTGATTATACCCCCACCACCACCGCCTATGGCCTGGCGGCGGCCTATAAGCCTAACGGTGACCTGGCTCTCTTCTTTACCGACCAGCCCACCCTGTATGTCAGGCAAAATGTTGGTGGCGGATGGCAGTCAAGGTCATCCTGGGACAAGACGACCGGTGATTTGTCCGGGGTAGCCTGTGTCTATGATGGCGACTGGAACCTGTGTGTCAGCGGCCAAGATAGCGCCGGCAACTATAAGCTGTGGAGCTTGATTTACGGTGACGGCGGTGATGTCGCCGCCGGTAACTGGTCAGACCTGAAGGAGTTTGCCTCCGCCCCGGCCGGTGGTGACTTTGAGTACTACCGCGTCTTTATGGACAAGCCGGATGTCCACCGCCTCGGCTATGTGGAGAAGTTCACCGGCACCCAGGGCTACCAGCGCCCCTTTTTCACCTACACTGTTAGCGGAGCCAGCTTCATTGATAACCTGTGGCGTGAGCCGGTGCCGTTAAATATGTCCAGTAACTACGGGCTGGCTATGGCTCATCACGGCGACTATGCCTGGCTGTCCTGCCCTAACGGCGTCTGGCGGGCTAAATTAACCGAGGAGAAGCTTGATTTGTCGGCCGACCTGCAGTCGTTAAGGCAGGAGATTGCCCTGAGCGGCGGCAGCCTTACTATTGAGCTGAGAAATGATGACGGGCGTTATGCTTCGCCGGGGGAGGGGAGTCTGGGTGTGCTTGATATTGGCGCTCAGCTGGACTTCAGCCCGGGCTACCGCACTACGGCCGGTAGTGAGGTCAGTTCCGGGCAGAGCTTTCTGCTGGGCGCCTACGAACATACCTCTGCCGGCGGTAAAGCCAGCCTGGTGCTCTATGCTACCGATGGCTGGGGGCTGGTGGAGGCCTGGCGCGCCCGGCACCAGTTCCGCTGGAACAAGAGCAGTGACCAGATGTCGGTAAAACAGCTCCTTGAGTTCGTGCTGGCCCGGGCCGGGCTGAAGCTGGAGGTGGTTTCCCAGTCATCGGTCATCACCGGTTTCTACCCCGATTTCACCATCGGTCCGGGTAACCGGGGCGAGGTGGTCATCAGCAAGCTGCTCTCCTTCGTCCCCGACCGGATATTTATCGAGGGCAGTAAAGCCTATCTGGTAAATCCGCTATCTTCGGATAGCTCGGTCTACAGCTATGGTAGCACCCACCCCGTTTTAGCCGGTGAGTACCGGCGGGGGGCTTGGCTACTTAACCGGGTGCAGGTTGAGGGCTATGACACTCAAGCCAGCCAGGCGATTATTGTCGATAGCTTCGCCTGGGATGAGATTGAACGGCTCTATGACCGGTTGCGGCAGGTGGAAGATAGAAATATAGACACCGTGACCAAAGCCGAGCAGCGGGGGGAAGCCTATTTACGGGGCGCTGAGATTGAATCAGCCAGCGGCGCCATGGTCATTCCGGTTAACTGCGGTCAGCAGCTCTATGATGTTATTGATATCACCGATACCAGGGCCGGGCTTGAGACGGCCAAGAAGCGGGTGCTGGGGCTGGTTTTGCGCTACCACCCGCCGCGGGGCGAATATGAACAGCGGCTGTCACTGGGGGCAGTATAGAGAAGGAGATTGGTGAAAATGAGCTTGCGGAAGGCAATACTGAGGAGCTTCAATTCGGGAGACTATACTGCCACCGTCCAGCTGGCGGGTAGTTATAAAGCCTACCTGACCGGTGTCGCCGTAGCCAGAAATCTGCCCGCCTCGGAAATGGCACTGGGGAGAAAAGTAGCCGTCATCTTCTTTGATGAGCATAACCCCAAAGAGGCGGTGGTAGTTGCGGTTTATACTTAAATTTAGCCGGCGCCGAATATCGGGCGCTGGTCATCGGGGTACTTTGAGCGGCCCCTGGCGCACCCCGGTGGGAACTTGGCTTTCTTCAGTATTTCCACTTCTTCCGCCGGCGCTGCCTCTTCGGCTACCGGTTTACCCTTGCCGATAGATTCCACGAAGTGGATTAACACCCGGTTCTGCTCGGCGGCGCCCTTCTTCAGCTCTTGAGACGCTTCGGCCAGCCCCTGGATGGCGCTGGTGTGGCTCTTTAAGTGTTCGGCGTACTCGGCGATGGCGGCGGCGAAGCTGGTCAGGGCCTGCTGGGTGGAATCCATGCCCTTTTCGGTGGTCTCCAGCCTTTTGGCGATCTCTTCACCAGTGTGCACGCTGGCATTAATTACCGGGGCGAATAGCCCGCGGTGCAGTGTCTGCCTGGCCCAGCCAATCTCGTCAGTATAGAGATAGAGGGTGAGCAGTGAAAGGGCGGTAATGATGAAGATGAGCCCCTGGTCGCTCTGGAAAAAGAGAAGCGGGAAGCCAAGATACGGAAGCTGCCGGCTGACCTCACCCCTGAGGTCTTCGGGGCGCACCGTAAACGGGTCTTCACCGGTATTATCACCCTTGGTGCGGAAGGTTACCCCCTGCTCTGAGGGACGGACCTGCACTACCCGGTGGGCGACGATGGTCGGGTAGTTATAGTATTCCCGGACTGCCTTCGGAACGGTGAAGACGATGACATCCCCGACTTCAACCTCATCGGGCATTACTTCCGAAATCAGAATAAGGTTACCGGCATGGAGCTCCGGCTCCATACTTATACCGTAAATTGCCATGAAGGGCATGGTCCCCCTTACGGAGAGGAACCCGGCCACACAAACGGCGACTACTACGACCAGTACTAGTGCTCGTTTTAAAGGACCGTTACCGAAGAGAGTTATTCCTTTCATAATAGTCTTCATGGTTTAAATTTAGCACACAAGTATAAAGACGGGCATAAAGATAATAAAGAGTTCGTAAAGGTTCCATTAAGGTTTCGTAAATAAACAGCTTCATTCTCACCGCTGAGTAACCTCACAGTACAGCTCCGGGGTTACCGTATAGTCGGCTGCCCATTCATTGGGCTCACGTGAAGTGAGGCGGTAGTCACCGCCGGTAACCGAGAGGGTATAGGCGCTGCTGGTCGCCCCGTCAATGCTGAAGCTGGCCACCCCGTTCTCCAGATTGAGCACCCGGTAGTTGGGCGTCTTGCCTGCCTCCAGCGAGCCCTCAAGGTATAAGTTCATATTAAGATATTTATAGGCTTTGGTCAGGTTATCGGTATTGACTAAATAGACCCTCACCAGCAGGTCGCCGCTGTAGTCGGGGTGGGGGTTGATATCAAACAGGTCGTCGGTGGGCGTATTACCGGTGAGGGGCGGGGCTTCAAAGGCAATCTCAGTGTAGACCTGGGTGCATTGGGCATTCTCACCAACCGCCGGTCTTGTCAGTCCCACGCCGATTTGCAGGGCGTCGATTTCAGCCCAGGTCCAGTCACCGCTGGTTTCCGGGTTTAAATCCCATCCATAGGTGTAGGTCTCATAACTCAAGGTCAGGTTTTCAGTGCTACCGTTATGCTCCACACCATTGGTCTTAATGTGAACATAGGCATCTTCCTGGCTTACGTTAGCCGTTACCCTGGCTTCCAGGTAGATATCAACATAGTTTATGGTTCCCCCCACCGTCTGGGTGGAGTGGTCGGTCATGTTATACAGGTCCTCTTGCCAAAGTAATTTATCGGTGGCGACATAGGTGCTATCGCCATCAGCACTTGCCTCATCCACCTTGTCCCAGTGGTCTCCAGTAGTAGCTGGCACTTGGTATGCGATATCGGTCTCGTCACCAGCCGCATTTGGTCTGAAGTCATAGGTATCCGAAATGGGTATCAGCACCGAGTTCCAGTTGGGCTGGGCGGCGGTGGCATTAGCGGTGGCCACATCTCCGGTCGGCTCGGTGATGCCAATCGAGCCGCCGGCGGTGGTGAAGGCGTAGGCGTATATCCCGCCGCTGATGGCCAGGGCTAATAATAAGGCGATAAGTAAGTAGACTCTTTTTTCCACGCTTCTACCCCGGGGTTTTCCGGATTAGCGCTGGGTAACCTCGCAGTATAGCTCCGGGGTTACTGTCCACCCGCTCCCCCACTCTGAAGTATTATCCGAGACCAGGCAGTAGCCACCGCCGACAACTTCAATGATGTAAGATAGCGCCTGCCCGCTATAGGCTATGCTGATATCGCTCAGTGTCGGCGTGCTGTCGCCCGGACCGGAGAAGTATGCCTTGTATTGAATCCAGCGGTCACCATCGTGGACCGAGTTAATGGCACTGCCGCTTACCTGGTAGTAGTCACCGGTGCCGGTGGGTCCGTACCAGGTAGCCGAGCTGAGCCCGGCTTCGGTGGCCGCCGACCTTAT
The DNA here is from genome assembly GCA_035528295.1 of Dehalococcoidales bacterium. Lineage (GTDB taxonomy): Bacteria > Chloroflexota > Dehalococcoidia > Dehalococcoidales > JAUYDJ01. The sequence continues at coordinate 299 of DATKYY010000026.1, read as the reverse complement.
CTGGAACTTGATATCGGTGGTTGATGGCTCGCTTACCGTGAAAGAGATATTACCCCAGTCCCAGGCCAGGTCATAGCCGGCGTCAAAGGCTGAAGAGGTCAGGTCACCCGATGAATAATACGTGGTGAAATTAACGCTTATCTCGTCCAGAAGCGGGGTATTGTTCCCGTTAGAGGTGAAGAGCATATGGTAGTAGAAGTTAGACCCGGACCAGCCCAGTCCGGAAAGGTCGATATTGTGCGTGCCCTGGGAGAGGGTATCCCAGCCTCCCGCGGTGCCCGCCGAGTTATACCAGCTGG
>DATKYY010000025.1:0-10757 GCA_035528295.1 Dehalococcoidales bacterium | reverse complement strand
TTAACTCCGCTTGAGTTACGGCTACCTGCTGGCTGGCTAGCGTTACCTCTGCCTGAGTCAATGCCAGCTCCAGCTCATCAGTCTCAAGCTGGGCGAGCACTTCCCCCTTGCCGACCATTTCACCCTCTTCAACATATATCCTGTCTATCCGGCCACCGACACCAAAAGATAACTTCACATCATTCGCCAGCTGAATGTTACCGCTACCATCGACGCTAATCCGCACATCACCCCGCTCCACCTCAGCCAGCTGCTGAGCAGCTTCATCACCATCACCAGCGAAGGGATTACAGCCGATGGTTCCACCCAGAAGAACCAGACTAAGTAGCAGAAGACCGATAATTGTTAACCACCTTTTCATTTAGAGCCTCCCTATAAAAACTAAAAGTTGTTTCACCTACGGATAACCGGCCGCCTTGTGCTCTTCCTCCCAGCGTTCCACCAGGGCGGGGAATTCCCGTTCAAAGAAGGCATACATATCACGGGTCTCTTCCAGCCACAGACGGTTGGCATGCTCCCTATCCCCCATCAGCCTGAGTCCGTGCTCCGCCAGCCGGCGAAGCGTGGTAATCTGGTGTGTCCGCTGCCTTACCAACTGGTGCCAGGCGTCGGGTTTAACACGGAAGTAGTCCTGCCGGACTCCGGGCAGGCTGAAGCGCTCAATCAGATTAAATTGAATGAGAAAACGGCTCATGGTGCTGATTGAACCCCGACTCGCCATCAGGGCTTCGGCCAGTGCGTCGGTGGACTGATAGGGGGGGTCGGAAATCATGAGACGACCAACAATGCGCCCCGCCATCCGGGGCATATTCATCTGCTCAAAGGCAATACTCACCTCTTCCACAAAACGTTTCTCTTCAAGCTGTAATTCAGTATCCATAACCTTTACCCCTGGGGAAATTTATTTCTATCAAAAATATATATAGCATATTTAGATAGTTTTGTCAATACTGAAACTATTAAACTTTCAGAAACTTCTGAAAGTTCTTCACTGGATTTGAGGAAAACAAGAGGCAAGGCGATTAACTGCCCAGTTTTTGGGCCTTCTCATAAGCCGCCACCACCGCCCCCAAGACCAGCTCTTTAAAGCCGCCCTGTTCAAAGCGGGCAATCGCCTCGGCGGTGGTGCCGCCGGGGGAAGTAACCATCTGGCGCAGTTCGGCGGGTGCCCGGCCCGACTTTTGCAGATAGCTGCCTGAGCCGAGCAAGGTCTGCATTACCAGCTCCGACGCCATGTCCTGAGGCAGGCCGATTTTCACCGCCGCCTCCACCAGCGCCTCGACAAACAAAAAGATATATGCCGGCCCGCTGCCGCTTACTGCCGTCGCCATATCCAGATACTTCTCTTCGGCAACATAAAACTCCCTGCCCATCGCCCCCAGAATAGAACCGGCCCGGGCCTTCTGCGGCCCGGTTACTTCAGCCGTAGCCGTCCACACGCTTACCCCCTGCCCGATCTTGGCCGGGGTATTGGGCATGGCTCTAACCACGGCATTATGGCCTAGCCCACGGCGCAGAGTATCTATCCTGGCCCCGGCGATAATAGATAAGACCAGCTGGCCTGGCTTTAGCCGGCCGTTAAGCTCAGCCATTACTTCGGTCAGATTCTGCGGTTTGACCGCCAGTACCACCACCTCCCCCTCTGCCGCCACCGCCCGGTTATCGCCCGCCACCAAAACACCGTATGCCTGCTTCAGATATTGGCGGCGCTCATCTTTAATATCACTGACCCGGATATTATCCGGCGTGCTCAGCCCCTTAGCTAAGATAGCTGAAATTATTACCTCCCCCATATTCCCGCCACCGATAAAGGCTATCTTCACGACTCTTTCTCTCCATGCCAAACAGGTACAAAATTCACCAGTTTCCCCGTTACGTGATGTGCCTTATACGTCTTACCTTTCAGGTAAATCTTCACACGCTCCCTTTCAAGTGCTATTTTTTCAAATTCTTCATCAGTAATAGACACTGGTAACACCATCCGGTCGCGCAGCTTACCATTCACCTGAACTACCCGTATAGTCTCCTCTTCCCGGGCCAGCTCTTCATCCCACTCGGGCCAGCGCTGGTTATGAATACTGTATTCCCGCCCGGTCCTTTGCCACAACTCCTCAGCCAGGTGGGGGGTGGTCGGGGCTAACAGCCTGAGCAGGCTATCAATAGCTTCTTCCCACGCTGAAGGGGCAACCGCCCCGGTTTCGGTTACTTTGGCCAGGTAGTTGGCAAATTCCATCAGGGCGGCAATCATAATATTGAAGCGTATTCTTTCCATATCATCGGTCACCCGGCGGATGGTCTGGTGGGTGAAGCGGGACAGCTCCCGTTCCGCATTCTGCCTTACCTCCGGGCTAACGTCCTTACGCTGGTGATAGCCGGTGAGCACCAGATTCCAGAGCCGGTTAAGCCAGCGGGTTACCCCGCTGATGCCGCTATCGTCCCACTCACCACCCTGCTCCCAGGGGCCGATAAACATGAGATAGGTGCGAACCACATCCGCACCCAGCGCGGAAACATACTCATCGGGAGTAATCACGTTGCCCCGTGACTTGCTCATCTTCTGGCGCTCCACAATGATAATCCCCTGGTTAAACAGGCGGGTAAACGGCTCACCAAAGTCAACCAGCCCCATATCCCGAATCGCCTTGATGAAGAAACGGGCATAGAACAGGTGCATCACGGCGTGCTCAGCTCCACCGGTATAAAGATTCACCGGCAGCCAGGACTTTACCCTTTCCGCCTCAAAAGGTGCCGTGTCACAATCGGGGCTGGCGTAGCGCAGGAAATACCACGAGGAACACATAAAGGTGTCCATGGTATCCGTCTCCCGCCTGGCCGGTGCCGAGCACCGGGGGCAGGTGGTATTGACGAACTTTTCGTGATACTTGAGCGGGGACTCACCGGTGGGTTTGAACTCGGCGTCTTCGGGCAGCAGTACCGGCAGGTCTTTCTCCGGAACGGGCACAATGCCGCACTTCGGGCAGTAGATTATCGGTATCGGTGCCCCCCAGTAGCGCTGGCGGGAGATAAGCCAGTCACGCAGGCGATAGCTGGTGGTGTGCTTGCCCCACCCCTTCTCTTTCAGAAAATCGGTAACGGCGTCTATCCCCGCCTCGTTGGGTGTTCCGTTAAACTGGCCTGAATTGACCATAACGCCGGTCTCAATAAAGGCTTCTTCCAGCTCCCCGCCCTCCCAATCGGACGGGGCGACCACCACCCTTATCGGCAGGTTATACCGGTGGGCAAAGGCAAAGTCCCGGTCATCGTGGGCCGGTACTCCCATCACCGCCCCGGTGCCGTAGCTCATCAATACATAGTCGGCAATCCAGATGGGAACCTTCTCCCCGTTAAGCCGGTTGACGACATAAGCCCCGATAAAGACACCGTCCTTCTCCCGCTCGGTGGAGAGGCGCTCTATCTCAGTTGCCCGCCGGGAGCGGGCAATGTAGCCTTCAACCTCAGCCTTCTTCTCCGGCGTGGTCAGCTTGGCCACCAGGGGGTGCTCCGGAGCCAGCACCATAAAGGTAACGCCAAAGATAGTATCCGGTCGGGTGGTAAACACCCGAATCTCTTTTTCGGCTACGCCGGGATGGTCCAGGGCAAAGGAAATCTCGGTGCCCTCGCTCCGGCCCACCCAGTTGCGCTGCATTATCTTTATTCTCTCCGGCCAGTCAATGCCATCGTGCTGCATCAGTTCGTCAGCGTATTTGGTGATGCGGAAGAACCACTGCTCCAGGTCACGGTGGGTCACCAACGCGCCGCAGCGCTCACAGAAGCCGCCTTCCAGCACCTGCTCGTTGGCCAGCACTGTCTGGCACTGGGGGCACCAGTTGACCGGAGCCTTGGCGCGGTAAGCCAAATCGTGCTCATAGAGCTTCAGGAAGAACCACTCGGTCCATTTATAATATTCGGGCAGGCAGGTAACCACCTCCCGGTTCCAGTCATAGATAGCACCGATGCTTTTCAGCTGGCGGCGCATATTCGCCACATTCTGCATCGTCCAGGTGAAGGGGTGAATCCCCCGCTTGATGGCGGCATTCTCCGCGGGCAGGCCAAAGGCGTCAAAGCCCATCGGGTGGAGCACGTTGTAGCCCTGCATTCGCTTAAATCGGGCGTGAACATCAGACGGCGCCATGGCATACCAGTGCCCGATATGAAGGTCGCCCGAGGTATAGGGGAACATGGTCAGCGCGTACCACTTCGGCCGGGGGTCGCTGTCATTAACCTCATAGAGCCTGTCTTCAGCCCACTTCTGCTGCCACCTCTTCTCAATTTCCTGGGGGTTGTATCTGGCTAACATTTATTCCTTCCCTCTAGCAATCTAATTTAGCAGAAAATAATGGCTAGGGCAATCCTTCCGGTAATTGCCTATCTAATTCAAATAGAGTAAAATGTGGGCAAAGATTAAGCGGAGATGTACCGATGAAAATTAGCTATCTGCGCCGTATAACTGGCATTATCCTGCTTAGCCTCCTTCCCCTGCTGACCGCCTCCTGTGCTGAATCAGCCCCCCAGCCCAAAACCTACTCCGAGCCGCCACCGATGGTCATTGACACCGCTAAGCAATACACCGCCACCATTGAAACCGAAAAGGGCAATCTAGTGCTGGAGCTCTTTGCCCAGGATGTGCCGGTAACGGTCAATAACTTTGTCTTTCTCGCCCGCGAAGGCTTTTATGATAATGTCACCTTCCACCGGGTAATACCCGGCTTTATGGCTCAGGGCGGCGACCCGACCGGCACCGGCTACGGCGACCCCGGCTACAGCTTTGCCGATGAATTCACCGAGCATACCCACCTGGCCGGGACATTATCCATGGCTAACGCCGGTCCTGACAGCAACGGCTGTCAGTTCTTCATTACCTATACCCCCCAGCCCGGGCTTGACGGCAAGCACACCGTCTTTGGCCAGTTAATCGAGGGAATGGAAGTTTTGCAACAAATCACCAAAGGTGATGTGATAAAAAGAATCATTATAGAAGAAAGCTAGTTCAGGATGTCTAAATCTTTTTCTTCAGGTCTTGACAAAGAGGGGCATAATTTTTTATTCTATATAAAACACCATGTCAAAAGCACTTATCTCATTATATCTATCTTATTTAATCTCCCCAAATATAAACTTATCTTGGAGGATGCTAAACAACTGACAACGTAGGGAAAGGAGTACCAAAATGGAGCTAAGCCGAAGAGAGTTCCTGAAAGCCTCGGGAGTGGGGATGGGTGGTGTCTTCCTTTTCGGGATGTTTGACCCCGAATTAGCCCAAGCCCAGGTCCCCAAACTGCTCCCCCTCAAGAAGAAAATCGGTGAAAAGACCACCATCTGCCCGTATGATGCCTCTGGCTGCGGCTTTTTGGTCGCCACCTTAAATGGCAAGGTGGTCAACATTGAGGGCGACCCGGACCATCCCATTAACCGCGGTGGCGCCTGTGCCAAGGGCGCTTCAATGCGGCAGCTCTCCGCCGATAATCCCTGGCGTCTGAGCAAGGTCCTTTACCGGGCCCCGGGCGGAAACCAGTGGCAGGAAAAGAGCTGGGAGTGGGCGCTCAATGAGATTGCCCACCGCATTAAAGACACCCGAGATGCCAACTTTACCGAGCGGAACGATAGTGGTAACCTGGTAAACCGCACCGAGGCCATCGCCAACCTGGGCGGCTCTGCCCTGGATAACGAGGAGTGCTATCTCCTCGCCAAGCTGACCCGGGCGCTGGGTGTGGTCTACCTTGAGCACCACGCCCGTATATGACATTCCCCCACTGTCGCCAGTTTGGCGGAATCATTCGGGCGCGGGGCGATGACCAACCACTGGAACGACATCGCCAACAGCGATTGCATGTTTGCCATCGGCTCCAACCCCGCCGAAAACCATCCGGCTGCCTTTGGTCACATCACCATAGCCAAAGAAAAGGGGGCCAAGCTTATCAGCGTTGACCCCAGATTTACCCGAACCTCGGCTAAAGCTGATATCTATTGCCCGCTGCGGTCGGGGACTGACATTGCCTTCATCGGCGGTATGATCAAGTATGTGCTGGATGATATCGAACGTAACCCCGGTAATTACAACCTGACCTACATCAAGGAATACACCAACGCTCCCTACCTGATTAATACCAGCTACAAGGGACCTGCCGAGCTGGAAGGACTATTCTCCGGTTACGCCGGCAGCCACAATGAAACCGACGGCGGTAAACGGAAATATGACAAGTCAAGCTGGCAGTTCCAGCTTGACCAGAACGGCATCCCCAAGAGAGATATGAGCCTCAAGAGTAAGAACTGCGTGTTCCAGCTTATGAAGCAGCATTTCGCCCGCTACACCCCGGAGATGGTAAGCCATATCACCGGCGCTCCGGTGGATACTTTCCAGGAAGTCTGCCGCACCTTCGCCGCCACCGGGCAGGTGGGCAAGGCGGGTACTATTCTGTATGCCATGGGTACCACCCAGCATACCTACGGTGCCCAGAATATCCGCTCTTACTGTATCCTGCAACTGCTCCTGGCGAATATCGGTGTCGCCGGCGGCGGCATCAACGCCATGAGGGGTGAATCCAACGTGCAGGGCTCCACCGACCACTGCCTGCTATTTCACATTCTCCCCGGCTATCTCAAAGTGCCGGTGAATACCGATAACTCGCTGAGCAAATATCTGGAGCGGACTACCCCTACCAGCAACGACCCCAAGAGCGCCAACTGGTGGCAGCATACCCCCAAGTATGTGGTCAGCCTGCTCAAGGCATGGTATGGTAACGCCGCCACCAAAAATAACCAGTTCGGTTTTCACTATCTGCCCAAGATTGAAAACGGTAAGAACTACTCCCACATTGCCCTGTTTGAAGCTATGGACGCCGGCGTAATCAAGGGACTGATGGTCTGGGGGCAGAACCCGGCGGTAGGTGGACCCAACGCCGAGCTAGAGCGTCGGGCTTTGGAGAAGCTGGACTGGATGCTGGCCGCCGATATGTGGCACACCGAAACGGCTAATTTCTGGCGGCGCCCCGGAGTGGACCCGGCTGATATTAAGACCGAGGTCTTCCTGCTCCCGGCGCTCTGCTCCTTTGAGAAAGAGGGCAGCGTCACCAACAGCGGCCGCTTGAGCCAGTGGCGCTACAAGTGTGCCGATGGCCCGGGTAATGCCATGGATGACCTCTGGATGATAGACTGGCTGGCTCGCAAACTGAAAGCACTCTACGCCAGCGAAGGCGGCCCCAACGCCGAAGCAGTTACCAACCTTGACTGGAACTACGGTGCGGAACACCCCGATGTCCACGCCGTAGCCAAGGAAATAAATGGCTATGACCTCACCACCGGTGAGCTGCTGCCCAGCTTCGGTAAACTGAAGGACGATGGCACCACCACCTCAGGTAACTGGCTCTACTGCGCCAGCTACACCGAGGAAGGCAACATGGCGGCCCGCCGTGACCTGACCCCGGATCCGTTTAACATTGGCCTCTTCCCCAAGTTTGCCTGGTGCTGGCCGGTTAACCGGCGCATTATCTATAACCGCGCCTCGGTTGACCTCTACGGCATACCCTGGGACAAAGAGCACCCGGTTATCTGGTGGCAGGAGGACAAATGGGTCGGTGATGTCCCCGATGGCGGCTGGCCACCAATGGCGGTTGACCCGGAGAATACCAAGTATCCCTTCATCATGAAACCGGAAGGGCACGCCCGCTTCTTCGGCCCCGGCATGGCCGAGGGACCACTCCCCGAGCACTACGAGCCCTGGGAGTCGCCGATACAGAACCCGATGTCCAAGCAGCATAATAACCCTGCCTTCAAGATATGGAGACCGGAAGAACAGGGCACACCGGATAAATATCCCTATGTGTGCACCACCTACCGGCTCTGCGAGCACTGGCAGGGCGGGCAGATGTCCCGCAACATGCCGTGGGTGATAGAGATGATGCCCGAGCCCTTCGTTGAGATGAGCGAGGAGCTGGCTGCCGAAAAGGGTATCGTTAATGGTGACCGGGTCATCGTAGAATCAGCCCGGGGTAAGGTAACCGTTAAGGCGGTTGTAACCAAACGCTTCAAGCCATTCCAGCTGAATGGCACCAAGGTACATCAGGTGGGCATACCCTGGCACTGGGGCTTTATCGGCCTTTCCACCGGCGACAGCGCTAACTCGCTTACTCCCCATGTCGGTGACGCCAACACGATGATACCGGAATATAAAGCCTTCCTGGTTAATCTTCGCAAGGCCTAGCTGATGAGGAGTTAAATTTTTAGCTGGAGGTAATGATGGCCGAAAAAGCAATTTTATATGACCCAACCCGGTGCACTGCTTGTCGCGGCTGCCAGGCGGCGTGCAAGCAGTGGAACGAGAATGACGAGTTTATCCCCACCGTGGAAAACGGTGTAGATGCCGCCAACTGGGGCAGCTACGAAAACCCACCCGACCTCGCCCCCAACACCTGGCTCAAGATGGAATTTCGCGAAGTCGCCCCCGGGGGAATGATGAGGTGGCTGTTTACCCGCCGTGCCTGCATGCACTGCACTGACGCCGGCTGCGTCAAGGTTTGCCCCTCCGGTGCCCTCTATCATCACGAGCTGGGCTTTGTTGCTTACAATAAGGATATCTGTACCGGCTGCGGCTACTGCATCGATGCCTGCCCTTTCAGTGTGCCCCGCACCGACCGCAATCTGCTGACCGGTGTCGCCAAAATGGACAAGTGCACCTTCTGCACTACCCCTGGCCTAGACCGTATCGCCGAGGGCTGGCAGCCAGCCTGCGCCAAGACCTGCCCGCCCAAAGCCCTGATGTATGGCAACCGTGATGAGCTGCTCGCCGAGGGGAAAGCGCGGGTAGCCACCCTTCAGGCTAAAGGCTGGGTAAATGCCAACCTGTACGGGGAAAAAGAGCTGGACGGCCTGCATATAATGTATGTCCTTGATGACCAGCCCACCATCTACGGGCTGCCGGCAGCGCCACAGGTCTCGCCGACAGTAGTTGCCTGGCAGGACGTAATCCAGCCGCTGGGCTGGGCACTGGGCGGACTGACCCTAATCGGGCTGGGCTTGAACTACATTGTCGCCCGGGAAGCAAAGCTGGCCAAAGAACTACCGCCCCGGAAGGAGGAAAAGTAACATGGTGCAAGAAGTAGAACGCTACCGAAAGCCGACCCGTATCCTGCACTGGGTACACGCCGGTGCTTTTCTCGCCCTGTTTCTCACCGGTCTTATCCTGTTTGTGCCTCCGCTAGGCGCCCTGGCTGCGGATAGCTGGACCCGCATCATACACCGCGTGGCCGCGGTTCTCTTTATCGTGGCGCCTCTCATCTACATCCCGCTCAACTGGAAGGCATCCTTAAAGGGGATAAAAGAAGCCTTTATCTGGGGCAAAGATGATATCGGCTGGCTACAAGCAGCTCCCCGCTACTACTTCCTGAGTGACGAAGAGGCCATGCCCCCTCAGGACCACATGAACACCGGCCAGAAGATGTGGTGGTTCATGGTGATTGTCTTCGGGGTGGTCTTTGCCATAAGCGGGCTTATTATGTGGGCCTTCAAGACGACCGCCCCGCCGGAACTACTGCAATGGATGGTTCTACTGCATGATGTTGCCTTCATCTCTACCGGCTGTATGTTGTTTGTCCATATTTATCTCTCCGTGGTTCACCCGATGATGCGCCCACTGCGCACCGGGGCATGGAGCTCCATGTACCGGGGTACGGTATCAGTTGACTATGCCCGGTCACATCATGGAAAATGGTATGAGAAGATAGCTAGAGGGGCAGAGAAAAGCTAAGTGTCCACTGTAATAGACAAGATTATTGAAAGGCTAGAGGCAGAGAAAAGCCAAAAAGGCAGCTTACCTCAACTTCTAGAGTTCTATCAGAACTTACTTCGTATTGAATCTAGGCTTGGGACTAAAATAGCCCCCCCCAAGCCTAGATTAACTAAAAAGACGATTAACTCCCGCCTGGAGCAGGGCTTACCGCTACTCGGTTTTGATGACCTCGCCCTGGACCGGTCACTATTACAGGAAACATATGTTGAGGTCAGCAACCTCTTCGCCCGGTATCCCGCCCTCTTTGGTCCTGCCGTCGAGAAGCTGAAAGAGCTGGAACCCGGCCGCGTTATTAACCCGGATACATTGAAAGCCTGGTTTGAGGGAGCCAGGTTACCCCTCGCCACCAGCCTCGATGAATCCGAAGAGGCCCTGCTCAATAACATCATCCAGGCCAGTATCAAGCCGTTCCTGACCGGCTACGCCCAGGTCCTGCATCCGCTGGTGAACCAGGAACGCTGGCGGCGCGGCTTCTGCCCGATTTGCGGCGGTAGTCCCGATTTCGCCTTTCTTGATGAAGAGCGCGGCGCCCGCTATCTGCTGTGCTCCCGCTGTGATGCGGAGTGGCTCTTCCAGCGTCTGGAGTGCCCCTATTGCGGCACCCAGGACCAGAACGACCTGGCCTATTTCACCGATGAAGCAGACACCTACCGGCTCTATGTCTGCGAGCACTGCCAGCGGTATTTGAAAGCCATCGACCTGCGGCAAGCCAAGGCTGAGACGCTACTGCCCCTGGAGCGCGTTTATACCCTCGACCTGGACAGACAGGCGCAGGAGCGTGGCTATCTTCCCCACGACAAGACCACCGAGACAAAATAGCCCGGCCCGCCGGTTGTTTGCGCCCTTTTTTATCATTGGTATATAATTAGACTGTTTTCGGGGGCGGATGAGTCCCGGTGGGCTTCGCGGACTTCAAATCCGTTGGGGGGCACTAAAATGTCCCCGGTGGGTTCGACTCCCATACGCTCCCGCCAGC
>DATKYY010000024.1:0-29741 GCA_035528295.1 Dehalococcoidales bacterium | reverse complement strand
GACCAAGTTCGGCAAGCTGGGGGTAAAAACAATCCGGGACCTGCTCTATTTCTTCCCCCGCCGCCACCTCGACTACAGCCAGCGCAAGTTTATCTCCCAGCTAACCGAGGGCGATGAACAGACCATCATGGCTAACGTCTGGGAGGCAAAGCTGGTCATGCCCGGGGGGAGGCGGAGCACCGAGGCCATCGTCGGCGATGAGACCGGTAATACCAGGGTAGTCTGGTTCAATAACCCCTACCTGGTCAAGACGCTAACACCCAATACCCGGCTGGTTATCAGCGGTCGGGTGAGCCTGTTTGGCGGCCGGCATGTCTTTGAATCCCCGGAATGGGAGCTGGCTGAGGATAAAGAATTAATTCATACCGGACGCCTGATTCCACTCTACCCGCTGACTCAGGGGCTGAGACCGCGCCAGGTGAGGAAACTGATGAAAGAGGTGGTTGACCAGTGGGCGTGGCAGGTGACCGATTTCCTGCCGCCGGAGCTGAGAGAGCGCTGTGACCTGCTGGAGCTACCCCGGGCGATAAGCCAGGCCCACTACCCCGATGATGAAACCGCCATAGATAGCGCCCGAACCCGCCTCGCCTTTGACGAGCTCTTTCTCCTCCAGCTGGGGGTGCTGGGGCGAAAGCGAGACTGGCAGGAAGGCCAGCCGGGCAACCCGCTTCTTGTCCGGAACGAGGTGCTGGATATTTTTCTGAAGTCCCTGCCCTTTGAACTGACCCCGGCGCAGCAGCGCGTGCTCAAGGAGATACTGGCTGATTTAACCCGAAAACAGCCGATGTCCCGTCTGCTCCAGGGGGAGGTCGGCAGCGGCAAGACGGTGGTCGCCGCCGCCGCCCTGATTATGGCGGCGGCCAATAACTACCAGGGGGCATTTATGGCGCCCACCGAGATTCTGGCCGAGCAGCACTTTACTAATGTCTGCCACCTCCTTTCCCGGGCCGGAAAAGAGGAGGGAGGGGAGGACTACCTGCGCCGCTACTCCGGGCTTCTGGCTCAGCCGCTTACCGTGGCGCTACTCATCGGTGATATTACCCCGGCCAAGAAGCAGGGACTCCAGCAGCAAATCCAGTCGGGTGAGATAGACATTATTATCGGCACTCACGCCCTGATTCAGAAGGGGGTTGAATTTCAGAAGCTGGGCCTGGCGGTGGTGGATGAGCAGCACCGCTTCGGCGTTGCCCAGCGCTCGGCGCTGCGGCAGAAGGGCTTCAGCCCCCACGTGCTGGTAATGACGGCGACGCCCATCCCCCGAACCCTGGCCCTGACCCTCTACGGTGACCTTGATTTATCGGTTATTGACCAGCTCCCCCCGGGCAGGCAGGAAATAAAGACAAAGTGGCTTCACCCCGCCCAGCGGGAAAAAGCCTATACTTTCATCCGCCGCCAGGTGGCGGGCGGCCGTCAGGCTTTTATCATCTGCCCCCTGGTTGAGGAATCAGAGGCAATTCAGGCCAAGGCCGCCGTTGCCGAATACGAGCGCCTGGCTGAAGAAGTCTTTCCCGAGCTCAAGCTGGGCCTGCTCCACGGGCGTATGTCCGCCAGTGAAAAAGACGAGGTGATGCGCCACTTCCGCTCCGGCACGCTGAATATTTTAGTATCAACCCCGGTGGTTGAGGTGGGCATCGATGTACCCAATGCCACCGTAATGCTGATTGAGAGTGCCGACCGCTTCGGTCTCTCCCAGCTGCACCAGTTCCGGGGCAGAGTCGGGCGGGGCGAGGAGCAGAGCTACTGCCTGTTGCTTACCGAGAACCCGTCAATAGTGGCTAAAGAACGGCTGGATTCAATCGAGAAGATTCAGGACGGCTTCACCCTGGCTGAAGAGGACCTGAAGCTAAGGGGACCGGGGGAGTTCTTCGGCACCCGCCAGAGCGGACTGCCTGACCTGCGCATGGCCAAGCTTTCTGATATAGCCCTGCTGGAGATGGCTCGTGCTGAAGCAATGAAGCTCTTCCAGGTAGACCCCGCTTTAGCCAAACCGGAACACAAGCCGCTGGCGAAAGAGCTCGCCCGTGTCTGGCAGAAGGGCAGCGAGCTGAGCTAGGGCTCAGTATCACCGGTCGCCAGTGAATCCACGTCCCGCCTCTCAGGTTGAAGAGGCAGGGCAGATTAGTGTAGAATTTACCCACATTCATGAAGGGTATGTTATGAGAGTTCAGAGATGCAAGGGAATGCGCGACCTCTCCCCCGCCGAGATGAAGGTATTTGGCCAGATTGAGGGGCTATTCCGGGACGGCTGTCTTAAATGGGGATACGAAGAGGTCAGGACACCAACCATTGAGTCTCTCCACCTGTTTACCTCCACCGGAACGCTTACCCCCGGTATGCTGGGCAGGGTATATTCCTTCCTGGACTGGGACGGCTGGAGCGGGGAACGGGTGGTGTTGAGACCGGATGGTACCATTCCGGTGGCCCGTTTTTACATTGACAGTATGGCGGATAAGGGGCTGGCCAAGCTCTTCTATATCACCAACACCTTTATTTTTGAAGAGACAGGCAAAGAGAACCGGGAGAAATGGCAGGGTGGGGCGGAGCTAATCGGAGTGAATTCAGTCGCCGCCGATATGGAGCTGGTCATACTGGCTCTGGAAGTCTTGCAAAGTCTGGGCATTAAAGGGGTGGAGTTAAGGCTATCGCATGCCGGTGTCATCAGAGCGCTGCTCACCAGGCTCGGCTTAAGCCCTGAGGAGCAAGCCTCGCTCTTTGACCAGATTCTGGAGGGGAATACCAGGGCACTGGCCCGGCTAAAGCCCGGGGACAGCGGGCAGAAAGAAGCCCTCGCCCTCTTGCTCGAGCGCAAAGAAAAATCAACCCGTTTTCTGCGGGAGGCAAAGGCGCTCTCGCCTGAGATTGAGCGCCCGCTTAATAATTTAATAGAAGTGGCCGAACTGCTGGAGGCTCTGGGCTACGACTACCTGATTGATATTGCCTCCGGCCGGGGGTTTGAATACTACACCGGTGTCATCTTTCAGCTCTCCGCCGGCAATAAAAAGATAGGCGGCGGGGGGCGGTATGACGCCCTCATTCCCCTGATGGGGGGCAAGGATGTCCCTGCCTCCGGTTTTGCCCTTTACCTGAACCAGCTGATGAAGCTGCTGAAGCCAAAAACGGAGCTAAAAACGTCAGGCAGAAAAATATTAATCAGGGCTAAAGCTGACCGGCCGGAGATACTGACCGAAGGCTTCAGCCTGGCTAAAAGCCTCCATGGAGCCGGCTATACCGCTGAAATCCAGCTCGGTGATGAGGCGCCGGCTGATTTGAGGTGGACAATTGAAATTCAGGACAAAGCACCCCGGTTTATTCTGACTGACCGGGCTAAAAACAGAAAATCAGGGGTGCAATCAGTAGCCGAGATTCAGAAATTACTGGACAAAGAGAGTGAGTAGAAGTGTCAATAAAAATAGCGTTGCCCAAGGGGCGTCTGCTGGCGGAGACCGCCAGCCGGCTGCAGCTGGCTGACCTGGGACTGGCCGGCTACCGCCCCAAAACCCGCTTTTACCGCCTCACCTCCCAAAGATATCCTGACCTCTTTGCCAAGATATTCCACGAGAAGGATATCCCGATTCAGGTGGCGGTGGGAAACTATGATCTGGGTATCTGCGGGCTGGACTGGGTGGAAGAGCTGCTGGCCAAGTATCCCAGCTCGGCTCTGGTCAAAATTAGCGATTTAGGCTATGGCGAGGGCAGGCTGTATATGATGACCAGCCGGGCCGGCGGAGCGCCCGGGCTGAAAGACGCGCCGGCCAAGATGAATACCATACGTATTGCCAGCGAGTATCCCAATCTGGCTGAAGCCTTTGCCCTGAGCAACCGGCTGAGACGGTTCAGCATCTTCCCCCTGTGGGGCGGAGCCGAGGTCTACCCGCCGGAAAATGCCGAGATGGCACTGGTCTCCCGCCGAAAGGGGGAGTCGCTCAATAATGACCTGGTGCCCCTGAGTGACATCATGGGCTTCAGCGTTTATCTGATTGCCAACCAGGCCAGCTGGGAACAGAAAGACCTGAGTGAGATAACCTCGGCTATTGAGAGGGCAGTTTTGCCGCCGCTTGAGGAGGAGATGCCCCCGGTGGAAAGCGCCGGAACGCCGGCGCCATACCCGGCCGGGGACACCGTCCGGCTGGCTTTACCCGATGGGCACCAGCAGCCGCCGACCCGGCAGCTGCTCGATAAAGCCGGCATACAGGTTGATGATTACCCCTCGGCGTCAGGCAACCGCCGCCCGACTACCAGCCTGGACGGGGTCAGTATCAAGGTAATCAGGCCCCAGGATATGCCACTGCAGGTAGCCAACGGCAACTTTGACCTGGCCATTACCGGCCGGGACTGGCTCAGAGAGCATCTCTACCAGTTTCCCTCCAGCCCGGCGGTGGAGCTTCTCGACCTCAAATCGGGGCGGGTAAAAATAGTGGCCGTGGTCAGCCAGGACTTGCCGGTAAATGATAGCCGCGATTTGCGGCAACTCAGCAACGGCGGCGAGAGCGGGCTCAGGGTGGCTTCAGAGTACGTCAATATTGCCGATAAGTACGCCCGGGACAACCACCTCGGCCGCTACCGGGTAGTGCCTACCTGGGGGGCCAGCGAAGCCTTTCTGCCCGAGGACGCCGACTTGCTGATTGAGAATACCGAGACGGGGCAGACACTGGCCCGGCACAAGCTTAAAATTATTGATAACCTTTTTGAGTCGACCGCCTGTCTGATTGGCCGAAAAGACGGTGCTAGTTCTAAAAAGGGCGAAAAAATAAAGTCTATCATGGAAATGCTGAGAGACGCCGTGGAGGAATTCAAATGAAAATCATTGAAGGCTTTGCTCAAGCCAAAACCCTTCTGTCCCGGGAGCTCCCCAGCGGGCTATACCCGATTTCCGACGGGCTGAAGCGAAGTCTAAAGAAGATGTTTGGCACCGACGACCCGGAGCAGGCGGTGCGCATAATCATTGATGAGGTGCGCCAAAGAGGCGATGCCGCCCTCTTTGACTATGCCGCCAAAATAGATGGCATAAAGCTCGCCTCGCTGGAGATAAGCCGGGAGCAGATAGCCGACGCCTATAAAGAGGTGGATTCGGAGCTGCTCGCTGCGCTCAAGCTGGCGGCAGAGCGAATCGAGGCATTTCACAGTGCCCAGAAGAAAAGTATGTGGCACGAGGTCACCAAAGACGGCCTGGAGCAGCGAATACGCCCGCTACACCGCATCGGCGCCTATGTGCCCGGCGGCACCGCCGCCTATCCCTCAACGGTGCTGATGACAGCGATACCGGCTAAAGTGGCCGGGGTCAAAGAAGTCATTCTGGCTACCCCGCCCCGGGGTGCGGGAGCCGTCCCCGCCCCCAATCTGGTGGCGGCGGATATTGCCAAGGTTGACCGTATCTTCGGCGTGGGCGGTGCCCAGGCAGTGGCCGCGCTGGCCTACGGCACCGAGTCCATCCCCAAGGTGGATAAAATCTGCGGGCCGGGCAACATTTTTGTCATGCTCGCCAAAAAGCTGGTCTTCGGGGCGGTTGATATTGATGGACTGCAGGGGCCGAGCGAGGTTTTGATTATCGCCGATGAGACGGCTGACCCCAGCTACCGGGCTGCCGACCTTCTCGCCCAGGCGGAGCACGACCCGCTAGCCTCGGCTATTTTGGTAACCGATTCAGCAAAGCTAGCCCAGGAGGTCAACCGGGAGGTAGACAAGCAGCTAAAAGAGCTGAGCCGCCGCGAGATTATCGCCGAATCTTTAGAAACCAACGGTAAGATAGTGGTGGTGGCTAATTTAGACGAAGCGGTTGAGCTGGCCAATCTTTATGCCCCGGAACACCTCTGCCTGGTGGTTGAGAAAACAGATGCCTATAAAGACCGTATCGTCAATGCCGGCTGTGTTTACGTCGGGGAAAGCTCGACGACGGTGCTGGGTGATTATGTCGCCGGCACCAACCATGCCCTGCCCACCAGCGGCACGGCCAGGTTCAGCTCGCCGCTAAATATTATTGATTTTATGAAGCTGACCAACTTTGTGACCATAGATAAGGCTAACTTAAAAAAGCTGGGCCCAGCCGCGGCCATCATCGCCCGCGCCGAAGGCTTTGAGGCTCACGCCAAGGCAGTGGAAAAAAGATTGGAAACAGACTAAGCTATTTATCTTAGGAGGTAGCTCCTTTAGTGAGTAAAGAAGGCATAGAGAAATTAATACGACCTAACCTGGCTGCTTTTGGCGGCTACTGCGCCGCCAAATCACCGGAGACTCTGGCCAAGAAGATAGGCATAGCAGTCGAAAAGATTATCAAGCTGGATGCCAATGAGAACCCCTACGGCTGTTCGCCCAGGGTAAACAAGGCGCTGGCCAGCTATCCCTATTTAAGTACCTACCCCGATGCCGGGCAGACCGAGCTCAGGGAGCAGCTGGAGGGCTATACCGGCATTGATGCCGGGAATATTGTCGCCGGTAGCGGTAGCGATGAGCTGATTGACCTCATCCTGCGCCTTTTTATCAAGCCGGGTGACGAGGTGATTAACTGTCCGCCTACTTTTGACATGTTCCGCTTCAGCACCCAGATAGGCGAGGGCACCCTGGTTGAAGTGCCCCGGGACGAGAGCTTTGCCGTCAGCGTCAAGGCAGTCAAAGAGGCGATAACCACAAAGACCAAGATAATCCTGCTGGCCAACCCCAATAACCCGACCGGGACGCTAACCCCCCGGCAGGATATTCTGGAGATACTGAAAACCGGGCTGCCGGTGGTGGTTGATGAAGCCTACTACGAGTTCAGCGGGGAGACGGTGGCGCCCCTGGTCAAGCAATATCCCAACCTGATGGTGCCGCGGACATTCAGCAAGTGGGCCGGGCTGGCCGGGCTGAGGGTAGGCTACGGCATCTTCCCGGCCAAGATTGCCAGTTACCTGATGGCAATCAAGCCGCCCTATAATGTCAACATGGCCGCCCTGGTGGCAGTGCGGGAGTCGCTGGCCGATGTTGACTACCTGATGAGCACGGTCAAGAAGATAATCGCGGAGCGGGAGCGGCTTTTCGGTGAGCTCAAAAAGTTCAGCTGGCTCAAACCCTTCCCCTCCCAGGCCAACTTCATTTTCGCCTCGGTGCTCAAGGGAGAAGCCAAAGAGCTTCAGCAGAAACTGCAGAGTAAGGGGATACTGATTCGCTACTTTGACCTGCCCTACTGGCGGGACGGTGTCCGTATCAGCGTGGGCAAGCCCGAGCAGACCGACGCCCTCGTCAAAGCGCTACAAGAAATAGGAGAGAAGATAAATGTCTAAGCGACTTGCCACCGTTAAAAGGGAAACCAAAGAAACCCAGATCAGCCTGGAGCTCAATCTTGACGGCAGTGGCCAGTACCAGATAGCCACCGGGCTCAAAATGCTTGACCACCTGCTGTCCCAGCTGGCCCAGCACGGCCGGTTTGACCTCAAAATAGCCGCCAGCGGGGATGACGCCCACCACCTGATTGAAGACGTAGCCATCTGCCTGGGCAAAGCCTTTAATGAAGCCCTGGGGGAGAAGCGGGGCATCATCCGCATGGCTAACGCCTCGGTGCCCATGGATGACGCCCTGGCCACCGTAGCCGTGGACATCAGCGGGCGGGCCTATACCGTGCTTGAGCTGCCCTTTGCCGGTAATGATATGGCTGGCTTCCCCACCGACCTTATCCGCCACTTTCTGGAGTCCCTGGCCATTGAAGCCAGGCTCAACCTGCACGTCAATATCGCCTACGGCACCAACGACCACCACAAAGCAGAAGCCCTGTTCAAAGCCCTGGGCAGAGCCCTGGATGTAGCCACCGGGGTTGATGAGCGCATTTCCGGCGAACTGCCCAGCACCAAGAAGCGCCTGGAGCGCTAAAACCTACCTCAGCTTGCGGCCGGTCAGCCTCTGGTAAGCCTCGCGGTAGCGGGCGGTGGTCGCCTCGATGACCTCGGCGGGGAGCATGGGGGCGGGGGGCTCCTGGTTCCACCCCGAATTAACTAGCCAGTCGCGCACCGGCTGCTTATCATAGCTGGGCTGGGACTGCCCCACTTTGTACTGCGCCGCATCCCAGAAGCGGCTTGAGTCCGGGGTCAGCAGCTCGTCAATCAGAATAACCTGATTATTATCCAGCCCGAACTCCATTTTGGTATCAGCAATGATAATACCCTTGGGGAGGGCATAGCCGCGGGCATAGCTATAAACCGCCCGGCTTTTCTCTTCTAGCTCCTCGGCCAGCTTTGCCCCCACCAACCCCTTCAGTTCGCCCATAGTCAGCGGCTGGTCATGCCCGCTCTCCACCTTGGTGGTCGGGGTAAATATCGGCTCCGCCAATTCCTGGCTCTGCCTCAGGCCTTTAGGCAGGGGAATACCACAGACGCTGCCCTTTTGCTGATATTCCAGCCACGCTGAGCCAAAGAGGTAACCGCGGACGACACACTCAACCGGGATGCGCTCGGCTTTCCTGACCACCATTGACCGCCCCACCAGGTAATCGGGGTAGGCGAAACGCTCCGCTTCGGCAAGATAGGTGTCCAGCAAGCGGACATCATCAATCGCTTCCACCAGGTGATTGGGCACCAGATTGGCTGTCTGCCGGAACCAGAAGAAGGAAAGCTGATTGAGCACCAGGCCCTTGTCCGGGATGCCGCAGGGTAGGACCACGTCAAACGCCGAGATGCGGTCAGTAGCCACAATGAGCAGCAGGTTGCCCAGCCCATAGGTATCCCGCACCTTACCCCGGAAGAAGGGGGGCAGGGGTAGCTCTGTCTTAAGTAAAACCTCCGAGCCGTTACTCATCAACGCCATTTCGCCTAACTGACTTAAATCGCTCGGGGAGCAAGCTCGCCAGGTCCGGTCAAATCGCCCTTCCACTGTGACTGGGTCAAGCCCAAGCGTTCAAAAATCTCGTCGATATGACGCAGATAGTAGTGATAGTCAAAAAGCGGCTTGAGCTCCTCAGCCGACAGGACATCGGCAACCTCAATATCATTCTTGAGCTGAGCCAGAAAGTCCTTGTTTCCCTTCCAGGCAACCATGGCGTTGCGCTGGACCAGCGCATAGGCTTTCTGCCGGCTCATTCCCTTGTCAATGAGGGCAAGCATCACCCGCTGGGAGAAAACCAGGCCCTTGGTCAGCTCCATATTCTTTTTCATCCGCTGGGGATTAACCTGCAGCCCCTTAATTACCGAGGTAAAAAGAGACAGCGAGTAATCAAGCAGCAGGCAGGAATCGGGGATGATAACACGCTCGGTACAGGAATGGCTGATGTCGCGTTCATGCCACAGAGCGATATTTTCCATTGAGGTCAAGGCATAGCCCCTCACCAAGCGGGCCAGCCCGCAGATTCGCTCGCACAGCTCCGGATTACGCTTGTGGGGCATCGCTGAGGAACCGGTCTGGCCCACGCTGAACGGTTCTTCTACTTCCCGTATTTCACTCCGCTGCAGCCCCCTAATTTCGGTGGCAAATTTTTCCAGAGAGCTGGCCATTATCGCCAGAGCCGTCACGAATTGGGCATGCCGGTCACGCTGCAGTATCTGGCTGGATACCGGGGCGGGGGTAAGCTTTAGCTTCTGGCACGCCTTCCGTTCCACTTCGGGGGATACGGTGGCATAGGTGCCGACGGCGCCCGATATCTTGCCCATGGCAATCGCTCTTTTGGCTTCGGTAAGCCGCTGCAAGTTTCGCCTCATTTCCTCCACCCATAAGGCCAGCTTCAAGCCGAAGGAAAGCGGCTCGGCGTGAATACCATGGGTGCGCCCTATCATCGGCGTATATTTGTGCTCGATTGCCTTCTGCGCCACTACCGAAACGAGCTCTTTTATGTCCCTGGTCAATAATTCCGTAGCTTCCACCATCTGCAGGCTGAGGGCGGTGTCAATCACATCCGAAGAGGTGAGACCGAGGTGGATGAAACGGGATTCCTCACCCAGACTCTCGGAGACGGTGCTGATAAAGGCAGTCATATCATGGTGGGTCTCCCTGAGAATCTCAGTCATGCGCTTGTGGTTACAGCGCGCCATCTTGATTTTAGGTATGGCTTCACGGGGAATAACGCCCAGCTCAGCCCAGGCGTCACAGACGGCAATCTCCACCTCCAGCCACTTATCAAACTTGTTCTCGTCTGACCATACCCTCTTCATTGGGGGGCGGGAATATCGCTCAATCATCGGCTGTCTCCTTGTAATTCGCTTCGATACTTTTCATAGGCCTGGCGAATATCCTCATGCTTCAAGCCCAGAATCCCCGCCGCCAGATAGGCGGCGTTCTTCGCCCCGGCGGTGTCCAGCGCCATACAGGCGACCGGTATCCCCGCCGGCATCTGGACTATGGAGTAGAGGGCATCAATCCCCTTCAGCTCACCATGGGCGAGGGGTACGCCAATAACGGGGAGGGTTGTCCAGCTCGCCAGGACGCCAGGCAGGTGGGCGGCTCTCCCCGCGGCGGCAATGATGACCTCAATCCCCCGACTGCGGGCATTCTGGCCGAATTGCCTTGCCTTCTCCGGGGTGCGATGGGCGGAGATAACATCAACCTCATATTCAATGCCAAGCTCGGTCAATATATCCAGAGTCGGCTGAAGCGCCTCACTATCTGAATTGGAACCCATAATTACGGCCACCAGTGGCATTTTTATCTACCTCACCCCCTTAATCTTTAGAACCCTATCCCCTTTATCCCCTTCCCCTTGACAAGGGGAAGGGGAAGTATTATTGAGAGGGGCTTCGCCCCTCTGACTCCCCTTCCCCTGAATACTTCTCAGAGCAGGGTCTTCGCCTCTCTTTGACTCTCCTCTCTTCGCCTCTCTTTGATTCTCTTTAACTCTCTTTAATTATAGCTTTATATCTTTATTTCGGCGATGTCTTTACGGTAGTGACAACCCTTGAAATTGATTCGGGAAATATTAGCATAAACCTTTTTTCTGGCTTCGGCAAGAGTCCTGCCCAGGGCGGTTACCGTCAGCACCCGCCCCCCGCTGGTCAATACCTCCCCGCCTGAGCCGAGCCTGGTGCCGGCCTGAAAAACGACAATATCCTTATCCAGCTCGTCCAGGCCGGTAACGGGAAAGCCGGTCTGGTAGCTGCCGGGGTAGCCGCCAGAAGCCATGACCACCCCGACACAGGCATCCTGGCTCCACTCAATATCTACTTGGTCAAGGTTATGGTTAATTACCGCCAGCATAATATCAACCAGGTCGGTCTTCAGCCGGGGCAGGGTAACCTGTGCCTCCGGGTCACCAAACCGGGCATTAAATTCTAACACTTTTGGCTCGCCATTGTTAACTATCAGACCACCGTAAAGGACTCCCTGATAGGCTCTGCCTTCGGCGAGCATCGCCTTTACCGCCGGCACCATAATATCCTGCTGGACTTTGTTTGCCAGAGCCTCAGTATAAAAGGGCGGCGGGCTGTAGCTACCCATACCGCCGGTATTGGGCCCCCGGTCGCCGTCAAAAACCCGCTTGTAATCGCAGGCAGGCACCATCGGGACTACGCTTCTGGCATCGGTGAAGGCAAAGACGCTTATCTCCCGGCCGGTTAGATACTCTTCAATCAACACCCGCTCCCCCGCCGCCCCCAGCGCCTTCTGCTCCATAATCCAGGCAAGGGCGTCCAGAGCCTCTTTCACGGATTCGGCCACGATTACCCCCTTCCCCGCCGCCAGCCCGTCCGCCTTGACCACAATCGGGGGCGTCTGCTTCTGGACATACTCTTTAGCCTTAGCATAATCGGAGAAGGTGGCGCTCTGGCCACAGGGGATATTATATTTATGCATCAAGTCCTTGGCGAAGACCTTGCTTGACTCTATCTCGGTGGCTTTTTGGGTGGCGCCGAAGATGGGCATGCCCCGCTTGATAAACTCATCGGCAATGCCCTCCGCCAGCGGGGCTTCAGGACCGACCACAGTGAGGTCAATCTTCTTTTCCTGAGCTATTCTAACCAGCGACTCAATATCAGTGGGTTTGATGTCCAGGTTCCGGGCAAGCCGGGCGGTGCCAGCGTTACCCGGAGCGGCGTAAATCTCGTTAACTTTGGGGCTCTGGGCTATCTTCCAGACTAATGTATGCTCCCTCGCCCCACCCCCAACGACTAATATCTTTATTTACCTCACCCCCTGTGTCCCCCTCTCCTGTCTTGGAGAGGGGGAGGAATGGATTTGAAGGAGTTTCACTCCTTCAAACTTCCCCCCTTTAAGGTTTAAATCCCACTCTACTCCCACTCTATGGTGGAGGGGGGTTTGGAGGTTATGTCATAGACGACGCGGTTGACGCCGGGGACCTCGTTGACGATGCGGTTGGAGATGCGGGCGAGCACCTCATAGGGCAGGCGCGCCCAGTCAGCGGTCATGGCATCATCACTGGTCACGGCACGGATAGACACCAGATAGCCGTAGGTCCGGTAGTCACCCATCACCCCCACCGATTTGACATCGGTCAGGATAGCAAAGCTCTGCCAGAGCTGGCGGTAGAGCTTGGCGGTCTTAATCTCGTCCATCACAATCCAGTCGGCACTGCGCAGTATCTCCAGCTTCTCCTTGGTCACCTCACCGATAATGCGAATCGCCAGGCCCGGTCCGGGGAAGGGCTGGCGCCAGACCATCTCTTCGGGCAGCCCCAACTCCAGCCCGACCTGACGCACCTCGTCCTTGAACAGATAGCGCAGCGGTTCAAGCAAGCTCAGCGTCATATTGGCGGGCAGTCCACCCACATTGTGGTGGCTCTTTATCCGCGCCGGGGCGCTGGTGGAGGAGGAGGCGCTCTCAATGACATCGGGGTAAAGCGTCCCCTGAGCCAGGAAATCAACCTTGCCTATCTTGCCGGCTTCCTCTTCAAATACCCGGATAAACTCCTCGCCGATAACCTTGCGCTTGGTCTCGGGGTCGATTACCTCCTTGAGCCGGTCAAGAAACCTCTCCGTGGCCTCAACAAAGACAACATTCATGCCCAGGTTGAGGCGGAAGACATTAAAGGTCCGCTCCACTTCCTCGCGGCGCAGCAGCCCGTTGTTGACAAAGATACAGGTGAGCTGGTCGCCGATGGCACGGTGGATGAGAGTAGCCACCACCGACGAGTCCACCCCACCGGAGATGGCGTTGATGACCCGGCCCTTGCCTACCCGCTTTTTGATGGCCGCCACACTCTCATTGATAAAGCTGCCCATCGTCCAGTTCCCCCGGCAGCCACATACCCGATAGGCAAAGTTTCTCAGGATTTTCTTCCCCTCCGGGGTGTGGGCTACCTCGGGATGGAACTGGAGACCAAAGACACGCTTGCTGCCAATAATGGCCAGGGGCGAATTTTCGGTATAAGCCAGGGGGGTGAAGCCGGGGGGCATGGCATCAATCTGGTCGGCATGGCTCATCCATACCGGCATGGAAGACGGTAAATCGGCAAAAAGCGGCGAGTCCACTTCGCTTAAGTGAAGGACGGCATGCCCGTACTCGCGCTTTGTGCCCGGGGATACCTTGCCCCCGAGCTGCTTGGCAATGACCTGCATGCCATAGCAGATGCCCAGAACCGGCAGGTCTTTTTCATAAATATAAGCCGGCGCCAGCGGGGCGCCCGCTTCGTAGACACTGGCCGGACCTCCGGAGAGAATAAATCCTCTGGGGTTAAGCGGGGCTATCTTTTCCCAGGGGGTATCGGGGGAGACCAGTTCGCAATATACCTGACACTCACGGATGCGGCGGGCGATGAGCATGCTGTACTGGGAGCCAAAATCAATAACGATAATTGACTCGCGCTCAACGGTTGGTATCGCCTCTTTGGCCGGGGCCGGCTTCTCCCCGCCTATCTTCTCGGCAATCTCAAGATAGGTGGAGACCTCAATATCACCACTGGTGGTTACCCGGCGGCTCTTCTCGGCGGCCCGCTTTGCCTTACCCTTAACTCTTTCCATTTATCAAAGATTATCACTGTGCTAATTTGTTTTCAAGTGATGCTACGCTTTGGTCAGTGGTCTGGTGCCCTGCTGCATCGCCTCAATCCTGAAATATTAAAACACTATTGATAAAAATCAGCCATATAGGTAATGTAGAAAATATCTCCCGATTTATACACTCCTACGGCACCATAGCGAGCGCCCTTGATAAGAAAATTGGCTGCAAAATTGCTGGTGCCCTTCCAGATTATTAAGGTGGCGTTAGCCATCCCATCGGTAGTGCTATATCCCGCCGCCCGATGAATTTCCTTACCGGCGGCACGTGACGGGTATTCAAGCTGCCCACTTGTGGCCATATCACGGCTGTTGGCTGTTGCCGACTTGTAGAGATACTTACCCCACTCCAGTTCATCCAGTCCATTATCTATTCTTTCTTGATTTACTAATTCGAATAACGCCTGTTCTACATCCGCCTCAATAATTTCGGCTGTTCCCTCTACAGGGATACCAAGCTGCTCGCTCAACTCTTCATATTGGGCATTCAACTCGTCATATCCGGCACTCAATTCTTCATGCTCAGCTTGCAACGTTTCAAATTCGCTCTTTATTTCATCATAGTCAGCCTTCAAACCATCATACTCGGCCTGTATCACGCTGGCCTCGCTCTGCAGGTTAGTTACCTGTGCCTGAACCGCATCACGCTCGGCTTTTACCGCGTTATACGCTTCCTCCGAGATACCGCAACCAACCAGAAGCAACGCAATCGACAAAATTACTGTTACAAATACAAAACGCCTTTTTCTCATCATGAACCTCCATATTGTTTTTTGGGTAATAAAAAGGGCACCAGCTACCGCCATTAAGTTAGCGGTTTCCAGTGCTCTTGATTTAACCCATCTTCCCTGCCCCCGTCCTTGATAGTTGGAGTCTAGTGCCCCACCGGGCGATTGTCAATACCAAATTGATAACCAACAATTCAAAAATTCGTGTATTTTGTGCCTGACACTGTGTTATACTAGCGTCAAGAACTGCTAGTTATGTTAAAGCCAGATAATTCTCTTTCGGCGCAGATTGAGCGGGGTATTTTCATTCTGAAGGGGGGAGGGGTGGTTGCCTTCCCCACCGATACCGTTTACGGGCTGGGGGCCTGTGCCGATAACGAAACAGCCGTCGCCAGAATTTTTCAGCTAAAGCAGCGCCCAAAGAATGTGCCCCTGCCCCTGCTTCTGGCCGACAAAGCCCAAATAAGCCAGGTTGCCCTTTCCGTACCGCCGATTGCCTGGCTACTGGTTGAAAAGTTCCTGCCCGGTGCCCTGACCCTGGTTTTACCCAGAGCCAGTGCCGTTTTAGACATTGTCACCGCCGGCGGCAGCACGGTCGCCATCCGTATTCCGGCCCATCCCGTCCCGGTCGCTTTTGCCCGGGAGCTGGGGCCGATTGCCGCCACCAGCGCCAATCTGAGCGGACAGCCCAGCGCCCTGACCGCGGCCGAAGTCCGTACCCAGTTTGGTGATAAGATAGACCTGGTTATTGACGGCGGAAGGTGCCCCAGGGGGGAAGAGTCGACCATAGTTGATGTTAGCGAGCCGACACCGGTGCTGCTCCGGGAAGGGGCTATATCCCGGGAAGAACTGGAACAGGTGTGTGAGATTAAATGACCCGGCGTAAGTGGGCGCTGATAACGGCTGTCCTGACACTGACCTACGGGGTATTTCTTTTATTTCAAGCCTTCTGGCCGGGCTGGACTATGGTGCAGAGTGGCACCGGCCTGAATATAGCTAAAATTGCCGGCGGCATAATACTGCTAGGCTGGGGAAGTGTTTTCTTCAGGCTGAAAGGGTAGGCACTCTTATCAGAAGAAATGCCGATATGGCTAAAGGAGATGGAGCAATGCATATTGCGGTTGGCAGTGACCACCGGGGGCTGGAGCTCAAGCAAGCGGTCATCAAGCTGATTAGTGACGCCGGGCATAGCCATCAGGACTTTGGCACCAATACCGCCGAATCGGTGGACTACCCCGATATTGCCCAGAAAGTGGGCGGGGCAGTAGCCTCGGGTAGCTTTGAGCGCGGTATTCTGATATGCGATACCGGCATCGGTATGAGCATTGCCGCCAACAAGGTTAAGGGGATAAGAGCTGCCCTGTGCTATGACGCCTTCTGTGCCCGACGGGCGCGCCAGCATAATGACGCCAATGTCCTCTGCCTGGCGGCCCAAAAAGCGGGGGCGGTCACCGGCATTATTGACGCCTTTTTCAGCACCGATTTTGAGGGTGGCCGGCATGAGCGGCGGCTGAACAAGATAAAGGCAATGGAAGGCTGAGCCATATTTTGCCTGGCTCATCTTGACAATAAATAAACACTTATGGTAACTTATCAATCAAGATGAAAAAGATTTATCTCTTAGTACTCGTTACACATACATAGTCGGCCGGGGATCTGTCTCCAAAAACGGGGCCGTCCCCACAGGGGCGGCTTTTTAATTATAAGGACATAGGCAATGAAGAGCGACGCAATCAAAAAAGGCATAGAGCGGGCACCGCACCGCTCACTACTCCGTGCCGTAGGCTGCACCGAAGCCGAAATGGGCAAGCCCTTTATCGGCGTCATCAACAGCTTCAGCGAGATTGTCCCGGGACATGTCCATCTGAGGGAGATTGCTGAGGCGGTCAAAGCCGGGGTGCGCCGTGGTGGCGGGGTCCCTTTTGAGGTCAACACCATTGCGGTGTGTGATGGCATCGCCATGAACCACCCCGGTATGAAATACAGCCTGCCCAGCCGCGAACTAATCGCCGACTCGGTGGAGATAGTCGCCGAGGCTCACGCCTTTGACGGCCTGGTCTTTATCCCCAACTGCGATAAAGTGGTGCCCGGCATGCTTATGGCAGCGCTAAGGCTTAATCTGCCGTCGATATTTATCAGCGGTGGGCCCATGCTGGCCGGGCGTCTGGAAACTAGCGAGGGCACCAAGGCAGTTGACCTCATCTCGGTCTTTGAAGCCGTCGGTAAGGTGGCCCAGAAGCAAATGACTGAGGCAGAACTAAAAAAATTAGAAGAAGTTGCCTGCCCCGGTTGCGGCAGCTGTGCCGGCATGTTCACCGCCAACACCATGAACTGCCTGACCGAAGTCCTGGGTATGGGGCTACCCGGTAATGGCACCATCCCCGCCGTAGCCGACCGGCGCCGGCAGCTGGCCCAGGATGCGGGAAAACAGGTTATGAAGTTAATAGCTGAGAATCTCTGTCCCCGGGATATAGTCACCCGGCAAGCCCTCTATAATGCTTTTACGGTTGATATGGCGCTGGGCGGTAGTAGCAACTCGGTCCTGCACCTGATGGCGGTCGCCCATGAGGCCGGGATTGATTTCCCGCTTTCAGCGATAAACGAGATAGGCGAGCGCACCCCCACCCTGTGCCAGCTCAGCCCGGCCGGGGAGTACCGCATTGAAGACCTGGACCGTGCCGGCGGTATACCGGCGGTGATGAAAGAGCTTAACGAACTATTAAACCCAGAATCAAAAACGGTATCGGGTAAGCCCTTAAGCGAAATTATACAAAAGGCCAGGGTCGTGGATAGCGATGTTATTCACTCTGTTAGCAATGCCTACTCGGCTAAAGGAGGCATTTCCGTTCTTTTCGGCAATCTGGCGCCAGAGGGGGCGGTGGTCAAAAGGTCGGCGGTAGTTGCCGAGATGCAGACTCACCGCGGCCCGGCCCGGGTTTTTGACTCGGAAGAAGAGGCGACGCAAGCCATTACCAGGGGCAATATCAAGGCAGGTGATGTAGTCGTCATCCGCTACGAGGGGCCCAAAGGCGGGCCGGGCATGAGAGAAATGCTCACCCCGACCTCGCTCTTGAGTGGTATGGGGCTGGACAAAGAGGTAGCCCTTATCACCGACGGGCGTTTCTCGGGGGGCACGCGGGGGGCAGCCATCGGGCATGTCTCTCCGGAGGCAGCCAGCCGGGGGCCTATTGCGGCGCTAAATAGCGGCGATATAATAAAGATTGACATTCCCAGCTACCGTCTTGATGTTGAACTGGATGATAAAGAGATAGCCAGCCGTCTGGCCAAGCTGGCTGAATTTGAGCCAAGAGTAAAGAGTGGCTTTCTGCGCTACTACACCGAGAAGGTGCTTTCTGCCAGCCACGGGGCAGTTTTTAGGAGATAAGGGGGCAACACGATGAAGATGACAGGAGCCCAGATTCTGTGCGATGGTATGGTGAAGGAGGGGGTTGAGATTATTTTTGGTTTCCCGGGTGGGGCCGTTTTACCCCTGTATGACACCCTACCCCAGTATCCCCAGCTTCGCCATATTCTGGTACGGCATGAGCAGTGTGCCGCCCATGCCGCTGATGGCTACGCCCGGGCCACCGGCAAGGTAGGGGTATGCCTGGCTACCTCCGGCCCGGGAGCATCCAACCTGGTCACCGGAATTGCCAACGCCCACCTTGATTCGTCACCAATGGTGGCCATAACCGGTCAGGTAGCCCGAGCCTTCATCGGTAAAGACGCTTTTCAGGAGGTAGACATTACCGGTATCACCCTGCCCATTACCAAGCATAACTACCTCGTTCTTGATACCGCTTCACTGGGAAAGGTGGTCAGGGAAGCCTTTCATCTGGCCCGAACGGGGCGTCCCGGACCGGTACTGATTGATATACCGCGCGATGTTCTCGCCGAGGCGGTGGAATTTCATCCCCCGGGCCAGACTGAGCTAGCCGGCTATAAGCCCACCTTTCAGGGACATCCCGCCCAGATTAAGAAGGCGGCCAAACTCATTACCGAAGCCAGGCAGCCGGTTATTATCGCCGGCCGGGGGGTAATTATTTCCGGCGCCCATGATGAGCTCAAGCAGCTGGCGGAAACCGCCCAGCTACCGGTAATCACCACTTTACTGGGCATCGGTTGCTTCCCCGAGTCCCACTTTCTAAGCTACGGCATGCTGGGGATGCACGGTATGGCTTACGCCAATATGGCGGTCAACGATGCCGACCTTATCATTGCCATCGGGATGAGATTTGATGACCGGGCTACCGGCAGGGTAAGCGCCTTTGCCCCTGACGCCCGCATTATTCATATTGACATTGACCCCGCCGAGATTGGCAAGAATGTGCGCGTTGACGTGCCCATAGTGGGTGATGTCAAGGTCATTCTTCAGGCGCTGAACAAACTGTTTACGCCCATTGAGCACATTGACTGGGTGAAGCAGCTTGATACCTGGCGCCGGGAGCACCCGTCAATCTTAATCAGAGATAGCGACGGACTGCTGCCCCAGTATGTGGTTCAGCAGATTTATGAGGTAACCAAGGGCGAGGCAATCATCGCCACCGGCGTTGGCCAGAACCAGATGTGGGCTGCCCAGCACTACTGCTACCACAAGCCGAACAGCTTCATTTCCTCCGGCGGGCTGGGCACGATGGGCTTCGGGCTGCCCGCCGCCATGGGGGCCAAGGCCGGCTGTCCCGATAGCACCGTCTGGTGTATTGACGGCGATGGCGGCCTGCAGATGACCATCCAGGAGCTGGCCACCCTGGTCCAGGAAAATCTGGCGGTCAAGATAGCCATTCTGAATAACGGCTATCTGGGCATGGTGCGGCAGTGGCAACAGCTCTTCTACGGAAAGCGATATGTCGCCACGCCCCTGTCCGGCCCCGACTTTGTCAAGATTGCCGAGGGCTACGGCCTTCCCGGACTGCTGGTCAAACACCGGGATGGAGTGCGGCCGGCGATTGAGCAGGCGATGGCGCATCCGGGTCCCTTCCTGATTGATTTCAGGGTGGAGCCGGAAGAGAATGTTTATCCCATGGTGCCGCCGGGGGCATCTTTAGCCGAGGTCCTGGAGGCACCCCAGCCGGAGGCCAAAGCCGCCGATTCGGCTAAACTTCCGGTGAGCAATATATAGAAAAGAGGTGCGATATGATGGTAACGAAGCACACTCTAGTCGCTCTGGTCGAGGATAAGCCGGGTGTTCTCAACCGGGTAGCCAGCCTTTTCCGAAGGCGCGGCTTCAACATTGAGAGCATCGCCGTCGGGCACAGCGAAAAGCCCAACCTGTCCCGCATGACCATTGTCGTTGATGGGGCAACCACCTCAGTGGAACAGGTCAGGAAGCAGCTGGACAAGCTCCCCGATGTCATCAAGGTCTCCGATATTACCGAAGATAACATCATCGCCCGGGAGCTGGCCCTGATTAAGGTACACGCCACCTCAGCGACCCGGAGCGAGATTATTGAGATTGTGGATATCTTCCGGGCCAACATCGTTGATGTGGCCGCTGACTCGGTGACCATTGAGGCCACCGGTGACGAGGAAAAAATCGGCTCACTACTTAAGCTGGTGCGCGGTTTTGGCATCAAGGAGATAGCGCGGACCGGTCGTATCGCCATGTCCCGGGGCGGTCCCGGGTTAATGCCGCTAGAAGGAAAGTCGGCTAAAGCCAATAATAAAAAGTGAAAATAACCGGTCAGAGACAGGGTTAATTTCAAATCCAAATAAAGGGAGGTAACAACCATGGCCAAAATATACTACGACAGGGATGCCGACCTGAATTTACTCAAGGGAAAGGTAATTGGTGTTATCGGCTACGGCAGCCAGGGGCACGCCCATGCCCAGAACCTGAAGGACAGCGGCTTAGAGGTCATCGTGGCTGAAGCCAAAGGCTCCGTAGGCTGGCAGAATGCCGAGAAAGCCGGCTTCAAGGTGCTGGACGCAAGCGCCGTGGCGAAAGAAGCCGACATCATCTCCATTCTACTCGCCGATAATCTGCACCGGGATGTCTATTATAAGTCAATTGAGCCAGGGCTGGCGCCAAACAAAATGCTGATGTTCGCCCACGGCTTCAACATCCATTATAACCAGATTGTGCCCCCGCCCGATATTGATGTCACCATGATTGCCCCCAAGTGTCCCGGGCATATGCTGCGCCAGATTTACACCGAGGGCGCCGGGCCGCCGGCACTGGTGGCAGTCCATCAGGATGCCTCCGGTAAGGCTAAAGAAATCGCCCTGGCCTATGCCAAGGGCATTGGTTGCACCCGCGCCGGGGTGCTTGAGACCAGCTTCGCCGAGGAGACCGAGACCGACCTCTTCGGGGAGCAAACCGTGCTCTGTGGCGGCGTCTCCGCTCTGGTCAAGGCTGGCTTTGAGACCCTGGTGGAAGCCGGCTACCAGCCCGAAATCGCCTACTTTGAGTGCTTTCATGAGCTCAAGCTCATCGTTGATTTGATGTATCAGGGCGGCTTGACTTACATGCGCTATTCGGTCAGTGATACCGCCGAGTTCGGTGATTACACCCGCGGACCACGGGTTATTGATGAAATGGTCCGGGACGAGATGAGGCAAATCCTGGCTGAGGTTCAGGACGGCTCCTTTGCCCGCGAGTGGATTCTGGAAAACCAGGCCGGGCGCCCGGTCTATAATGCCATCAAGCGTATGGAAGCCGAGCACCCCATTGAACTGGTCGGCAAGGAGCTGAGAGCCATGATGTCCTGGCTTAAGAAAAAGTGAGGCTGAAATATGGACAGAGTAATTATCTTTGATACCACCCTGCGGGATGGGGAACAGGCGGCGGGGGGGAGGATGAACATTGAGGAGAAGCTGGAGATTGCCCGGCAGCTGGAGCTGCTGGGGGTGGACGTAATTGAAGCCGGCTTCCCCATCAGCTCGCCGAGTGACTTTGAGGCGGTGAGGACTATCGCCCAAGAAGTGCGTCAAACGGCAATCTGTGCCCTCGCCCGGGCTCTGCCCCAGGATATCGACCGGGCATGGGAAGCGATTAAAGACGCGGAGCACCCCCGCATCCATACCTTCCTCTCCGCCTCGGATATACACCTGGTTTATCAACTTAAGAAGAGCCGCGAGGAAATTATGGAGATGGCACGCAGTATGGTCGCCCGCGCCAAGAAATATGTCGCCGATGTTGAGTTTTCGCCGATGGATGCCAGCCGCACCGAGCCGGAGTATCTGTATCAAATCCTGAAGGAAGCGATTGCGGCCGGCGCCACCACCGTCAATATCCCGGATACGGTGGGCTATGCCATCCCCGCCGAGTTTGGCCGTCTCATTGAGGGCATCACCCAGAATGTGCCCAATATAGACAAGGCGGTCATCAGCGTCCACTGCCATAATGATTTGGGTCTGGCCGTAGCCAACAGCCTGGAAGCCATCAAGCACGGCGCCCGGCAGGTAGAGTGCACCATTAATGGCATCGGGGAGAGAGCCGGCAACGCCTCCCTGGAGGAAATCGTGATGGCTCTGAAGACCCGCGATGACTTCTTTGGCCTGACCACCGAAATTGACACCACCCAGATCTACAAGACAAGCCGGCGGGTAAGCGAGGTAACCGGCTTCGTCGTTCAGCCCAACAAAGCCATTGTCGGTGACAATGCCTTCCGCCACCAGTCCGGAATTCACCAGGACGGCGTCATCAAGATGGCGGTGACCTATGAGATAATGGACCCGAGGACAGTGGGTATCCCCGCCTCCAGCCTGGTAATGGGCAAGCTCAGCGGGCGGCATGCCCTGCAAGAGCGGCTGGCTGAGCTGGGTTACAGCCTGTCTGATGAAGACATGAGGCGCGTCTTTACTGCCTTTAAAGAGCTGGCGGATAAGAAGAAAGAGATCACCGACAAGGATATTGAATCCCTGGTTGCCGAAGAGAAGCGCACCGTGACCGAATTTTACCACCTCGACCGTCTGCAGGTAACCTGCGGGGACCGGGGTATTCCCACCGCTTCGATCAGGCTTATTACCCCCGATGGCGAAGCTAAAGCCGATGCCGCCCTGGGTACCGGTCCGGTGGACGCGGTCTATCAGGCAATTAACCGCATCGTCGGGGTGCCCAATAAGCTGACCGAGTTTACCGTCAAATCAGTCACCGAAGGCATTGATGCCATCGGTGAGGTGTTAATCAGGATCGAGAGCGAGGGCATAACCTACACCGGAAGGGGCGCGGACACCGATATCATCACCGCCAGCGCCAAGGCCTATATGAATGCCCTCAACAGACTACTGTCGGCCAAAAAAGTTGTAAAATAGGTTTTGGGGGGATTTAAGATGCCACCAGAGCTGGACATGGTGCTCCGCCTCCTGCTGGCGACCGCTTTAGGTGCCATTATCGGCTACCAGCGGGAAAGGGCGGGCAAAGAAGCCGGGCTGAGGACCATCGTTCTTATCTGTGTCGGGGCAGCGCTGTTCACCATCACTTCCATTTATGCCTTCGGGGCCGAGGCTGACCCGTCCCGAGTCGCCGCCGGCATCGTGGCCGGGGTCGGTTTCCTCGGTGCCGGTGCCATTATTCGCCGCGGCGAAGGCATGGTCGCCGGGCTGACGACCGCCGCCACCATATGGGCCGCCGCTGGTATCGGGATGGCAGCGGGGGCTGGCTTTTATTTAATCGCCGCAGTGGCCACGGCCATTATTCTGATTATATTGCTTCTCCCCCACCCCATCAGCTGAAGGCAAAGCCTGACCCTTACCTGAGGAAATGATAATGACACTGGCTGAAAAGATACTGTCGGAACACACCAACAGAAAGAAAGTCATCCCCGGTGAGTTTATCACCGCCCGGGTTGACCTGATTCTGGCCAATGACATCACCGCCCCCATCGCCATCCGGGAATTCCGCCAGCTTGGCCTGGAACGTGTCTTTGACCCCAAAAAAATAGTCTTCGTGCCCGACCACTTCACCCCGGCCAAGGACATCGCCTCCGCCGAGCAGGTGAAGCTGACCCAGCAGTTCGCCCGCGAGCAGGGCATAGGCTTCTTTGAACTGGGGCAGATGGGCATTGAGCATGTCCTTTTGCCCGAGCTGGGCATGGTGCTGCCCGGCGATGTAGTTATCGGCGCCGATTCCCACACCTGCACCGGCGGCGCCCTGGGCGCCTTTGCCACCGGCATGGGCTCAACCGATATCGCCGCCGCCATGGCTACCGGCGACATCTGGATGAAGGTGCCGCCGACACTCAAATTCATTTACCACGGTAAGCTGGGGAAATGGGTGGGGGGCAAGGACCTGATTCTGTATACCATCGGCGATATCGGCGTGGACGGGGCACTGTATTCGGCCATGGAATTCAGCGGCCCGGCCATTGACAGCCTGTCCATGGACGGCCGGTTCACCATGGCCAACATGGCCATTGAAGCCGGGGCGAAAGCCGGGCTCTTTCAAGTTGATGATAAAACCATAGATTATGTAAAGCCAAGAGCCAGGCGAGCCTATAAAGTCTATCAGCCGGATAGTGATGCCGAATACGCCCGGGTTATGGAATATGACGCCGCCAAAATTGCGCCTCAGGTCGCTCTGCCCCACTCCCCGGCTAATGCCAGGCCGGTCAGTGAGGTGGGCGATATTGAAATTGACCAGGTGCTGATTGGCAGCTGTACCAACGGTCGCCTGGAAGACCTTGAGATTGCCGCCGGGATAATTAAAGGCAGAAAAATACACCCCGGGGTGAGGTGTATCGTTATCCCCGGCTCGCAGCAGGTCTATCTTGACGCTTTGAAGGAGGGACTGATGGAAATCTTCATCAGTGCCGGGGCGGTGGTCACCACCCCGACCTGCGGTCCCTGCCTGGGCGGTCATATGGGGGTTCTGGCCGATGGCGAGCGCTGCCTCTCCACCACCAACCGCAACTTCATCGGCCGGATGGGCAGCCCTGAGTCCGAAGTCTATCTGGCCAACCCCGCCGTCGCCGCCGCCAGCGCCATCACCGGCAAAATCACCAGCCCTGATGAGATTTCAGGCTAAAATGAAGCAGGCCATACCATTGAACCAGGCAAGGTTCACAAACACAGTGTTAGGGGAAAATACAGCGGGGGAAATACAGTGTTAGGGGATTTAAAGGGGCTTCGCCCCTTTAAAAAATAAAGGGTGAGGGGTTCTCAGATGCTAAAGGGCAAAGTCCATAAATACGGGGCGGATGTCAATACCGATGCCATAATCCCGGCGCGGTATCTCAATGTGTCCGAGCCAGCCCAGCTTGCCCGACACTGCATGGAGGATATTGATAAAGACTTCGTCAACAAGGTCAAGCCGGGTGATTTTATTGTCGCCACGACCAACTTCGGCTGCGGCTCATCACGGGAGCACGCCCCGCTGGCTATCAAAGCCTCGGGGGTTTCGTGTATAATTGCCCGGAGCTTTGCCCGTATTTTCTTCCGCAATGCCATAAATATCGGCCTGCCCCTGCTGGAGTGTGCCGAGGCAGTGGCTAATACTAAGACCGGTGATATACTGGAGATTGACCTCTCCGGTGGCAAGATTAAAAATCTGACCCGAAATATGAGCTTTACCGCCGAGCCCTACCCCGACTTTATGGCGGAGCTTATTTCAGCCGGTGGCTTAATTGAATTTACCAGAAAGAGGTTAGCTAGTAGGAGGCACCAGAGTGAAGTTTGACCTGGCCGTTTTACCCGGTGACGGGGTTGGCCCCGAAATTATTGACGAAGCCATCAAGGTGTTGCAGGCTATAGCTAAGAAATTCAACCACACCTTCAATCTGTGCTATGGCCTGGTGGGCGGGGTGGCTATTGACCAGGCGGGAAACCCCCTCCCCCCCAAGACACTGAAGCTGTGCCAGACTTGTGATGCGGTGCTGCTGGGGGCGGTGGGCGGACCCAAGTGGGACGACCCCCGCGCCAGGACCCGCCCCGAGGACGGCTTACTCACCCTGCGCAAGAAGCTGGGGCTGTTCGCCAATCTGCGTCCGGTCAAGGTCTTTCCGGCGCTGGTTGACGCCAGCAGCCTGAAGCCGAAGCTGATTGAAGGGGTGGACTTCATCTTTGTCCGCGAGCTTACCGGGGGCATCTACTTCGGTCGCCCCAAGCGAGAGTGGCAGACACCCCAGGGCAGGCGGGCGGTCGATTCCATGACCTACACTGAAGCCGAGATTGAGCGCATTCTCAGAGTCGGCTTTGAGCTGGCGCGCACCAGGCGCCACCAGCTGGTCTCAGTGGATAAAGCCAATGTGCTGCAGACCTCCCGGCTGTGGCGGCAGATAGCCACCGAGATTGCCCCGCAGTACCCCGATGTGGAGCTGGAGCATATCCTGGTGGATGCCTGTGCCATGTGGCTGATGCTGAACCCGGCCCGCTTTGACGTGATTGTTACCGAGAATATGTTTGGCGATATTCTCACCGATGAGTCGTCGATACTGGGCGGCTCCATGGGCATGCTTGCCTCGGCCAGTCTGGCCGGCATACCCAAAGAAGAAGCCCACACACTGGGGATGTATGAGCCAATTCACGGCAGTGCACCTCAGATTGCCGGGTTGAATATCGCCAACCCAATCGCCACTATTCTAAGTGCCGCCATGATGCTGCGCTACTCTCTGGGCTTAACCAAAGAAGCCCGGGCGATTGAGAGCGCGGTTGAGAAAGTGTTAGATGAAGGCTACCGCACTTCTGATATAATGGGAGATGGTAAAACAAAGGTGGGCACGAAGGAGATGGGGGACCTGATTGCCGGCAAGGTGGGAGGCTAAATTGCCATTAATTCAGCTTTATGATACCACACTGCGCGATGGCGCCCAGCGAGAGGGCGTCTCGTTTGCGGTGATTGACAAGCTGCACATCGCCCAGAAGCTTGATGAGCTTGGTATTCACTTTATTGAAGGCGGCTGGCCCGGCTCCAATCCCAAAGATATTGAATTCTTTGCCAAAGCCAAGAGCCTGGTTCTTTCCCAGGCCCAGCTGGTTGCCTTCGGCAGCACCCGGAGAGTCAATGTGAAAGCCGAGCAAGACGCCAACCTGCAGGCACTGGCCAGTGCCGGCGTGGGAATAGTCACCATCGTCGGCAAAAACTCGGAACCGCAGGTAACCCAGGTACTGGAGACCACCCTGGAAGAGAACCTGAGCATGATTGCCGACTCAATCGGCTTTCTCAAGGCAAAGGGGCTCACCGTCTTCTTTGATGCCGAGCACTTCTTTGACGGCTTCAAGGCGAACCGTGATTACAGCCTGCGCTGCCTGACCACCGCCGCCGAGGCGGGAGCCGATTGCCTGGTGCTGTGCGATACCAATGGCGGGGCGCTGCCCGAGGAAGTAACCGCGGCGGTTAAAGCCGCCGCCAAAGTAAGCACTGTCCCCCTGGGCATTCACGCTCACAACGACGCCGAACTGGCGGTGGCTAATACCCTGGCGGCGGTAAACGCCGGCGCCGTTCAGATTCAGGGCACCATCAACGGCTATGGCGAGCGCTGCGGCAATGTCAACCTTTGTTCCGTTATGCCCGCCCTGAAGCTCAAGATGAACATCAACTGCGTTTCCGATGCCCAACTGGCTAAAGTGACTGAAGTATCCCGCTACGTCAGCGAGGTAGCCAATCTTATCCCCGAGACCCACCTGCCCTATGTTGGCTCCAGTGCCTTCGGCCACAAGGGGGGACTTCACGTTTCCGGAATGATGAAGTGGGCGGGAAGCTACCAGCATATTGACCCGGCTAAAGTGGGCAACCAACCCAAGATACTGGTCTCGGAACTGTCCGGGAAAAAGAACATAATCTACAAAGCCAAAGAACTGGGACTGGCCCTGCCCCCCAAGGGGAAAGAGGCGCAGGAGCTACTGGAGAAAATTAAGTTTCTGGAAAGCCGCGGTTTTCAGTATGAAAACGCCGAGGCATCATTTGAGCTGCTGCTACACCGGGCCAAGCCCGATTATCAATCGCCCTTTGAGCTGGTTGATTTCATGGTAGTGGTGGAGAAGCGGCGCCGCATGCCGACCCAGGAAAACCTGACCGGAATGCTGTGCGAAGCGATGCTCAAAGTCAGGGTGGGCAACGAGATAATGCACACCGCCGCCGAAGGCAATGGCCCGGTTAACGCCCTTGACCTGGCCCTGCGCAAAGCCCTGCTGCAGTTCTACCCCAGCCTGACCGCAGTGGAGCTGATTGACTATAAGGTGCGCATCCTGGAAGAGAGCACCGGCACCGCATCTCAGGTCCGTGTCCTTATTGAGTCCAGCGACAGCGTAGAGCAGTGGCGGACGGTGGGTAGCTCCGCCAATATCATTGAAGCCAGCTGGCTTGCCCTCGCCGATAGCCTGGAATACTGGCTGGTCAAGCAAAAAACGCGCCTGCCCGCCGAAGGGCGCGACGAGTAAAGAAGCCGGCTTACCGGCCCACTATTATGGGCTGCTTGCCGGTTGAATGAAAAAATTGGCTTTTCCCGTGGCAGGAAGCTGAATTTTTTTACAATCTCGGCGTCAAAACAGGGCTAAAGCTATTGACATTATAGCCTCAAATAGTTTATGGTTGCTATGTCTTCCGACAACCATGAAAGGAGGTAGACTAAAAAATGCAAGCATACTGCGTAAAGTGCCGAGCTAAAAGGGAAATGAAAGACGCCAAGGGCATCGTAATGAAAAATGGTAAACCAGCGACCCAAGGCGTTTGTCCAGTATGCGGAACCAAAATGTTCAGAATTGGTAAGAGCTAGAACTTATACCGCAGATTATACCTTAAGGTATTCCAAGTAAGGGCCAGATGTTCCGATATAGTGGAAGTCTGGCCTTTTTGTTTTTACTAAATGCACGGATTTACCAAAAATGATACCATAGCCCTATAAAGCAGGACTGAGGGATATGATTCATGGCTGACCTCGCCATCATTATGGGTGCCGCTCTCGTCGGCGGGCTGATTGCCTACCGTTTCCGGGTGCCGGTGCTTCTCGGCTACCTTATCGCCGGGGTGCTCATCGGCCCCTTCTCCTTCGGCCTGGTCAAAAACGTGGACCTGATTGAGACCATGGCCAGTATCGGCGTAGTTCTCCTCCTGTTCACCCTGGGTATGGAATTCTCCCTGGGTGACCTGAGGCGGATGGGCAAGGTCGGACCGCTGGGTGGTATCATCCAGATACTGGTGACGGCGCTACTGGGCTTTGGAGTAGCTAAATACTTTTTCATCTGGTCCGTCCCCGATGCCGTCTTTTTCGGCTTCCTGATTGCCCTCAGCAGCACCACCGTGGTGCTCAAAATTCTGGTGGAACGGGGCGAGACCAACACCCCTCATGGCCGCATTATGATTGCCATCCTTCTCGTCCAGGACCTGGCAGTCCTGCCGCTTATGGTAATTCTACCGGCACTGGGAGAGCCGACGGCCAATTTGATTTATTCCCTGGGCATAACCCTGGGCAAAGCCCTGCTCTTTCTGGGGGCGATGACCGTAATCGGCTTCTGGCTGATACCCGTTTTCCTGGGGCAGACGGCCGGCTCACGCTCCCGGGAGCTGTTCCTGATTACCATACTGGCCATCTGTCTGGGGGCTGCCTTCGGCACCGCCTACTTCGGTATCTCCGCCGCCTTCGGCGCCTTCGCCGCCGGTATGCTGGTCAGCCGCTCCCACTTTACCCACCAGGCGCTGGCCGACGTTATCCCCCTCCGCAATGTCTTTGCCGCCCTCTTTTTCGTTTCCCTGGGCATGCTGGCCAGCCCCCGCTTTATTATGGACAACTGGAGCATGGTCTTACTGGTCGCTTTAATCATTATTGTCAGCAAGCTTATCATCTGCGCTCTTATCCCCAGATTCTACGGTTACAGCCTCAAGACGGCCCTTTTCGTGGGTGCCGGCCTGACCCAGGTCGGTGAGTTCAGCTTCGTCATCGGCCAGGCCGGGCTGGAAACCGGCGTAATGTCGGCCAACCTGTATTCTCTGATTCTATCCAGCGCCTTTATTACCATTCTGTTCACCCCGCTGGCCCTCAAACTGGCGGAAGTGACCTATAACTCCCTGACCACCTCCCGACGACTGGCCCCCCTGACCCGACTCGGCAGTGATAAGCCGCTGCTAGATATCAAAAAGAGACTGTCAGACCATGTCATCATCTGCGGCCACGGGCGCACCGGCCGTAACCTGACCGACATTCTGAAAGGCTACCAGATTCCCTATGTCGTGATAGACCTCAACCCC
>DATKYY010000023.1:0-5296 GCA_035528295.1 Dehalococcoidales bacterium | reverse complement strand
AGATTGACCAGGCAGGGCTTCTGGCAGAAGGTAAAAGAGTACGCCAAGGCAGCCAACCTGGATACCAATATCGGTCCGCACACGCTGCGGCACAGCTTTGCCACCCATATGCTCAGCGGTGGGGCTGACCTGAGGTCAGTTCAGGAGTTCCTGGGGCATGCCAATATCTCAACGACGCAGGTATACACCCGTCTGACCAGTGAGCATGTCCGTCGCAGCTATGATAAGTCCCACCCCAGGGCGAAATAAGCTTAATTTAAGAGGGGAGTATTTGCATGTCGGGTAAATCACGGCACGGTCGCGGCAAGCATTCATTACACGGTAAGAAAAATAAAATGAAGCTGAGACAGCCGATGCTGGCCTCTCAGCCATCACCGGCAGCCATTCCGGCTGAGGCGCCGGTTTCTCCGCCGGAGGCGCCGGTTGCGGAAACAAAAAAATCAATTTTGCCACCGCCCATTATGGCCAAGTACCCCTATATCTTCAGTGAGTTACGCCGCATCGGTATCCTGGGCGGGGTAATGCTGGTAATTCTTATCGCACTGGCCCTAATCCTTACCTAGTGTGAGTAAAGGTTCTTAAAATGGATTTCACAGCGGCACGAGCCAGTTTGGTGGAGCACCTTAGCACCGAAATTAAAGACAAGCGAGTATTGACGGTTATGTCGCGTATCCCCCGGGAGCTTTTTGTACCACCGGAGGTGCAGCACCTGGCTTATGAGGATGCGCCGCTGCCCATCGGGCTGGACCAGACCATATCACAGCCGTTTATCATTGCCCTTATGACGGAAGCGCTGGAACTTAGCGGTGAGGAAAAGGTGCTGGAGATAGGGACGGGCAGCGGTTATCAGGCGGCTATCCTGGCGGAATTAGCCCGTCTGGTGATTACCGTGGAGCGACTACCGGTGCTGGCGGAGTCGGCGAAGAAAGTATTGACCAGTCTGGGCTATACCAATGTTAGGGTGCATCGGGCCGGTGAGACGCTGGGCTGGCCGCCGCAGGCGCCTTATCAGGCGATAATGGTCACCGCCGCCGCCCCCGAAGTACCGACTGACCTGCTGGCTCAGCTGGCCATCGGGGGGCGGATGGTGATTCCGGTAGGCTCGCGCTATGTTCAGGATTTATACAAAATCACCCGGGGTAAAAAGAAGAACAAAATTAAAAATCTGGGCGGTTGCCGCTTTGTTGCCCTTATCGGTAAGGATGCCTGGGAAGAAGACTAGACGAAGGAGCTCTTAATTTAGATGAGATATAGATGGTGGCTTCTTGGCGCCACTTTTCTTTTCGTTGCTGGCACCGTAATCGGCACCCTGCCTTTTACCGGTGTCATTGACTTCAGCACCGAGGGTATCGCCACCATCAAGCAGTTCGGTGATATCCTGACTTCGCTGCCCGCTCCGGTTATCGCCCTCGTTATCTTCATGAAGAATACCTCAGCCCTGCTATTAAGCTTTGCCTTGAGCCCGATGCTATGTCTGGTGCCGGTGCTGGCTTTAACTATCAACGGCTTGCTGCTCGGTTCTTTGTCCGCCATCGTGGCTCAGCAGGAGTCGCTTGGTTTTGTCCTGACCGGGCTGCTCCCCCACGGCGTCTTTGAGCTGCCGGCGCTGATTATCGGTGAGGCGGCTGCCCTCAGCTTCGGCGCCGCCGCCATACTGGCTATTTTCCGGAGAAGGGAAAGGGAGCTCTTACTGCCCAATCTGAAGCAGAATCTAAAATATCTGCTGCTCGCCATCGGCTTGCTCATACCGGCGGCTATTATTGAGACCTATGTCACCCCGCTACTTTTAGGCTGACCAGAGAAGCGCTAAATTTCACTTGTCCTGTGGGCAGGCTAGAACTATAATAGAGTGAATGATTTTTAGGAGATGGGCAATTAGATGAAGCAATATGGATTAGACAATATTCGCAATCTCTGTTTGCTTTCCCATGCCGGCGAAGGCAAGACTTCCCTTGCCGAGGCCATTTTATTTACCGCCAAGGCGATTAATCGGCTGGGTAAGGTTGATGATGGCGCTACTACCTCGGATTATGACCCGGATGAGGTAAAGCGCCAGATTAGCCTTAACCTGACCATGCTGCCCGCTGAGTGGCAGGAGACCAAGATTAACCTGATTGATACCCCCGGCTATGCCGACTTTGTCGGTGAGGTCAGGGCAGCCCTGCGGGTCAGTGAGGGGGCGGTAATCGCCGTCTGTGCTGCCTCCGGCGTTGAGGTAGGTACGGAGCAGGTATGGGCTTACTGCCAGGAAGCCAACCTGCCGCGGCTCATCTTTATCAACAAGATGGACCGCGAGAATGCCGATTTCTACCGAACGGTAGGTGACATACAGTCCAGGTTCGGCGCAAGATGTGTACCGCTCTATTTACCGATTGGTGCCCAGAGTGATTTCCAGGGGGTTGTTGACCTGCTTGCCATGAAGGCATATACCGGCTCACCGCCTCAGGAAGCCGAAATACCGGCCGCATTACAGGACAAGGTCAATTCTTTCCGGGAGAAGCTGGTTGAAGCCGCCGCTGAGGTTGATGATGCCCTGATTGAAAAATATCTGGGCGGTGAAGAGCTTAGCCTTGAGGAGTTGAGCCGGGGCTTGCGACAGGGAACAGTAAGCGGTCGGGTTATCCCCATCCTGGCTGGTTCGGCGTTGCAGAACGTGGGAGTCGTCTCCCTGCTGGATGCCATAAAAAGCTATTTGCCCTCCCCCCAGGAGCGGGAGGTGGTTATAATCAGCGATTCAACCGAGCAGAAGGTAACGCCAAGCGAGACCGCCCCCCT
Organism: Dehalococcoidales bacterium; assembly: GCA_035528295.1. Classification (GTDB taxonomy): domain Bacteria; phylum Chloroflexota; class Dehalococcoidia; order Dehalococcoidales; family JAUYDJ01. Next base: position 2,521 of record DATKYY010000023.1, on the reverse strand, counting down.
GGCGGCGCTGGTGTTCAAGACCAGTGCCGACCCCTATGTCGGCAAGCTAACTTATTTGCGGGTCTATAACGGGGCGATTGATAGCAATTCCCAGGTTTGGAATGCCACCCGCAACGAAGCCGAGCGTATCGGTCAGTTACTGCTGGTGCGGGGTAAGACCCAGGAGCCGGTGTCTCAGCTCAGGGCGGGGGATATCGGCGCCGTAGCCAAGCTGGGCGTAACCGGCACCGGCGATACCCTGTCCGGTCGGGATAAACCGCAGAAAATTGCCCCGGTTGTCTTCCCGGAGCCGATTTTCAGCCAGGCGGTGCATCCCAAGACCAAGGCTGATGTCGATAAGCTGGGCACGGCATTATCCCGGCTGGTTGAGGAAGATTTAACCCTCCGGGTGCGCAAAGACCCGGATACCGGGGAGACCGTTCTCTCCGGTATTGGTGAGACTCAACTTGAGGTGGCTGCCGAGCGGATGCTGCGTAAATTTGGTGTCAAGGTGGAGCTAAACACGCCCAGCGTTCCCTACAAAGAGACGATTACCGCCTCGGCCAAGGCGGAATATAAGCACAGGAAGCAAACCGGCGGGCACGGTCAGTACGGGCATGTCTGCCTGGCAGTGGAGCCGCTAGCTCGGAGTAGTGGTCACGAGTTCGTTGATAAAATAGTCGGTGGTGCTATTCCCAAAAACTATATCCCGGCGGTGGAGAAGGGGGTTAATGAGGCAATTCACGAGGGAGTGCTGGCTGGTTACCCCGTAGTTGACATAAAGATGACGGCCTATGACGGTAGTTTCCACGCGGTTGATTCCTCAGACATCTGCTTCAAGATTGCCGGAGCGGGGGCGCTGAAGAGGGGGCTGGCTGAGGCGCACCCCATTATTTTGGAGCCGATAATGAATATCAAGGTGACCGTCCCCGATGAGTTTACCGGTGATATTATCGGTGACCTTAATACCAAGCGAGCCCATGTACTGGGGATGAACCCTCAGGACGGAGCCAATGTTATTGAGGCGATGGTGCCTCAGGCTGAGATTATGCGCTATGCCATTGACCTGAAGTCATTGACCCAGGGACGGGCGAGCTACAAGGTCAGTTTCAGCCACTACGAGGAAGCACCGCCCAACGTTACCCAGAAGATTATCGCCGAAAAGCAGGCCCAGAAGCAGGCCGAAAAGGCTTAACCCGGCTCACCTAATAGCTCTCTAACCTTATCGGTGAAGGCGGGGACTACTTTTTTCCAGTCACCGACGACACCGAAGCGGGCTTCGCGGAAGATGTTTGCCTCCGGGTCTTTATTGATGGCGATAATATTTTTGCAGCCGGAACAGCCGCTGATATGCTGGCTGGAGCCGGAAAGGGCGACGGCGATATAGAGCTTGGGGGCGACAATCTTGCCGGTCAGCCCGATCTGGAGTGTTTCCGGAACCCAGCCGTTATCACAGGGGGGTCGGCTGGCGCCTGTTGCCCCCTTCAGCAGCTGAGCCAGCTCGCGTAGCTGTTGAAAGCCTTCTGTTCCGCCCATCCCCCTGCCGCCGGTGACGATTACCTCGGCCTCTTCCAGCTTGATGCCGGTGACTTCGTCCACGACTTTTTCCAGCACCCTGGTCCTGATTGCCCGGGGGTCTGGTTCGGCATCAAGACTGATAATCTCCCCCTGCCTTGAGTCATTGCGCGGCAGGGGTGACATGGCTCTGGCTCTAATAGAGGCTATCTGGGGCAGGGACCGGGTGGTGATGACAGCCATGACATTGCCCCCGTAGACTGGTTTGGTCGGGAGCAGTTGCTTTGAGCGGGGGTCGATATTAAGCTCAATGCAGTCCAGAGTCGCCGTTGTGCCCAGCCTGAAGGCGAGGCGGGGGGCTAAATCGCGGCCGACCGATGTCTGCCCCATAATGACCACGCGGGGCATTGCCTGTTTGATTATCTTTTCCATAACGGCGACATATGAGTCCGTCTGGTAGTCTTTGAGCAGGGGGTGGTCGGCAATATATACCTTATCGGCACCGAAGGCGATGGCTTCCTGGGCAAGGCCGCTCACCTCGCTGCCTACCAGAACGGCGGCTAGCTCTTCACCCAGCTCATCAGCCAGCTTTCGGCCACAGCCCAGCGACTCGGTAGCCATTGTGGTCAGCTTTCCCGGGGCAACTTCAGCATAGATTAAAACGCCTTTATGTTCAGCCATCATAAATAACCCTAAATCAGCTTTGCCTCTCTCAGCCGTAGGGCGAGGTTAGCCCCCGCCTCTTCGGCGGATTCCCCTTCCATAATCTCGCATTTAACGCCGCGGACGGGTTGAAATAGCCTGGCTATTTCGCTGTGCCGGCCGGCAGCACCGGTCCGGGCTGTTTCCAAGCCGATATCAGCCGGTTTCCAGACAGTGGGCTCAATCTTTTTGGCGGCCAGGCTCCTCTTTATGGTGGGGTAGCGGGGCTCGCCGATTTCATTGCTTACCGTCAGCAGGGCGGGCAGGGCTACCTCGACTACCTCATAGCCGTCATCGGTAACCCTCTCTACCTTTGCCTTGCCTT
>DATKYY010000022.1:0-19373 GCA_035528295.1 Dehalococcoidales bacterium | reverse complement strand
AGGGCATAGCCGGTGCTGCCGGTGGCGGTAGACACCATCACCCCGTCTGCCTTGTAGGTAGCCAGCGGCTCACCATCAATGCTGGCGTCCACATAGACCACCCGGGCTATTTCACCCCTCGCCAGCACCACGTCGTTTAAGGCGTGAAACCGGCGGGGGGCTTCCCGGCCAGCAGCCACCAGCTCAGCCTCAAGCATAGACCGCTCATCAAGCCAGCCCTTCCCCGCCAGCAGGGCGGGTAGCTTGGCTTTAACCTCTTCTGCCTTGAGTTCGGTCATAAAGCCCAGCTTGCCCAGATTTACCCCGGTAATGGGAATTGGTGCCGGCACCACCACTTCAGCTGCCCGCAGAATCGTGCCGTCACCGCCAATGGTCAGGATTAAATCGGTGTTATCCAGCTGAGCCCTGGCTTCATCACACTTCCAGGCAGAGCACAGCCAGGCGGAAACGCCCTTGGACTCCAAAAACCCCTTCAGTTCCTCAGCCAGCGGATAGGCAGCTTCATTCAGTGGATGATAGAGAATGCCAACCTTTTTCACAATTAATAGCCTGCTTCCTGATAAAAATTAGAGCGTCATGCGAAGGCAAATGAAGTGTAACATCGGCAATTTGAGGTGTCAAGGCTAGGCGGAGAGCGATTTCCCGGCCACCCCGCGCCCCCTTACCACCAGCACGATAGTGCCAATGGCGCCGACCAGAAAAGCCAGCGGGCACACTACAATGGCCATAAGAAAGAAGAAGGGCTCATCACCGAGACCGATTCGGTCCCAAAAGCCGGCACCGAACCAGGCAATAAACAGCCCGTAGATAGCATTATGTAAAACAACGCTGACGGGTATGCCGATAACCGAAGCCCCGGTCAGTATCAAGAACTTCTGAAGCGCTCCGGCCACTTTTTCCTTTACGGTTAATACAATCAGAGCCACCCCCAGGGCAATGAAAACAGCCCCGGTAACAATAAGAAAAGTAAGGCCCATCAGTAATTCCCTCGCCGCCGGAATTAAAAATACGCTGTCTATGACCAAAAAAGCGCCCATCAACAACCAGAACACTATCCAGCTCCACTTCATCATCAGTTCCTCCCCAAAGCAGCCTACGGCTTGCCTTTCTTCTCTTTTTTCAGCTGGTAGCGGTCGACATTCTTCTGGAACCGCTTTATCGCCCGACCCGATTTATACCGATTCAGATTGACAAAGCCTTTAGTTCTATCCAACGCTCCCCCTGGCTACGCGGCAGGTTCCACGTCTGCAGTCGGCTTCTTCTGACTGAATAAAAAGATGTAGATGATGGGCAGTATGCCCATAGTATTAAAGATGAATATGCAGATAAACCAGACAAGGTGACCGTTCTGACCCGCTTTCCACAGCCCTATCCCCTTCCATACCATATCCCACGCCACCGCCAAAGATATCACCCATATTCCCCACCAAAGTGCACCCAACCAAAACGGGCAACTCCAATCCACTGGCATCTCAACCTCCTTTTGCCGGCCTGAATTCATTTACTCAGGCGGGCTACTGGTTTCCTCATCCCCTTCGGGCAATTCCTCAGGAGCCGCTTCACCGGTAAGCTGTAGCTTATCGCCCAGCCTGGTCAACCTGACCGAGGCCTCGTCATACTTGGCCACCGCCCGGTGAATATGCCCGCCCAGGGTCTCATAATCACGCTGGAAAGAACCAAACTCACCCTGAAGACGCTGCAGCCGCCCCAGAATCTCACGGGTAGCCCGCTCAATGCGCAGCCCCCTCAGCCCCAGGACAATCGCCTGCAGGTAGGCATAAAAGCTGTTCGGTGAGACCAGAAAGACCCTCTTCTTCAGGCACTCGCTGCAGATATCGGGCTGGAGGATGGTCTCGTAATAGATGTTCTCGGCAGGCACATACATCAGGGCAAAGTCAAAGGTGTTCTCATCGGGCCGTATATACTTGGCCACATCGTCAATATGCTTCTTTACCGTGCGCGCAAATTGCTTTCTTATGGCAGCCCGTTCCTCATCAGATTCGGCGGCAACCATTCGTTCAAAGTCCTCCAGGGGGAACTTGGCATCAATCGGCACCATGCTCCCGCCAATCCGCACCACCGCGTCCACCGTCTCGCCGCTGTGAAAGCGCCACTGCAGGGCATAAACATCGCGGGGCAGGCTGTCGGCCAATAGTCTCTCCAGTAAAAATTCACCGAGACCGCCCCTCGGCTTGGGTGTCCGCAGAATCTCCTGCAGGGTCAAAATATTTTTACCGGCTTCCTCAATGCCCTTCGCCTTCTCGGCAAGCTCCCCTATCCCCTTCTGCAGCTCGCCAAAGACCTTGATGGTGCCGTCTATCCTGTCCCCGACTGCCTTGGAGAGGACGTCCCCCTGCTCCTGCCACCTTTGCTCCCGGCGCAGCCTGTCCCAGAGAAGAAAGCCGACCAGCAGCAGCAAGAAACCGCCTAAAACCAGAAACGCCACAATTATGAGCATTTCCATGACTTACTCCAGATACCGCCCAATATAAACTGTCCAGGGTAAATACTCAAGCCAATTATACACCATTGCCGAGCACAGAAAATCTACCGGGTAAAAAGGCTGAGTAAACCAAAGTTGACTTGGGATGCGCGGGGAATTTGCTTAAGGCAGGAAGCTAGAAGCCGAACATCCTGGCGGCTATCTCGGCCAGCCTCATCACCAAGCCGGGGAGAATGCCCAGCAGGAGCACACCGAAGCAGGAAAGAGCCAGGGCTAGCTTCAGTGCTCCCGAAGAGGGCACCTTTTCTGCCGAGGCGGGCTCGCCGAGCCACATCACCTTGACCACGCGGAGATAGTAGTAAGCGGAGATAACACTGTTTATCACCGCAATAATCACCAGCCATAATAGCCCGTGCTGTACGGCGCCACTGAAGATGTAGAACTTGGCCATGAAGCCGGCCGCCGGCGGCATGCCAATCAGGGAAATAAGGCACAGGGTCAGCGCCAGCGCCAGCAGCGGCGCCCGCTTGCCCATACCGGAGTAATCGCTAATCTGGTCACTCTTGAGCTTGTCCGAAATGGCAATAATGGCGATAAATGCCCCCATATTGGTCAGCGCATAGCTGACCAGGAAGAAGAGAACGCTGCTCCGCCCGACCACATCAGTCGCCGCCGACAGGCCAACCGTGGCTACCCCCACCAGCAGGTAACCCGCCTGAGCAACACTGGAGTAACCCAGCATGCGCTTGATGTTGGTCTGGGGAATGGCGGCCACATTGCCCAGGGTCATACCGATGGCACTGAGCACGGCGAAGATTATGCCCCAGTTCAGGCTGAGCCAGTCAGGGAAGCCGAAGGCGGAGTAGAAAACCCTGAGGACGAGGGCAAAGCCGGCCGCCTTGCTGGCAACGGAGAGATAGGCGGTTATCGGCGTTGGTGCTCCTTCGTAAACATCGGGCACCCACATATGGAAGGGTATCGCCGCCATCTTGAAGCCGAAGCCGGCTATCATCAGCACAATGCCCACCATGAACGCCGGGCTGGCCAAAAGGGTGGCCGGAGACATCCCCTGGACGACCCGGGCAATCTCGCCAAGCCCGATCTCGCCGGTAAAACCGAAGACCAGCGCCATACCGTAGAGCATTACTGCCGAAGCTACCGCGCCCAGCAGCAGGTATTTAAGCGAGGCTTCGGTTGACTTGGCATCTTTGAGAAAGCCGACCAGGATATAGAGGGAGATGCTGGTCAGCTCAATGGCGATATAGATGGAGATTAAACTGGTCGTTGCCGCCATCAGCATCATGCCCAGGGCAGCCAGCAGCACCAGAGCATGGTATTCACCCCTGAAGTTAGCGAACTTGGCGCTGTAGTCCACCGAGGCCAGAATAACCAGGGCGGCAATGCCCAAAAATAGCAGCTTGAAGAAGATGGCAAAATTGTCCACCGCCATCTGGTTGTTGAAGATACCGTAAGCGCCCCAACCCCACATGCCCAGAGCGAAGCCAGCCGATATTACTATGCCGAACAGGCTGAGCCAGACCAGTACCACCTTCTTCTGGGTGATAAGATCAACCAGAATCACGGCGATGGCAAACACCAGCAAAGTCAGCTCTGGCAAAATCAACCCTAGATTCAAAACCCAGCTCCTTTATTCATTTAGCTAATCCCCTAACCTCCGACCATGGGTAAAACGCCCAGCTTGATAACATCGGTCAAAATTGCCGGGTAGATGCCGACCAGCATAATTATGGCGATAAAGCAGGCGGCATATACCTTCTCCAGGGTATCAGCATCAGACACCCAGTTGTACTCCTCCAGTACCGGGCCGTAGAACACCCGCTGCACCAGCCACAGTATGTAGCCGGCGGCCAGCACCACCCCCAGCACCGCCAGGATAGTCAGGACCTTGATGCCGGCTACCATGGTGCTGGTGAAACTGCCCAGGAAAACGAGAAACTCGGCAGCAAAGCCGCTGGTGGATGGTAAGCCGAGGGCGCCCAGCCCGCCCACGACAAAGATGATAGCCACAACCGGCATCTGCCGGGCCAGACCGCCCAGCTTGTTCAGGTTGCGCTCCCCGGTGTTGTGCATCACCAGACCGGCCACGGCAAACAGGAGGCCGGTGATAACCCCGTGGCTGAACATCTGCATGGTGGCTCCGGTCAGGCTCACCTGGGTCAGGGCAAAGATGCCCAAAAATACATAACCCATATGGCTGATGCTGCTGTATGCGATCAGCCGCTTCAAGTCAGTCTGCCTCAGCGTCACCGCCGCCCCATAGAGCACGGTGAAAACGGCAAATACCGCCAGCAGGGTGGCAAACCTGTGGGCAACCTCAGGGAATATCCCCAGACAGATACGAATCATGCCGTAGCCGCCCATCTTAAGCAGTGCCCCCGCCAGCACCACGCTGACCGCGGTGGGGGCATCGGTATGGGCATCTGGCAACCAGGTATGCAGCGGGAAGACCGGTAGCTTGATGGCAAAGCCGGTCAAGAGGAAGAAGAATATCGCCGCCACCGGAATAACCGCCCTGAACGAGCCAATGCCCGCCCCGGCGATGTCCAGCATGCTGAGGCTGCCGGTGGTGAAGTAGAGGCTGAGAATGCCGGTCAGCATCATGGCACTGCCGAACAGGGTAAAGATAACGTATTTTATGGCTGAGTATTCTTTTCGTCCCGAGCCCCAGATAGAAATCAAGAAGTACATCGGGATAACTTCTATCTCCCAGAACAGGAAGAACAGAAGCAGGTCAAGGGAGGAGAATACGCCGATGATGCTCGCTTCAAGCAGCAGCAGCCAGGCAAAGTACTCCCGGACCCTGAGGTCAACCTTCCAGGAGATGAGCACCACCATAAAGCCGAGGAAAGCCATCAGCAACACCAGGGGCAGGTTAAGCCCGTCCACCCCCAGGTGGTAGTTGGCATTAATGGTCGAAATCCAGGAGACCTTCTCCTCAAACTGCATTACGCCAATGGCGGCCGATGAGCGTTCAAAGCTGGCGAACATAATCAGCGATAGCAGCAGCGGCACCGAGGTAAAGGCCACCGCCATCCACCTGACCATCCGTTTCGACAGGTCAGGGATGAAGGCAATCAGAATTGCCCCCGCGATGGGCAGAAAGATTATTAAACTGAGATAAGGAAAATCCAACTTAATCTTCTCTCCCGTTTAATTATTTTATTTAGCCAAAGAAAAGCACCGATAGAATAATCGCCAAAATACCTATCCCGATAAACAGGCCATAAAGCTGCAATTGCCCGGTCTGAATCTGCCGGAGGACTCTACCGCCGGCGGCAGTGCCGTTAGCTACCCCGTTTACCGTTCCATCGACCACATTGGTATCAAACTGCTGCAGTCCAGCGAAGAAGCCATTAATCATAGACTTTCTGACGAAAACACCCTCATAAAGCTCATCAAACCAGTATTTATGCGCCAGCACCGTATGTAGCGGGCCAAACATACTCCTCAGTTTGTCCGCCGAAAGCCACTTAGCACTATAAACGGCATAAGCCAGGAAAATACCCAGTATCGCCACCACCAGCGATAGCAGGGGCAACGGATGGGTCAAAACGGCAAAGAAACCGGGACCGTGCCCCCCGCCATGCCCCATAAAGGCGTCAAACTGTCCGGTAACATTCCAGAAGCCGGAAACCACGGACAGAACCGCCAGAATTACCATCGGAACCACCATTACCGGCGGTGATTCGTGGGGGTGACCGTGAGCCCCAGAAGTATCGCCCCGATACTCACCACCGAAGGTAATAAAGATTGCCCGGAACATATAGAAGGCGGTCATAAAGACGGTTATCAGCGCCAGATAGAACAGAATGGGCTGGCTCGCCAGAGAGCTGGCCAGTATCTCGTCCTTGCTCCAGAAACCGGAGAGCGGCCAGATGCCGGCAATACTGAGCGAGGCAATGACAAAGGTAGCGTATGTCCACGGCATTATCTTGCGCAGTCCACCCATCTGACGCATATCAAAGGTCCCGGTGGCGTGATTGACGCTGCCGGCACCGAGAAAGAGCAGTGCCTTGAAGAAGGCGTGGTTGAACAGGTGGAAGATGCCGATAGCCACCCCACCGGTGCCCAGTCCCAGCATCATATAGCCCAGCTGGCTGATGGTGGAATAAGCCAGCACCCGCTTGATATCGGTCATCACCAGGCCGATGGAAGCGGCAAAAATGGCGGTGAAGCCGCCGATAATCGCCACCGTGGTCATCGCCCCCACCGAGTGCTCAAACAGGGGGAAGGTGCGGGCGACCAGGAAGACACCGGCCGCCACCATGGTGGCGGCATGAATCAAGGCGCTGACCGGCGTCGGGCCTTCCATAGCATCGGGCAGCCATACGTGGAGCGGGAACTGGGCTGACTTACCCACCGCACCGGAAAAGACGCCGATGGCTACCCAGGTAAGTATCGTCCCTGAGATAGCCCCGGCTACGGCCAATTCATGCAACATCGCAATATCAAAGGTCCCGGTATTGAAATACAGAGCCAGTATGCCCGCCAGGAAGCCGAAGTCTCCCAGACGGGTGACGATAAAGGCTTTCTTGGCGGCATTGGCGGCTGACGGCTTGTGGAACCAGAAACCGATAAGGAGATAGGAGCAGAGCCCCACCCCCTCCCAGAAGACGAACATGAAGACCAGGTTATCGGCTAAGACCAGCCCCAGCATTGAAGCGGTGAACAGCGACATAAAGGCGAAGTAGCGGTGATAGCCGGCGTCGCCGTGCATATAGCCCTGCGAATATATCTGCACCATCAGGCTGACCAGGGTAACCACAATGAGCATCACCGCGGTCAGCGAATCAACCAGCAGCCCCAGGTGGATGCTGACCCCACCCTCAATGAGTACCCACTCGATATCGGGTACGGGCAGGGCTTGCCCGCTGTTAGCCATCACGGCAAACAGGGCAAAGACAGAGAGCACGAAAGAACCAGCAATAGCGGCAATGGTGGTGTAGCCACCAAGCTGGGGCTTATCGTTGAAGAAGGGCCGGAGCACAAACGATATTACGATAAACGAAAAGAGAGGTAACAGAAATATGAGCCAAAGTAACTGATGTGGCATTATCTCTCCCTTATTACCTCAATAAAATTTACCATTTCATTAAATTAATTTTGGTGGCGTCAATCGTCTCATAGCCACGGTAGATAGCGATGATTACGGCCAGCCCCACCGCCGCCTCAGCCGCCGCCACCACCATAATGAATATAACAAAGACCTGTCCGGTCAGTGCTAACGGCACAATATAGCGGGAGAAGGCAACCAGGGCGATACTCACCGCCATGAGCATAAGCTCAATCGACATCAGGATGACGATGGCGTTGCGCTTGGACAGCGCCCCGTAAAGCCCGATGGCTAACAGGACCGTTGATAATATCAGATAGTGTTCCAAACCTACTGCCATAACTTGGCTACTTCTCCCTCACCAGAACTATTGCTCCCAGAATGGCGACCAGCAAAAGAACCGCCGCCATCTCCACCACCAGGATGAACCCGCCTTCGCCGAAAAGCTTGCCGGCAAGGACGGGGGTGGTCGGCACCAGGGGCATTGCCGTCGATACCGCCCACGGGGTACTGACCACGGTGTATATCAGCGCCCCCAGAAGCAAAACCACCACTACCAGAACGGGGATTTGCAGTTTATTGGTGAGACCACCCTGCTGGACTTCCCTGGTCAGCATAATCGCCAGGATAATCAATATGGCGATAGCGCCGACATAAATCAAAACCTGCACCGCCGCCAGAAAGTCGGCGCTCAGGGTTACATAGAGCCCGGCTATGGTCAGGAAGCACAGAATTAAGGCCAGTGCCGCCCGGAAGATGTTGCGCAGCAGTACCACCGCCAGGGCAGCGGCGACACCAACTATGGCCAGTATCCAGAAAGCAATTGCCAGTCCCATTATGCTTTCCCTTTACCCTTCTTCTCGTTATACACCAGCAGTGTCTGCTTCGGTAGAGTTTCGGCAACTTCGGGGTGATAGTAACCACTCGGTGGCACCTTCTCATCCCGCTTTATATCTTCTTTCTCTAAAATAAGCTCCCGGCTGCGGTACGCCGCCTGCTCATAGACATGGCCCAGGAACAGGGCATCAAAGGGGCAGGACTCAACACACAGGCCACAGAAGATGCACTTCCTGGTATCCACCTGGTACTTCTCCGGGTGATAGGCGAGGTCACACCTCAGGCACCGCTCCGCTTCTTCCACCGCCAGCTGCTCCGCCAGGCTGAGCTCCACCCCTTTAAAGGTAGACAGCCGCTCTTTGAGCGGGATGAAGGATATCTCGGGGCGGAACGCCTCCCTCGGTCCCTCAACCCGACTCGGCATCGCCTCAACCGGTGCCAGCACCTCGTCAATATTCCCGTCCCCACCCAGGTATTTGTCCATAGCGATGGCTGCCTTTCGGCCGGCGGCTATCGCCGTGATGACCAGGTCCGTCCCGGTCACGGCATCGCCGGCGGCAAAGACGCCTTTCTTACCGGTAGCCTTGGTTTCTTCATCAACCTCCACGGTGCGTCCCCTGACCGTCTTGACCTCGTCCATCCCCTCAATCAGCCCCAGCTCAGGCCACTGCCCCACGGCGAAAATGATGGTATCGGCGGGCAGGATATGCTCTGAGCCGGCGATAGAGTCGACACGCAGCTTGCCATCTTTATCAAAACCAAAGGAGCGCACATCAAGGCACTCCACACCGCTAACATGCCCGTTATCACCGGTAATCCGGGTGAAGGAATGGGACGGATGAACGAGCACCCCCTCGTGCTCGCCCTCTTCAATCTCTTCGGCGCTGACCAGCATGCCGCTACGGCACTCCAGGCAGGCAACGCGGACTTCCTCCGCACCCAGTCTCAGGCTGGTGCGGGCACAATCAAAACCAACATTACCACCACCAATCACCACCACCCTCTTGCCGACCTTAACCGGCTTGCCCAGCGCGGCATCGCGCAGAAAATCGGTCGCAATTAGCACCCCATCTAAATCAGACCCGGGCAGGGGTATCTTTACCCCGCGGTGAGCGCCAACCGCAATGAGAACCGCATCATAGCCGTCCTTCAACAGCTTATCGACGGACTCAACCCTGGTATTCAGCTTAATCTCGACCCCGGCTCTCCTTACTTCATCAATCTCATCATCAATTATCCTCGGGGGCAAGCGATAATCCGGGATACCTACCCGGATCATACCGCCGACTATGGATAATGACTCAAAGGCGGTTACCTTATGGCCCTGCTTGGCCAGATAGTAGCCGGCAGTCAGCCCGGCCGGTCCGGCGCCGACGATAGCCACCTTCTTACCGGTGGGTGGCAGCTGCTTGCCTTTCTGGCGCCAGAGGCCAGTGTCATGCTCCCAGGCGAATCTCTTCAGTGCCCTGATGGTAATCGGCTGGTCAATCTTGCCCCGGTTACACTTATCTTCGCAGGGATGGGCACAAATGAAGCCACAGACCGAAGGGAAGGGAATCCTCTCCCTGATTACGGCCAGTGCATCAGCAAACTTGCCCTGGGCAATGAGACGGACATAGCGAGCCGCATCCACGCCCGCCGGGCAGGTATCATGGCACGGCGCCACGATTACCCCCTGCACCGCCGTCTCCGGGGTTTCAATCTCAATGACATTAATCGGGCAGCTGCGGGCACAGGTGTAACAGCCGACACACTTCTCTTCATCCCAGGCAAGCTTGGTGCCCCGGGCGCGACGAGAGATGTCCAGCTTCTGCTCCGGGTATTGGGTGGTAATTGGCCCCCGCAACAGGTTTCTCAGGGTTACCGAGAGACCCTTGGCAATGCCAATACCGTAGTGCTCAAACCTCAACTCGGCCCCCTCCTAACCGGAAGAACTTTGACCAGAGAAGTATCAAAACGGCCATTATGGCTATGTTCAGGAATATTGCCAGCCAGGGCAGTGTTCCCTTCCAGACCAGCACTTCCAGACCGGTAATCAGCAGGTTTATCAGGGCTAATGGCAACAGACCCTTCCAGGCAAAGCCCATTACCTGGTCTATTCTCAGCCGGGGTATAGTGGCCCGTATCCAGATGACGAACAGGAACACGGCCACTATCTTAATCACAAACCAGAGGAAGGGCGGCAGTAGCGGCCCCCTCCAGCCACCGAGGAACAGGATGGCGACCAGCGCCGAAAGCACCAGTACCTCACAGTATTCAGCCAGGAAAAACATGGCGAACTTCATACCGGAGTATTCAACATTGAAACCAGCCACTATCTCCGAATCAGCCTCAAGCAGGTCAAAGGGGCAGCGGTTGACCTCGGCGAGAGCGGCGATAAAGAATATCAGGAAACCCAGTGGCTGAAGCAGGATAAAGGGGATGCTCTGTGCCTCCACAATCTGGGTCAGTGATAGTGAACCGGCGAGCAGGACGACACCGAGGATAGCCAGACCGAGCGGAATCTCATAGCTTATTAGCTGGGCAACATCACGCATCGCCCCGACCAGAGCAAACTTATTGTTGGAACTCCACCCCGCCATAAACACCCCCACCGCGACGATTGAGCTGACCGCAACTACATAGAGAATGCCCACATTGAGGTCAGCCAGCAGTGCCCCCCTCTGGAACGGGACCACGGCAAAAATCATAAATACCGGCACAAAAGCCACCAGTGGCGCCAGCCAGAAAATCTGCTTGTCACTCTTGTCCGGTATTATGTCTTCTTTAATCAATACCTTGATGGCGTCAGCCACCGGCTGAAGCAGACCAAAGGGTCCGGTCCGATTTGGTCCCAGGCGGACCTGAATAAAGCCGAGAACCCGCCGCTCAATGTAGATAAAGCCCATCACCATGGTCAGGATAAAGGCAATGATGACCACCGTAAATACGGCAAAGTGTATCCAGTAGTTGTCCAGCAAATACACTACCTGTCTACCTCTCCCATACAGATATCAATACTGCCAAAGGTAATGATGGCATCAGCTATCTTCCAGCCGACAGCCATATCCCGAAGAGCCGTCAAATTTATCAATGATGGCGCTCTAACGTGAAAGCGATAGGGATTGGGCGAGTAGTCTGACACCAGATAGAAGCCGAGCTCACCCTTGGGGGCTTCAATGCGCGCGTAAGCTTCCCCCTTGGGCGGACGCAGCCGCAGCGGTACCTCGGTCAATACCTCACCCTCAGGAAGCTGCTGCATCGCCTGCTTGATAATGCGCACGCTCTGGCGCATCTCCTGAACCCTTACCCGGTAGCGGTCGTAGCAGTCACCGACAGTACCGGTGGGAATCTCAAACTCAAAGCGGTCATAAATCGAGTAAGGGTCAGCCTTACGAATATCCCACTTGACCCCGCTGCCGCGAAGCACCGGGCCACTGGCACCAATATTTATCGCCAGCTCTTTGGGCAGGATACCAACCCCCTTCGCCCGCGCCAGCAGTATCTCGTTCTCGGCCAGCAGCCGGTCATATTCATCAATGAAACCGGGCATCTCGGCGATAACCTTTTCCAGCGCCGGCATAAATTCCTCGGGAATATCCTGGCTCACCCCGCCAAAACGCATGAAGTTATAGGTAAGCCGCTGACCGGAGACCATTTCAAACAGGTCCAGAATCTTCTCCCTCTCCCTTATCATATAAAGGATAGGGGTCATAAAGGCGCCGCAGTCATTCAAAAAGGCGCCAACCGCAATCAGGTGGCTGGCGAGGCGCTGCATTTCAGCTATAATCACCCGCAGGTATTCCGCCCGTTCCGGAACCGGAATTCCCGCCAGCTTCTCCACCGCCAGGCAGTAAGCCAGATTATTGCTCATTGAAGCCAGGTAATCTATCCGGTCGGTAAAGGGGATATTCTGCTTATAGGTACGCTCCTCGGCCACCTTCTCAATGCCCCGGTGCAGATAGCCGAAAACCGGCTCCATATCAACCACCACTTCCCCGTTAAGAGTCATTCTCATCCGGAACACCCCGTGGGTTGAGGGGTGCTGAGGACCAAAATTGAGAACAAAGGACTCAGTCCTAATCGCCACCTTGCCAATCCTTTCTTAACGGATGACCGGGAAAACCCTCCCAGAGAACAATGCGTTTCAGGTTGGGGTGACCGTCAAATTTAATCCCGAAGAGGTCAAAGATTTCCCGCTCCTGCAGGTCGGCGGCCCGCCACAGGCTGAACACCGAAGGCAGGGAAGGATTTTTTCGGTCGTGACAGCGCGCCTTTAATTTAAGGCTGTGGTTATGCTCCAGTGAAGTTAAGATATAGACCACCTCAAAGTAGTCACGGTAATCAACCGCGGTGATGGTGGTAAGGTAGTTGAAATTAAACTCGGGTGTCGTCTTGAGAAAAGAAGCTAAATCCGGCAGGGATTCCGGCTTAATCAAGAGACTCTCTTCACTTGACTCAATAACACTTCCCGGAAACTGCTTTTCCAGTTTAGCGGCAATTTCCTTACCGGAAAGGGCTACCGTCATCTATTTGCCCTCCTGAAGCAAGCTTCTCTTGGCTATCTTGCTTTGCAGTATCCCTATCCCGTAAAGCAGCGCCTCCGGGCGCGGGGGACAACCGGGGATATAGACATCAACCGGTATGATGCGGTTATAACCGGGCACCACCGCATAAGAGCCGGTAAAGATGCCACCGCTGATGGCACACGCCCCCATGGCGATTACCCACTTGGGCTCGGCCATCTGGTCATAGATTCGCTTCACCTGGGGTGCCATCTTCCAGGTTACGGTACCGGCGGTAATCATCAGGTCAGCCTGCCGCGGCGAAGCGCGCATGATTTCCATACCAAATCGGGAAATATCAAAACGGGAGGCAGCGGTACAAATCAGCTCAAAAGCGCAGCAAGCCGGCGCAAAAAGTACCGGCCAGAGAGAGGAACGCCTTGCCCAGTTAAGCAGGGCATCCACGGTGGTCAGCAATACGTTGGCCTTAAGCTCCTCCTCCAGCCACTTATCCGGGTCGGGGATAACGTCCTGACTGTGCGCCTTCAGCGCCTCTATCCCCTCACCCTCACTCCGGTCAAGCTCTTTATCATCATAAATATATCGTCCTGGTAGTTTCTCTACTGCCATTCCAGCACTCTCTTTCTCCAGGCATATATATAACCAACGATAACGATGGCAATAAAAATCAACATCCCGACAAAGGCGAAAATACCCAAATCTCTCAAGCCCACTGCCCACGGATAGAGGAAAAGGACCATCACATCAAGCGCCACAAATAAAAGGGCGTAAAAATAGTAGCGGAAATTAAACTGAATCCAGGTCTTGCCGATGGTGGTCATGCCGCATTCATATGTAGAACTCTTGGCGGCACTGGGCTTTTTGGGGACAACTCTGAGGTACTTGAGGGTAACCGGAATAAGAATAGTGGTAGCAGCAAAAATAATGGCGACTATCAGGAACAAAGCAACGAGCCCGAAGTCTGCCAGCACTATATGCCTCCCGTCTCAAATAGCCCGCCATAGTCTATCACAATAATTTTTTGATGACAAGAGGTTTTTACCCCAAAACTATTGCCTTTTTTTCCTTTTTATGGCAGAATAACGACGAATGCTTTCAGCATTCCCAGCCTTTATCAAAAAGCTATAAGCACGTGCCACCGTGGAGGGGAATAATTGCGTTAATGGGAGGTGGTGCCGAAGTGATGGTGAATTGGTGTAAGATATGAAGAGAGCCTATCAAGTCATAGCGGGTCTGCTGATACTATTCATTGTGGTACTCGGTTCAACTACCTGCTCCGCCCAACCAATCAGTAAATTTGAAGAGACCCGCTCTTTAATGGATACATACGTTACAATCATTGTTTATGCTGACGCCGATACCGCTGAAGCCGCCCTGAATGCCGCCTTCACCCGAATGGAAGAAATAGAGAAAATTGCCTCAATTTATGATAGCCAAAGCGAAGCCTTCCAACTCAACCAGAACGGATATATTGAAAACCCCTCGGAAGACCTGTTTAAGCTGATGACCCTGTCCCGGGACTACTATGAACTGACCGATGGGAATTTTAATATCGCCGTACAGCCACTGCTGGAATTGTGGGAGGGTGGTCTCTGGAAAGAGAGCCCAGAGGTTCAACAAAGTAAGATAGATGAGACGCTAAGTCTCATTGACCTAGATAATATAATCATCGCCGAAAACCGCATCGACTTAAAGCAGGAAGGCATGGAAATTACCCTCGGCGGCATTGCCAAGGGCTATGCCGTTGACGAGGCGCTCGCCGTCCTCAGCCAGATGGACATTGAGCATGCCCTGCTGGATGCCGGTGGTGACATGGCCGCCATAGGCGCCAAACCAGAGGGCGAGCTATGGAATGTTGCCCTGGTGAACCCGGATGATACCAGCCAGTCCCTGGCTGCCTTTCAATTCGCCGATAAAGCCATCGCTACCTCAGGAAACTACCAGCGCTACTTTAACCCGGAAAAGACCGCCCATCACATCATCAATCCCAAGACCGGTTTCTCCGCCAACGAGTGCATCAGCGTTACCATTATTGCCGGAAGCGGCACTCAGGCTGACGTGCTGGCAACCTCGGTCTTTGTGATGGGGCCGGAAGAGGGCATGGAGCTGGTGGAATCGCTGGACGGCGTTGAGTGTTTAATAGTAGATACGGAGCGAAATTTACACCGCTCTTCTGGATTATCAAGCTATCTCATGTAGTGAGGTTAACTGAGTGGATATCAGGCTAAAACTAACCGGGGCGCGACGCGGGGCAAAGGTGCCGGAGAGCAAGATTACCGCCAACAGCCCTATTGAGCATCTCCCGCTACCGGAAAAGGTAATTATCCCCATGCAGCAGCATATCGGCGCCGAGAATGCTCCCCTCGTCTCCAGAGGTACCCCGGTGCTGACCGGGCAGAAGATAGGCGAATCAGAGAAGTTTATCAGTGCCCCGGTCCATGCCACCCTCTCCGGTGAGATAAGTGGCGGCAGCGTGGTAATAAATCCGCCCACCGGAGAACTGACCAAGACCCTGGCTATAACCTCCGACGGTGCGGACAAGTGGGTGGAGCTGGAAAAAACCAAGGACCCGAAGTCGCTCTCGGTCAAGAAGATTATTGAAATGGTAAAAGAGGCCGGCATCGTCGGCATGGGCGGCGCCGCCTTCCCCACCCATGTTAAACTGCAACCCCCCAAGGAGAAGAAGATAGACAGCGTAATTCTCAATGGCTGCGAGTGCGAGCCATTCGTCACCGCCGACCACCGGATTATGCTGGAATACGGTGAGCAGGTGCTCTCCGGACTTAATATCATCCGCAAGGTGCTCGCCCCCCAGAATGTCTATATCGGCATCGAGGACAACAAAGAGGACGCCATTGAGCACCTGGAAGAGCTGATTTCAAAGTCAGATTTTGCCCGGGACTTCAAAATAGCTCCCCTGAAATCAAAATACCCGACCGGTGCCGAAAAAACCCTGATTGAGGTAATACTGGGACGGGAAGTCCCCATCGGCGGGCTGCCGATGGATGTTGGCGTGGTCGTGCAGAACGTGGGCACGGCCAAGGCAATACATGACACCATCTTTGAAGGTAAGCCCCTGATTGAAAGGGTGGTCACCGTTACCGGCGCCGTCAAGCAGCCGAAAAACCTGCTGGTCAGAATCGGCACCCCGCTAAGAAATCTGATAGAATACTGCGGGGGCATGGAGGAAGGCGCCAACGAGATTATCCTGGGCGGGCCGATGATGGGTATCTCCCACTTCGACCTTGACTTCCCGGTCACCAAGGGGACCAGCTGTGTGCTGGTCAGGGAAAGCGTCCCGGTAAAAGAACAGGAGTGCATCAGCTGCGGGCGGTGCCTGGGGGTCTGCCCGATGCGACTCATGCCGACCCTGCTCACCAAATACGCCAAGACCGGCCGATATGATGCTGCGGAAGAGGCTTATGTCAATAACTGCGTGGAGTGCGGAAGCTGCGCCTATGCCTGTCCCGCCCGCATACCGATAGTGCAATATATAAAGGTAGCCAAGAAAGAGCTCGTTAAGAGGAAAGCCAACAAGTGACCGAAGAAGAAGCGACTCCCAAAGAAGAGGCAACCGCCGAAGAGGCGCCCGTAAAAGAAGAAGCGCCGGCTGAAGCGGAAGCAATCAGCGAGGAAGAGGCGCTAAGGCAGCGGTTCTTAATCGCAGCCGCGCCCCATCTGAAGAGCTGGTACTCCACCAGCAAGATAATGTACCTGGTGGTCGCCGCTCTCCTCTTCCCCACCGCCGCCGCCGTATATTTCTACGGCTTCTATGCCCTCACCGTGTGCGCCGTCGCCATTGTCAGCGCCGTCGCCACCGAGTGGGCGGTCAAGAAACTAAGGGGGCGGCCCTTCATTATGGATGGCAGCGCCGTGCTTACCGGGCTTCTGCTCGCCCTGGTCCTCCCCCCCACCCTGCCGCTATGGATGGTAGCCATCGGCGCCATCTTTTCCATTGCCATCGTTAAAGAAGCCTTCGGCGGGCTGGGCTTCAATATATTCAATCCGGCTCTGGGCGGCCGAGCCTTTCTGATGGCCTGCTGGCTGGCCGAGACCACCACCTGGGTAGCGCCAATGGGCTTCAGCTGGGACGCGGTAACCACCGCCACCCCACTCGGCTTGAGCTTCGTCCCGCCCGCTGATACCGGAACGCTGTACGGGAACCTATTTCTGGGTAACATCGGGGGCTCACTGGGTGAGACCTCGGTCCTGGCGATACTGATTGGCGGGGGAATACTGTTAGCGGTGGGGATAATCAGCTGGCATATCCCGGTAACCTACATTGGCACCGTGGCCCTGCTCACCTTCATCTGGCCCGGCCAGGACCCCCTGTTCCACGTCATGGCGGGGGGAGTCATGCTGGGGGCTTTCTTCATGGCTACTGATTATGTCACCTCCCCCCTTACTACTAAAGGTAAAATAATCTTCGGCATCGGCTGCGGGTTGGTCACCGTAATCGTCAGAATACTGGGCGGTATGCCGGAGGGGGTGTGTTTCTCCATACTATTGATGAACGCCCTCACCCCGCTTATTGACCGCTACACCATGACCAAGCCGCTCGGTCTAAAGAGTTTAAAGAAGGTAAGCAGTGAAGGATAAATTAGGCAAATATTATCCCATACTAGCCCTTACCGTGGTCGTTTTTCTATCGATAGCGGTGCTTTCCGGAATGGACAGCTTTACCCGCGATACCATCCAGTATCAGAAGGAACTGAAGATTCAGCGAATGCTCAACCAGCTGTTCCCGGAAATGACCGACTATGCCTTTGATGAGTCTACCGAGATATATACCATATCTACTGATGGAAGCAAGATAGGTTACGCCTTTCTGGGGGTAGGTGTCGGCTACGGCGGGAATATTGATATTGTGGTCGGGATGGAGAATAAGACCACGATAAAGGGGATTGCCGTAATCGCCCATGCTGAGACGCCGGGACTGGGCGACAAGATACTTTTGCCCAACTTCACCGATAAATTCGTCGGCCTGGATATCAGCGAGGTAAACCTGACCCGTGATGGCGGCAAGGTAGACGCCATAACCGGGGCAACGATTAGCTCACGAGCCGTGGTTGACGGCGTTAGAACTGCCGCCATGGAAAAGGCTAAATTAATACCGGACTAGGAGAAAGGATTAAATGGCTAAATTCTGGAAACAGTTTCTGTCCGGGATAGTGATTACTAACCCGCTGTTTGTCCTTGCTTTGGGCTTGTGTCCCGCGCTGGCGGTAAGCGTGACCGTTACCAACGGGATTGGGATGAGCCTGGCTACCGCCTTCGTTCTGCTGGGTTCAGCCATTGTCGTATCCAGTATCAAGAATTTCGTCCCCAACGTAGTCCGGATACCGATATTCATCGTGGTCATCGCCAGCTTCGTTACCATTGCTGACCTCACCCTTAAAGCCTTTATTCCAACTCTAGCCGATTCACTGGGGATATTCCTTCCCCTGATTGTGGTCAACTGCATCATAATGGGGCGGGCCGAGGCTTTTGGTTCCAAGCAACCGGTGCACCTGGCTATTGCCGATGCCCTGGGCGCGGCTGTTGGCTTTGCCATCGCCATGATTATCATCTCTTTCCTGAGAGAGGTACTCGGCACCGGCCAGCTAGTCTTCAAGGTAGCGCCCTATTTTGACCTGCACCTGTTTACCCTGCCCGTTCTGGGTACGAACCCGATGGCACTATTTATACTGCCACCGGGGGCGTTCTTACTCATCGGGCTGCTTTTGGCACTATTCAGACGATTGGGGGTATTGAAGAGTGAGTGATTTACTGCCGATTTTCATCAGAATGCTCACCACCTCCAACATCGTCCTGGTGATGTATCTGGGGCTTTGCCCCTTCTTTGGCGTTTCCAAGAAACTTGGCCCCGCCATCAGTATGGGGGTGGCCGTCACCCTGGTCATGACCATTGCCGCCATTGCTACCTGGGTCATCAACTACTACATCCTGATTCCCTTTGATGTTGAATTCATGTACATCGTCCTGTTTATCCTGATTATTGCCTCACTGGTGCAGATGGTCGAGATGACCATCAAGAGGACGAATGCCACCCTCTATAATGCCCTGGGGATATATCTGCCACTGATTACCACCAACTGTGCTATTCTTGGGATTACCTTTCTCAACATCAGAGAGGAATATACCCTCATCCAGAGCATCGTCAACGGGATAGGCGCCGGTGTTGGCTTTGCCGTTGCCCTGATTATGATGTCCAGTATACGCCAGAAACTGGAGCTGGCTGATTTACCGAAGTCAATGAAGGGGTTGCCCATCGCCTATATCGCCGCCATGATTCTGGCGCTCATCTTCGTCTTTACCTTTGGCGGGGTGGTCTAATTAAGCAGACAACATAGGGAAAAGCTCTTGGCTATGAGCTTTTAGACATAAACGGTGACAGGGTGATATAATTAAGATAGAAATCGGAGCGTTTAGAGCCAATAAACAGGCCTAAAATTAATTATCATCTGGCTGTTTCGAGAGGGATGTCATAGATGCTAATCACGATGCTGATACT
>DATKYY010000021.1:0-10809 GCA_035528295.1 Dehalococcoidales bacterium | reverse complement strand
AATTCTATCTCTATCCGAGGCACCCTCACCGGCATAGCGGGCCGACAGGGGGCCGGGCTCACCACCGAGAGCATCTACCTCCAGCCCGGAGTCATCGGCCAGGGCTATCATCTGGCTTTCGGCGGCATAGAAGGCTGCCTTTAGCCGGGCATTTTCCTCCATACTGCCGCCGCCTTCACTGGCTTCCGTGGTGATGCCCAGTTCAGCCAGAGTAACCACTTCACCACTAAGATTGGCGAACAGGCTCTTATACTCCCTTACCTTAGCCTTGTTACCGGTCGCCAGGAGAAGCTTACCACCCATATTTTTACCCGGGGCTACTTGCTCATCTCATCAACAGTCATGGCGGCCATGGTCAGGGTCTGCAGAGTGCCCCTTGAGCCCAGTTCCAGAGCGACTTTGGCTATCGCCTTGTTATCCGGAGCTTCCAGAATGTTAACGAAGTCATACGGACCGAGCAGGGCATACTGGGCCAGTATCTTGACCCCCATGGCTTCCACTTCCTGATTGACTTCTTTCAGCCGGTTTGGATTCTGCTTTATTGTTTTTCTTCCCTCGTCAGTCAGGGTGGTGAGCATAACATAAACAGCCATTTGTTCCCTCCCCCTAATCCTGTTTTGTGTTATCAGTCAGCTTTAGTGAATCTTTTGGCCAGTTTCTTGGCTATCTGGGGCATGGTGGTGTATTCCATTTCCTCCAGGGGCAGGCGGTGTGGCTCAAAAGGACCGTGACGGCGCATGTATTCGGCGATTTCGTTGGCCCACTGGCGGGCCCTATCAAAGGACTTATCGGCAAACATATCGCGCGGTCCTATCAGCTTACCGTCGGCAAGCTGGAAGCCGGCGGCGGTCACCCGGGGTGGTCCGTCAAAGCGGGTGGGAGTGGCATCTTCAACGGAGACCGGCATCAGCGGGCCGTGATGTGAGCCCCGCATCCAGCCTTCTACCAGGTGGGGCAGGCTGAAGGGCTCGAGCACCTCGCCCACCGCCGGGAACTGCGATTGGGCGCGAACGATACACACCGGGTCATCTTTGCCCACATACCGCCCGGCGATTAAAGACAGGCGCTGGGTAGAAGACACCGCGGCTATCTCTTTGGTTTCCCGGCTGTAAACCGCCTTCACGGCGTAGCGGGAAGGGGCACCGATGAAAATCAGCAGGTCATAAATCTCCTCCGGGGTATTCAGGGTTATCTTCGTATGCTCTTTGACATCGTGCACTTCAAAGGCAAAACCGGTGTGCATATTGGGGGCAATGATCAGCCCGATGGTATTAAACGGGTCGGCAAACATCTTGTAGAGGGGCATGTTCCAGGCGCCGGCGGAGGTCTTGTCGGCCATAAAGATAATCACCGGCTCCGACGGTCGTTCCTCAATCTCCATCTCGGCGACACCCGGCCCCATTCCCTTGACGTTACCGGAAAAGGCGTCGGAGAGCAGGTCCTGCCCGGCGCCGTAGAGCTTCATGGCTTTGGCCAGCTTGGTACCCTCAACGAAGGTATCCCAGGCCAGTTTGTGGATTCTCTCGTTCTCCTCACCCTGCTGGTGGGTCATAATTAGCTGCAGGTCGTCACCGCAATGGGTGACATGATAGTCGATAAGCAGCCCCGCCTTTTTCGCCTTGGCCAGTGATTCACCGGCTTTAGCCAGAATATCGGGGTGGGATGCTGAATGCCCCACGTAACCACCAATGTCAGCCTTGATGACACTCAATGTAAGCTTCATTATTGCCTCCTTGTTAGCAGGATGTTTAATCTCTATCAGGCTAGCTTAAATTGACCGGGTTGGTTAGGCGTCCACAGTTTAGCAATCCGACCTATCCATGTCAAGGAATTAGCCGGGCTCGGAGAGTTGCACCTGAAGAGGCTAAAACCTATAATGGACAGTCTGGAGGCATAGATTGAACTACCCCGCTAATATATTATATCAGGTTACCAAGCCCGCCCGCTATACCGGCGCTGAGTGGAACAGCCGGGTCAAAGACTGGGAGACGACCTTCATCCGGGTGGCTCTGGCCTACCCCGATTTATACGAAATCGGCATGTCCAACATGGCGTTGCCCATTCTCTATGACCTGCTCAATGGCCAGCCCGATGTCCTTGCCGAAAGGGTCTATGCCCCGTGGCGGGATATGGAAGCGCAATTGCGCAAATACGCAATTCCCCTGCTCAGCCTTGAATCCAAGCACCCGCTAGCTGACTTTGATATTATCGGTTTCTCCCTGGGCTACGAGCTTACCTACACCAATGTGCTCAATATGCTTGACCTGGCCCAGATTCCGGTACTGAGCCAGGCCAGAGATGATACCCATCCCCTGGTTATGGCGGGCGGCACCTGTGTCTTCAACCCGGAGCCGGTGGCTGATTTTATTGATTTTTTTGTCATCGGGGAGGGGGAGGAGGTTTTGCTGGAGCTAATTAATTGCTTCCGGGATGGCAAGAAGGCTAAAGCATCAAAGAAAGAGCTGCTGCTTAAGCTGGCGGCTATACCCGGTATCTATGTACCCGGTTTATATCAGGTGAAATACCAGCCTGATGGTTTAATTAAAAGCGTTACCCCGGTGGTAAAGCAGGCCAGCCCGGTGGTGCGGCGGCGGGTGGTTGATAAGCTGCCGCCGGCGGTGACCAGACCGGTTGTCCCCTTTATTGAGGTGGTTCACGACCGGGGGGCGGTAGAGATTCAGCGGGGGTGCTGTCGCGGCTGCCGCTTCTGCCAGGCGGGGAATATCTACCGTCCGGTGCGTGAGCGCCCCCGGGAAGAAGTAATCGCCGCGGTAGGTGAACTCATCGCCAGCTGTGGCTATGATGAGGTCTCGCTGGTCTCACTGAACACCGGTGACTACACCGGCATTGCTGAAATAATCAGTAGCCTTGCCCAGCGTTATCCTGACCTTACCCTGTCCCTGCCCAGCCTCCATGTTGACCAGTTTTCGGTAAAGCTGGTTGATTCCCTGTCCACTCGCCGCAAGGCAGGGCTGACCTTTGCTCCCGAGGCAGGCAGCGAGCGGCTGCGCAAAGTGATTAATAAGCGAATATCTGAAGATGAGCTTATGGAGACGGCGGCGACCGCCTTTGCCCGGGGCTGGACCAGTCTCAAGCTTTATTTCATGCTCGGCCTGCCTACCGAGACCAGTGAAGATATCGAAGACATTATTCGGCTCATCGCTGCCGTCAACTCGCTGGGCAAGCAGGCCAAGGGGAAAAGACCGCAGATAAGGGTCAGCCTGTCCAGCTTTGTGCCCAAGCCCCACACCCCCTTTCAGTGGGTGGCCCAGGAAAGCGAGGCGGGGCTAAGCGCCAAGCATGAGCTTCTAAAGCAGGGGCTGCCCCGACGGGGTATCAGGCTGTCCTGGCCGGAGCCCAGGCTCAGTATGCTTGAGGCCGCCCTCTCCCGCGGGGACCGGCGGCTGGGCCAGGTCATTCACCGTGCCTGGCAGCTGGGCTCAACCTTTGACGCCTGGGACGAGTGCTTTAATTATGATAACTGGCTGCGTGCCTTTACCGAGAGCGGTCTTGAACTGAGCTTTTACGCCCACCGCGAGCGTTCCCTGGATGAGGTGCTACCCTGGGCCCATATTGATGCCGGGGTATGCCTCGCCTTTCTGAAGCAGGAATACGAGCGTGCCTTGGCCGGTAAGGAAACCCCGGACTGCCGGGCGGAAATCTGTAATGCCTGCGGACTGGAGCGCTGGCTAGCCGATTGCCACCAGAAATACCTCAGTCAAAGTGGGCAATAGCCACCACCCTGTCCCTGGGGCTGATATTCATCAGCCTGACCCCCTGGGTGCGCCGGCCCTGAACTGAGATACCCTTTACCGGAGTACGCTCTACAATCCCTTCCGCCGATATTATCATCAGCTCTTCGGAAAGGGTAACTATCTCGACGGCAGCTACCTCACCGGTCTTGGGAATGGTATTGAATGTCCTTACCCCGCTCCCTCCCCGGTGCTGGCGGGGGTAGCTATCCACGTCGGTAAGCTTGCCGAAGCCGCCCGAGGTAATCACCAGCAGGAAGGTCTTGGGGCGGGCAATATCCATGCCGATTACGCGGTCGTCAGCCGCCATGCGGATGCCGCGCACCCCGCCGCTGGTGCGGAAGGTTGCCCTCAGGCTGGAGACCACGAACCTGATTGCCTGTCCCTTTTCGGTTATCAGTAGGGTATCGTCTTTATCGCTAGCGATGTCGGCGGCAATCAGTTCATCGCCCTTTTCTAAATCCATGGCAATTAGCCCGCTACCGCGCACGGCGGCAAAGCTGCTGAGCGCCGACTTTTTTATCTCGCCATAGCGCGTCGCCAGCAGTAGATAGGTATCCGGCTTGAATTCACTCACCGCCACCATAGTGGTTATCCGTTCGTCCTCAGCGGTGGGGAAGAAGTTGACGATGGCCATCCCTTTGGCGGTGCGGGAGCTATCGGCCGGAATTTCGTGGCACTTGAGGTTGAAGACCTTACCACGGTTGGTGAAGAAGAGCAGGTTATCGTGGGTATCGGCTACGGCCATGATTCTGACGGCGTCGGCCTCTCTGGTTATCATACCGATGATTCCCTTGCCACCACGATGCTGCGGCTTGTAGACCTGAGCCGGCACCCTTTTGATAAAGCCGCGCTGGCTGAGGGTTACCGCTACCCTCTGGTGAGGAATCAGGTCTTCCTCGCTGAATTCGATTGCTTCTTGCCCGCTTATCTCGGTGCGCCGTTCATCACCGTATTTTGCCTTTAATTCGGTCAGGTCTTGCTTGATTAAGAAGAGTATCCGCTTGGGGTTGGCCAGCAGGTCTTCCAGGTAGGCGATGGTCTTGACGACCTCGGCATACTCATCCAGTATTTTCTTTCGCTCCAGGTTAGCCAGCCGGCGCAGTTGCATGTCCAGTATGGCCTGCGCCTGGGCTTGACTTAAATTAAAGCCGGTCATCAGCTTCTGCCGGGCAACCTCAGCCGTTTCCGCTTTGCGGATGGTGGCGATGACCTGGTCAATATTGTCCAGGGCAATTTTGAGCCCCTCCAGGATATGGGCCCTCTCTTTGGCCGCTTTCAGTTCAAACCGGGAGCGCCGGGTGATGACCTCATGGCGGAAGTTAATATAATGCTGGAGCGCCTCCTTCAGGCTGATTACCTTGGGCTGTCCGTTGACCAGCGCCAGCATGTTGACGAAGAAGGCGGACTGCATGGCGGTGTGTTTGTACAGGTTGTTGAGCACCTGCTCGGGCTGGGCACCCCGGCCCAGCTCAATGACGATGCGCATCCCCTGGCGGTCTGACTCGTCGCGTAGCTCACTGATGCCGCGGATTTTCTTCGCCTTGACCTGCTCGGCAATTTTTTCCACCAGGGCCGCTTTATTGGTCTGGTAGGGGAGCTCGGTAACCACTATCTGGCGGCGCCCGCTGTCGGTAGCGTCGGTGGTATGGGCCTTGGCCTGGACCACGATGCGTCCGTGACCGGTGGCATAGGCATTCTTGATTCCATCCTGCCCCAGGATAATGCCGGCGGTGGGGAAGTCAGGCCCCTTGATGAACTGGATGAGATCATCAACGGTGGCTTCCGGATTATCAATGAGATAGCTGAGGGCGTCGCAGACCTCGGTTAGATTATGCGGCGGGATATTGGTCGTCATGCCGACGGCGATTCCGGAGCTACCATTGACCAGCAGATTGGGCAGCAGGGCGGGCAGCACGGTAGGCTCATTGAGGCTGGCATCAAAGTTGGGCATAAAGTTGACCGTATTCTTGTCAATATCAAGGAGCATCTCCTCGGAGATGAGCGCCAGCCGTGCCTCGGTATAGCGCATCGCCGCCGGGGGGTCGTTGTCCATACTGCCGAAGTTGCCCTGTCCGTCAATCAAGACATAGCGCATGGAGAAGTCCTGCGCCATGCGCACCATGGTGTCATATACCGAGGCGTCACCATGGGGGTGGTATTTACCCAGTACCTCACCGACAACACGGGCGCTCTTTTTGTGCGGGCTGGTGTGAACCAGCCCCAGCTCGCGCATGGCATAGAGAATGCGCCGGTGCACCGGCTTGAGCCCATCGCGCACATCGGGCAGTGCCCGGGAGACGATGACACTCATGGCATAGGCAAGGTAGGAGCTTTTCATCTCCTCTTCGATATTAACTGGTCTGGTATTACCGGAAACCATTAACTAGACCTCCTCTTCTTCCGGTTTCTCTTCTTCCTCATCAGCCTCCAGGGACTCCTTGTGCTTTATCTCCATCCCCTCCTCGTCGACATCAATGATGGTATAGCCCGGTTCCTCCACGGCTGACTCTTCATATTCCAGTTCCCGTTTGATTATCATATCACCCACCGAAATCCGTGGCTCCTCAAAACCCCGCGGCGGGAAGGAGAGGTGCCCGGCCTGGGACGGGTCCTGATAAGTCTCTCGGATAATGACCACCACCGCGCTTTCGGTGGCGCGGACGACGGCGGCGGCATACTGGTTACCGCCGTCCATTAGTTTAATCAGGCGCTGGGCATAGCGTGGCTCGACCTCGCCGAGGTACTCACCACGGCCATTTTCCACCTTCAGGCTGCCCCCGTCTCTCTTGAGATATACCTTGTCGCCGGCCACCATCTTGGCCAGTACCTCGGGGGGAGCCGGCTGGCGCAGGTTGACCATCCCCGCCTTGCCCACCTCCTCAATAAAAGAATGTGGCTCGGCGGTGCGGGAGTCAGCCTCAGTGCCGGCCATTTCTTCGGCCAGATGGGACAGGCGCTCCAGGTTCTTCTTGGCGATCATGTTGTAGGGGTCAAGCTCAACCGCCCGCTGGTAGGCTTTCCTGGCGTGGGCATATTCCCCCAGTTCCATATGGGCTCGGCCCAGGCGGTTATAGGCGGCGGCATCATTGGGGAAGTGGTCAATAATACTCATATTGGCCACCACCGCCTCCCGCCACCGCCCCTGCATCGCCAGGGCGACGGCGTGCTTGCTTGACTGCCGTTTCAGCCTTACCTCTTCCTCTTCGTGGTAGGTCATCCAGCCTCCTGAACCTCAGCCTCACCAGCCATCATTTTAATGTATCCAAACCAGCCCAAAAAGTCAAAGAAAAACTGTCAAGCTTTCCCAGCCTTTTTTGGGGCAAGAGAAGAGAATAAAAAAGAGGGGCTTCACCCCTCTTAATCTGGCTAATCAGGGCTTTTTCAAGCTAATCCGTAGCCACCGGTATGAACAGGGAGCCGTCAACCGGGTAGATAAGCTCCAGAAAAACGGTCCGCTTTTTCTGGTCCTCGCCGCTGTTGCTGAAGGTGAGGGTATAAGTATTCCCTTGGGACTGGGTGGCGACAAAAGAAAAGCGCGCCGAGTTGATTCCCTCCGGGGTGAGGGCGCCCTGCTCGCGGGCGCTGTAAAGTAGCGAGTTGCCGCTTATCTCAAAGTCGGTGATACCGCCGTCCTCAATGTAGAAGTAGCCGTCAACCTTGTCCTGCTCGGCCAGTCTGAGCAGTATCTCTATCTTCTGGTCGGCGGCAACCTGAAGCTCTATCTGGTTCACCGCCCACTTTGACTCCAGTGTAGCCGACCGGGCTATCTTCGGCTCCTTCGCCGTCGGCTGGGTCAGCTCCCCGGTAATCCCCCCCAGCTCCTCACACCCCAGGAGCAAAACCAGGGGCAACACCACCGCCCCCATCACCACCGCCAGCAAAACTCGCTTTATCATCTTGTTCTTATTGCCCTCACTTAACCCATAATCTACCCAACCCCGCCCCAAAAGTCAAAGGGGGAAATAAAAAGAGGGGCGAAGCCCTTCTTGGACTGCCATGAGAAACAACCTCTTATATTTTATCTCAAAACATTTTATAAGTAAATCTATTGACAAATTTTGATAATGTTGGTATGATATAACAAGTTGAATAGTTATATATTTAGTTTGGATTTGCGAATATGTCCTCTCATTATTGAGGTTAAAGTTTATTTTTATAAGGAAAATGCTTGCTAAGGAGGTCTTTATAGTGGAAAATGAGAACTATCAAAAAGCAGTACTGGGTGAATTAAAGAGGATATCAGGGTATCTGGGTTTGCTAGCTGAAGATAAAATTAACGAGAGGCGATTAGAGCTAGAGAGGAAGTATCTCACTACTCCCGCGAGGAAGAAAATGTGGAAGCTTATGGATGACTCAAGGAATAACGCAGATATAGCTAAAGAGGCGGGAGTTTCATCCGAGGCTGTGAGGCTCTTTGTAAATGACCTCGAGAAAGACTACTTTGTTGAAGTTAGAGAAGAGGGTCGTAGCAGATACCCGCGACGGCTTGTATAGCTTTAACAAGGGGGAAAGACTTTATAAATTGTGGGTGGGAGACTAGGCAACGATGGCAGAAACAGATGAATTATTTACAGCAATAAAAAGGATACAAGGTCGGATAAATTCGATAGATTTCACTCTGGAGCAGGTTCTAGCTTGTTTGCCTCAGGAGCAGCTTTGGGAGAAAATCAAACCTGTGCTTTCTAAAACTAATGCGAAACGAATATTCTTGACTTTGGATACCCCCCGTTCCCAGTCAGAAATTATGGAACAGTTGGCGGAGGATGGTGAACCTATATCTCAACCAACGGTGTCTCGATGTCTGACTAGACTTATGGAGTTAGGTCTAGTGAAAATAGTAGATGTGCAGGAGCGCGAGAATATCTACGCAAAAACACGAATGGATAAACTTTTAGGGATAACCCAGCGTCTCTAGGGAATGAGCTATGAATAGTAGTGAGCGTATGCAATTTGAAAATGGCCGCAAGAAGGCTCTTAATACTATTTGGGAATATAATAACGCATTGGGCATTAGAGAAGATAATGATGACTTTTCGGTTACCTTAGCTACTGCTTTTGTCGGACTTAAATCTTATGGCAGCCCGGTAAGTATAGAGAGATGGCTGGAAACCACAAGTAAACGCCAAACCACATTTTACAGACTGAATAAGTTGAGGAGGAAACATTATTTAACAAATCTCCTTCAAAAGTTGAATAGCCTAGATCTTAGTACTACGGAGTATACTTTCGATGATATACTTTTGGATTTTAAGCGCCATATTGAAAGGCAACAGAGAAACATGTTCTCCCTCAACCCGTCAAGGCAGGAGGATATCGGTCGTGGGCTTTTGTTAGCTTATCTACCGTCAAGGGGATATAAGGAGGTGCCTACAGGTAGCGGTAGAATGGATATAGCTTGCTTTGAGAAAGGTGGAGTCAGGCAGGTGGTTGAGACTAAGATATGGCGGTCGCGTCAGTATTATTTAGACGGTTTTGAAGAGCTAAGAGAGTACCTTGAGACGGAGCAGCTTGGTTTAGGATATTACGTGGTATTTGCTGAAAAATTAAAACAGTCTGGAGTAGCCCAAGAAATACCATCTCAAGATTACTTTTGGGAATTAAAAGAAGGGAAGAAGATTTTAGTCGTAATAGTGGATATAAGCGTTATACCACCTTCGAGAAAGGGAAGAATAAAGAGAAAGACGATGGGGGGGTCAAATTGAAAATGATTAAAGGAGAGCCAAACGATCCAAAACAAGAGCAATTAGATAGAATAGAATTAATGTTAACTGAGATTTGTATGTGGATGCGATTTCAAAATAGGGAACTTTTTAAAGGTCTACTACAGGAGATTCTACGCAGTGATCGCGACAGACTGATTTTTGAGTTAACGGATGGCGTGAGATCCGCCACCGAAATTGCGAAGGCTGCAAAAGTTAGTCAACCTAGGATTTCTCAGCTCTGGAGTAGCTGGAAACCACTTGGTATAGTCGTTGAAGTGCCTAGTACTAAAGGAAGATGCAGACATATATGTAGCCTAACTGAACTCGGTATGAAGACTAGCGTGACATAAATAGAAACTGCCCAATTAAGCGATTAAGCACTCTTAAAAGATAAGAGTCTATGTCTTCTGATTCATTTTCATACTTAGACTTTCCGTACTTATACCCCCACCCCCTTTAGCACTTCCTCCAGCACTCTTTTCCACTCCCCGCCCAGCCGTTTGGGGTGGAGGCGGAGCTGGGTGGGAGAAAGAGTGATGCCGTCTTTGAGGGGGGAGCCCAGTTTCTCCAAGTAAGGCTCAAGCTGTTCCCGGTCAAAGCGCATGCCCTGAAAGCGGCGGAGCACGAGCTGCCGGTCTTCGCGGGTGATGGACTCAATACCCGCCCCGCTCGCCAGCAGCTTAATCTTAACCGCATAGAGCAGGTTCTCCACTTCGGGGGGCGGGGCGCCGAAACGGTCGGCAAACTCCTGAGCCACTTCGTCTATCTGATTTATATCTTCCAGCTTGCTCAGCCGTCGGTAGAGGCTGAGGCGGGTGTTTAAATCAGCGACGTATTCATCGGGAATAAAGGCGGGCAGGGGCAAGTCCACGCTGGGGGGTGGCGGGCGGCGTTCTTTTACTCTGGGCACGCCGGCCCGCTTTGCCTTTAGCTCGTCAACCGCCTCGGCGAGCAGCTGGCAGTAGAGGCTGAAGCCGACGGCATTGATAAACCCGCTCTGCCTCACCCCGAGCAGGTTGCCGGCGCCCCTGATTTCCAGGTCCTTCATGGCGATGCCGAAGCCGGAGCCGAGCTCGGTGGCGGCAAAGATGGTCTTCAGCCGTTTCCGGGCGGTGGGGGTGAGGCGCTTCTCCCGCTCGTAGAGGAAGTAGGCATAAGCCAGGTTAGCCCCCCGCCCGACTCTGCCCCTTAACTGGTAGAGCTCGGTCAGGCCGAACTTATCGGCTTTGTTGACGATGAGGGTGTTGACATTGGGCATGTCCAGCCCGGACTGGATAATGGTGGTGCAGACCAGGACATCGCTCCGGCCCTGGGTGAAGTCAGCCATCACCCGCTCTAATTCCGTCTCGGGC
>DATKYY010000020.1:0-33110 GCA_035528295.1 Dehalococcoidales bacterium | reverse complement strand
CAGGAGATAACGCGTCCCGTGCAAACTGATTCAGCTAAAGAAGCGATACCGGGCCGAGCCGATGAGCCCAAAAGCAGACTAGACTATTCTGCGCTCGGTTGGGGCAAGATATGCTTGTTTGCCGCTCTTACTGGCGTGGGTGGTGGCGCCGGCGCCATTATTTTTCGGAAGATGATCGAAGTCTTCTACTGGGTCTTCTTTGAGCGCATTTTCCCCTTCACCTCGGCACTTAATCTCAATGGATTCCACTTCGGCTTGATTCTGGTGCCAATTCTGGGCGGACTGGTAATCGGACCGATTATATTTACTCTGGCCAGAGAGGCAAAAGGGCATGGCGTACCCGAAATTATGGAGTCGGTTCATTTCCTGAACGGGAGGGTGAGAAAAAGGGTAGCCATCATCAAAATTATCGTTTCCAGTATTACGCTGGGCAGTGGCGGTAGCGCTGGCAGAGAGGGGCCGGTGGCTCAAATTGGCGGGGGAGTTGGTTCCACGCTTGGTCAGTTTTTCAAACTGGACAGTGAGATGTGCCGCTTGTTGACCGCTTGCGGTGCGGCGGCGGGCATAGCCGGGACATTTAACGCTCCAATAGGGGGCGCTTTCTTTGGGGCGGAAATAATTCTGCGGAAGGTTAATTTCCGATATCTAATTCCGTGTTTTATTGCCTCGGTAACTGGAGCCTGGGTGGCGTCTTTAGTCCTCGGCACCAGGCCGGCTTTTCAGACCACACTCTCCAATTTAGCCTGCACGCCGGCAGATTTAATTGGCTTCGTCTTTTTGGGCTTGATTTTTGGCGTGCTTTCCTATATCTGGGTCAGGGTATTTTATTATGTTGAGGACCGCTTTGATAATCTACGCAAGGTCCCCGATTTTCTAAAGGTACCCATCGGCATGTCGGTGGGCGGAATATTAACCGCAATATTTGCCTGGCATTACACCATGAGCACGGGTGATAGTATTGAGCCAATGTACTACGGAATAATGGGTGTTGGCTATGAGGGGATGGATCTGGCCCTGATGGGCAAGCTTTCTATAGTTATGTTGCTGTTGCTAAGTATATCCAAGATTATAGCTACTTCGTTTACCATTGGTTCCGGCGGGAGTGGGGGGATTTTTGCGCCGAGCCTTTACATCGGAACCCTGTTTGGCTTGGGTTGCGGCTACGCGCTTAACGCCGTTGCGCCTTCAGCGAATTTGTTCGGCTCGCCAATGGCGTACGGCATAGGTGGCATGGCGGCCCTTTTTGCCGGTGCTGCCCGAGCCCCCCTGACCGCCATGTTCCAGGTGCCCGAGATGGCTCGTTGCTTTGAGCTATTCCCGGCAATAGTAATCGTATGCGTGGTGAGCTATATTGTGTCCAGTCTCTTATTGAAGGGCTCCTCGATTTATACCATCAAGCTGGAAAGGCGGGGCCGACCGCCGATAGACAGTGCCATCTAATATAGATGGGGCTGGCTAGCCTTGAGCTAACCTCTTGCCCAGCTTAAAGGCATCCGATAGTGCGGTGGGGTGCGTTTTGATTTCCCCTTTCTTGTCCACGCCAGGGATAAGCAGCTCTTCGCTGTATTCAACATTGATGGCTTGAAAGAAGTACTTCAGGGTTAATCTTGAGCCGTCAAACAGTTTCTTGCCCCGGGTCGCGCCGACGGCAATAAAGGCGCCCTTTCTTCCCGAGTCGGGCAGTTTCTGCTTGAGCACATACTTTCTGGCCCAGGTCGCCTGACAGCGGTCAATGAGTGCCTTGAGCTGGGCGGTGAGCCCGTAGAAAAATATCGGCGAGGCGACGATTATCCGGTCGGCATTAAGCAGCTTGGCGTATATCTCATCCATGTCGTCCCTGATGGCGCAGTTGCCTTCCTTCAGGCAGACATAGTATTCCCGGCAGGGGGCGATATTGAGCTTATCCACCACCAGCTTCTCCACCTCCACCCCCTCGCTCCGGGCGCCGCGCAGCGCTTCATCCAGAAGCAGGTCGGTATTGCCCCTTATTCTCGGACTGCCCATAATGCCCAGAACTTTCACCTGAACCTCCGCTACCAGATGATATTGCGCTGCCTCTTTTTGAAGAAGTAGCCGGCGATGAGACCGAAGACCAGGCCGCCGAGGTGGGCCTGCCAGCCGACGTGGGGGAGGAAGGAGAGGATGAGAAAGCCACCGATGACCGCTATCCACAGGGGGATGGGGGCGGGTATCGGGAAGACGATAACCCTGATTTTGGGTCTCATTACCGCCAGGGCACCACCCAGGGCAAAAACGGCTCCGGAGGCACCGATGGCGATGGCAAACGGATTCCCCAGAATTATGTAGAAAATATTACCCAGTATACCGCCGACGAAGTAGATAATGAGAAAGCGGCGGTCACCGATTATCCGGGACAAATAGCTGCCAAAGAAATAGAGGGTCAGCATGTTAGCCAGGATGTGCCACAGGCCAGAATGGACAAAGAGATTGGTCACTATTGTCCAGGGCTGTTCCAGTAAGGCAATTGGCCTTAATCCAAGCAGGAGGACAAGTTCGGGAAGGATGAGGGTGGCGATATAGATGAGCAAGTTCAGGATTATGATGGTCAATATCGGGGTTAGCTGGAAGCTTTGGTATCTCATCTTACTCTTGTCCCATAAACTAAAAGCCAGATTAACCCGATTCTACCCTATTAAAGCACAGTCCTCTTCTTTTGTCATCTCTTATCTGGTGGCTAACCCTCAACCTCTGGGCTTTGCCATCGGTAAATGGTTCACCGGTTTTTTGACGCCGGTATCGCTAAATGTTAAACTTAAAGAAGGTATATAGGTCTGTCTTTGGGCATTAACTTAAACAGGAGGATTATAAGAGTTGAAGAAGAGGTTCTTTGTAATCATAGTCCCAGCTATAGCTTTTTTAATGCTGGCATTGGGCGTGGCGGTACTAATACCGGGGAATAACTATGTTCAAGCTGCCCAGCCGGATAGGTTACGAATTGACGGAATCACTTGGAACCGTGTAAGCCAAGAGTTTGTTGTTGACTTATCGTGCCAAAAGGGAAAGGCCCAAGGCGGGTCTAAAGCTGGTTTCTTGGTTAGCACCAAGTTGCGGGTAAGTACAGGTGGGTATGACGCAGTCCTGACCTGGGAATCCCCGATTGAGATAGAAAACCCCATACCAGATGCGGACGGCAAGGTCCAAATCAAGTCACAGCATTTATCGTGGGACAGATACGTTCCTGACTACGGTTATTTTACTGGCACTGCCCCGGTAGTGACCAGCGTACAGCTAAAAAATTCTAAAGGAACAAGCACCATGGGGAGCCTTGTTTCCGAGACCAGGACAATTCTGATTAAACCCTGAACTGATTAGGACTAGCTTCTTATTCAGCTGTCAACGCAAGCCATTTAGTCTATGATGATGAAGCGGGCAAGGAATTTATGCCTTGCCCGTTCGGCTCTATCCCTATAGCCTTACTTGGACATCTCTGGTAGAACAATATCGTCTGGAGAAAAGAAAGGCAGACAGCATCTCACCGGTTAACTTTTTCTGCTATACTAGCTGTGTCTAATTTGGCTTCACGGGGAAGTGCCGGAACTGGCAGACGGGCATGACTTAGGATCATGTGTCGCAAGGCGTGGGGGTTCGAGTCCCCCCTTCCCCACTTTTGTGTCAAAAAGTTGCTAAAAGTTTACTATACGTTTACTAGTTGTTTCCATTAAAGAAAAAAGGAGACATCTCTGCCTCCCTTTTCTCTGACTGCTGGTTACTGTTACTTATTATGTTTCTTCGTACTGAAATACCTCCTCCAAGGTTACTCCAAAAGCTCTCGCAATTTGGAAGGCGAGAGAGATAGACGGTGTGTATTTTCCTTGCTCAAGCGCGATAATGGTTTGCCGGGTGCAGCCAGCACGATTGGCTAATTCTTCCTGTGTCATCTCATCATTATCGAAACGCAGCCGTCTGATACGGTTTTTTACTTTAGTCATTGCGTCCCATTCTCCAGTAACCAATCAGGATACCGAGGGACTGTGATAGCACATTGACAATAAAGAGGGACATGAGTATAAGGTATGGGAAAATAACCGGAATTTGCCCCTGATCCCAGTAAATTTCGGTTAGAGCAATACTCCATATCGCCAGCGAAATGAAAACCGCCCACAATTGGACTACTGGTGCCCTGCCCATTATCACCTTGTCCCGTTCATCCATGGTTGCCTCCACTTGACCTCGTTTCCTGCGCAGGGTAAGCAATACTGCCAGGTACGCTATAAGCCCTCCAATGAATAATGCTGCTAGAATCGCTCTCATACCCGGGTCTCCGGTATAGGCGTTAACTCCACCCTTAGCCATGAAAACCACGATGATTGCGATAGCCCATACGACCCCGATCCCCAGACTGTACAATGCGCGTTTTTGTAGTGGTGCCATAATTTTGTCCTCCTTTTCTTATGAATATTTTCCTAGGTGCTAGAGTACTCTATACATGACATAGCGTAAACTATACTTAACATTTAGTCAAATATATTATGCTTCCGTTGTAGGGAATGTGAACTGCGGAAAGCGATTGTAGCGCACTAATTGTCCTATTTCCTTTCTTTTTCTCGCCTTTTCTATAGGATGGAACCTGCGGTCTGCAGCAGAAATGATTATACCAATAGGAGCTCGAGGAAATGGGAGAAGGATTAGAGAAGCTCACGTGAAAAATAGCTCAAATATATATTTACGGGAGATACGCACAGAGACGAAGTGGAGTGGAACAAACAAAAGACCGAAGAGTTACCCTGTTGCAGACAGTACGCTTTATTGCTACAGTTGGTTTTGGCGAGAGTAGTTGGGTTAAATAGTAAGGTCGAAAGCAAGTTTAAAGGTTCTACCTATTGATACCCTAGCTCCACCATAAATAGTATTTTCCCTCTCTTTTTAGCCCCCCGGTTTTACCAGGCGTTTGCCCAGTAAATTTACTTTGAATTTACGGATGCTCTCCGGGGGGATTACCTCTCCCTGGGGGCTCTTGAAGTAAAGGGCGTCAAAGGGGCACTGCACAATACAGGCACCGCACCGGATACACTGTTCGGCCCGGGGCATGGTAGCGGTGTGCTTTTCTTTATTTACCTCATAGCAATTTCGGGGGCAGACCTGCTCGCAGAAAGCGGCCCCCCGGCATTTCGTCTTATCAAGATAGACTTTGAGCAGTCTATCTTCACTCAGGCTGCTATGAAATACCGGGGTGCTACCGGTCAGGTCAATGCTCAAAACAATAATAGCGACAAGTGAGGCAATCCCCCAGCGCAGGATGAATCCCCCGCTGAACTGGACGGTGGCCAGGCTGTAAGCAATAAGACCGATGAGCACGACACCCCACAGAAACAGTTGAATCCCGCCCCGCCCGAAATCGAAAAAGATAAAGCCGATTCTTTTGCCTTTTGCGGTTAGCCATCGGCCGTAGAGAGGGAAGGCTAAAAACATCAGCAGTGCCATGCCCCAGACCAGGGCGGTCAGGTAGGGGATGGACTGGCGCCAGAAGGGGAGGACGGTGAGGACGGCAATGAGGGAAATGGGGAAAGCCCAGCTAGTAGCCATCTCAAGGCGCGCCGTCCAGGGAAAGCTGGCCTCTCTCATTTGAGGGGTCTTATTAAGTCCATTTTCCAGGAATTCAGGAATGTCTTTGGCGTAGACCGGCCCCCAGATTACCTTCCATCCCGTCTTGCTATGGATAGCCCTGGTTTCAACACCGGTAGCCGCCAGCGGAGGCAGAATTACATTGCGTTGGTCCACCAGCCCTTCAATGCCGCTGGTTTTCAGAGCCGAGATAACGCGGTGGCTGGTAAAGTGACCGCCGGCCGAGGCACACCAGACGTTGATTCCCCGGCTGTTGGCGACCAGAAGATAGGCATCTATCCCCCTGAGGGCTCTCTTTACCCTGGCGATGGTCAGGTGGTAGTTGCCGGTCAGCAGCACTGGTGAGTCTTTACCGGGGTGGCCAATCTTGATGATACCGGTGCGGGCGGGTAAAGGCAGCATTCTCAGCAGAGTTTCCACGATGTTGATGATGATATAGCTCAGTAGATTCATCCTATTTTCTCTCCGGTTTCTGGGCGACCAGCTCAACGAAATTCTCCAGCTTGTTGGGATTAAGTGACTTTATTACCAGGCCCGCCTCTCTTACTTTCCCCGGCAGGTCTTTTACCGCCCTGGTCGTAGTCTGGGTAATAAGGTAGGTGGTTACGGCCAGCGGGATTCTGATTAAGTGGTGAACCAGCCACTTGAGGGGGTGGCGCGGTCTTACTTCATCGGCAACAAGAAGCAAGCCACCCGGCTTTAGTATTCTATTTACCTCTTTCAGGGTATAGGCGAGCTCGTCTTCAGTCAGTTCGGAAAAGCAGAGCCCGCTCATCACCACATCGTAGCTTTCCGGTTGCTCGCTGCCGAGCTCAGCCACCCCCATCTCAGCGAATTTTATCTCCGGGCTGAAGCTGGCGGCTTCGGCCCGCCGGCGGGCGACGGCCAGCATCTCGGGGTTAACATCAATCCCTTTGACGGCGGCCCCCTTCGCGGCCGCCCGTAGCGTCAGGTTGCCGGTGCCACAGCCGATATCCAGCACCTTCTGGCCCTTTTTAATATGCGAAGTCAAATGCTCGTAAGCCCGGTCTAATCTGCCCAGTGTCAGCAGGCGAATGCCACGGTCATACCGGCTGGCCGTGGATTCCAGTATCTTCATTAAGACATAGGTGCTCATATTGATATCTTAACACCAGCCGTTGCGGTATAATTATAACCACAATGACAGGTGGGTCAACCACAGGAGGGGATTGAGATGAAGCAGAGATTGACTACGGCTTGTCTTCTGGTAACCCTGCTGCTGGTGGTGGGGTTGGGTGCTCTGGGCTGTGCTTCGGCCCAGCCGGAGCCATTGCCTGGGTATTCCTATCCACCCTATGCCGGACCGGGTGGGATGATGGGTCCCGGCGGGATAGCCTGTCCTGGCGGCCAGGTTGGGCCGGGTTGCCCCTATACTGCTGATGGCGAACGGTTGAGTATGGCGCAGGCGACCGAGATTGTGGAGAACTATCTTCATGAGCGTGGTGACGCCGACCTCACCGTGGCCGAAATAATGGAGTTTGATTACAACTACTATGTTGACTTCGTCGAGAAGAGCACCGGCATTCACGCCTTTGAGGCGCTGATTGACCCCTATACCGGAGATTTATACCCCGAGCCGGGCCCCAATATGATGTGGAATGCCAAGTATGGCATGATGTCAGGCATGATGTGGGGGCCGCGCTATACCAGTGAGGAGATGACGGTAAGCGAGGAAGAGGCGATAGGGTATGCTCAGGAGTTCATTGATGGCTATCTACCGGGCGCCGAGGTGGAGGATGCGGAGCGTTTCTACGGCTATTACACCCTCCATGTTATCAAGGACGGTGAAATATACGGAATGTTGAGTGTCAACGGCTACACC
Source organism: Dehalococcoidales bacterium (assembly GCA_035528295.1). Classification (GTDB taxonomy): domain Bacteria; phylum Chloroflexota; class Dehalococcoidia; order Dehalococcoidales; family JAUYDJ01. The sequence continues at coordinate 25,684 of DATKYY010000020.1, read as the reverse complement.
GGGCAGGTCTGGTATCACTCCTGGCACGGTCTTTTCCTGGGTATGGAGGAGTTTGCCGAACACTGATATTCTTAAGTCGGCTGACACGAGTCAGCCCGGAGTTTAGGGGGTAAAAACCATGCCTATTAAGCTGAGTTTTCTGGGCGCCGCTCAGAATGTCACCGGCTCCCGCTATCTGGTGGAGGCGGGTGGCGTTAGATTTCTGGTGGACTGCGGGCTTTACCAGGAGAGGGAGTTTAGAGAGAGAAACTGGGCGCCATTTGTGGTGCCGCCGGCGACACTGGATGCAGTCCTGCTGACCCATGCCCACCTCGACCATTGCGGGCTGTTACCGAAGCTGGTGCGCGAGGGATTTAAGGGGAAGATTTACGGCACGCCAGCCACTGCTGAGATTGCCGAGATAATGCTGATGGATTCGGCCAAAATCCAGCAGGAAGACGCCGAGTTCAAGAAAAAGAGGCACGAGCGTGATGGCAGAAAGGGTCCCTACCCCGAAATTCCGCTCTATACCACCGAGGATGCCCAGGCTTCTTTCCCTTTGTTTTCGCCGGCCCGCTATGGTGAACCGGTTGACCTGGGGGGCGGGGTTAGCGCCACCTTTCACGATGCCGGTCATGTGCTTGGTTCGGCCATGGTAAAGGTTGCGGTGAGTAAAAATGGCGAAAAGCGGTCAATTCTCTTCTCGGGAGATGCCGGGCGCTGGCAGAAGCCGATACTGCGTGACCCGACCCTTTTTGATGAGGCGGATTACGTGGTGGTGGAGTCCACCTATGGCGATAGATTGCACGAGGGCTCAGGGGGAATAGCCGACCAGCTGGCTGAGGTAATCAACGCCACCCTGGAAGCAGGCGGGAACATCGTCGTCCCCAGCTTCGCCCTGGAGCGCTCTCAGGAAGTCCTCTACTACCTGAACCAGCTGCTCTATAAGGACACTATCCGGCACATGATGGTTTTCCTGGACAGCCCTATGGCGGTAAGCCTTACCGAGGTGTTCCAGCATCACCCGGAGCTTTTTGATAAAGAGACGCTTGAGCTTATCAAAAAGGGTAATTCCCCCTTTAGCTTCCCCGGTCTGAGTATGGTCAGGACGGTGGATGAATCGAAGGCAATAAACCACATCACCGGTTCGGTTATGATAATTGCCGGCTCCGGAATGTGCACCGGCGGGCGGGTAAAGTACCACCTGGTGCGGAATATCACCCGGCCGGAGAGCACCATTCTCTTTGTGGGCTATCAGGCGGTGGGCACTCTGGGGAGGCAGATTGTTGATGGTAATAAAGAGGTCAGGATACTGGGGCGGCAGCACCCGGTCAAGGCGAGAATCGCCCGGATAAGCGGTTTTTCCGCCCACGCCGACCAGAGTGAGCTTTTCAGGTGGCTTTCCGGACTGAAAAAGCCGCCCAGGCACCTTTTCGTGACCCACGGGGAGCCCGAGGTGGCGGAGAAGTTCGGTAATTTCCTGAAGGAGAAGATGGGCTGGGAAATATCGGTGCCGGGGTACCGGACTGAAGTCCAGCTCGATTAGTCGGTCAGGTTATTTTTAATATCTTTTGGGAGGTCAATATGCGGCACGGATATGAGATAAACGAGTTAGCCAAGGAAGAGTCCTGGCGCATGTTTCGCATAATCGGGGAGCTGGTGGAGGGTTTTGACGAGCTAGCTGGTATTGAACCGGCGGTGAGCGTATATGGTTCGGCCCGAATCAAGGAGGGTGATGAGCTGTATAAGCAGACTCAGGAGATTGCCCGAGGGCTTGGTCAGCTGGGCTTTTCCATCATCACCGGGGGTGGTCCCGGGGTTATGGAGGCGGCCAACCGGGGTGCCAGTGAAGCCGGGGTTACTTCAGTGGGGCTGAATATTGAGCTACCTGAGCAGCAGTCGGCCAATGCCTACGTCACCCACTCAGTGACCTTTCATCACTTCTTTGTCCGCAAAATCATGCTGGTGAAGTATGCCGCTGCCTTTGTCATCATGCCGGGTGGGCTGGGCACCCTTGATGAGGTAACCGAGTTATTAACCCTGATGCAGACCCATAAGATAAAACCATTTCCGGTGGTATTGTTTGATGGCCAGTACTGGGAGGGGTTCCTGGACTGGCTCAGGAATTACACCCTGGCTAAAGGTTATATTTCCGAGGAGGACCTTGACCTGCTCCGGGTCTGCGACCAGCCGGGTGAGGTTATCGAGGCAGTCCAGAAGTGGTACCAGAAGAAAGAGATTATCGGTCGGAAGGCACTGGTCAGGTGAGATTAACGGCTGGAATATTTTTAGGAGGTTGATATGGGAGGCAAAAAGCACTTCACCGCCGAGGAAGCTAAAAAGGTCGGGGAAGCTCTGGGCATTGATTGGAGCCGGTTTGATGTCGAGCAATTCAGGATGGGTATGGATGTTGAGCTGGAGCACGGGCTGGTTGACCCTCACACCAATGTGACCAACGATGACCCGATAATAACCGGCAAGATTGCCCTGGCTCATCTCAATGAATTTGCCGACTATTACACCAGACTGGACAAGATGGAGCAGGAAGCCGAGGCAGGGAAGGCGCCGTAAACAGGGGCATATTTATCGGGGTGGGGTGAGCACCAGACGGTACTCTCCGCCGGTTTCGGTTGCTTTTACTGAATAGCCTTTGCTCTCAGCAAGGCGGGATACATTCTCTCTGGAGACGGCGGTTTCCACCAGCACCGTCAGCACTTCGTTCGGGTTTGCCTCTATGGCTTGCTTGGTTTTGACCACCGGAATGGGGCAGGAAAAGCCCCGCACATCCACTTCAATCACCATTTACTCCTTCCAGTACCAAGCGCTACCCTTTTGACATAGATATTCCCGAAACACATCGGGATACCGGGCGATGACCTGCTTTACTTTGGTGGCCGGGGTTACTTTGGCCAGCTGCCCGGCGCTACGGTTGGCTCTGGCGGCGATGATGGCGGCCTGGGTAAGCTCCAGTCCGGCATAGGCAAAGGCGGCTACCAAACCGGTAATGGTATCGCCGGTACCACCGATGGCTTCCAGTGCCGGTATATCGGGCTCAGCGATGGTAGCCACGATATTGCCGTCATTAATGACGTAATCAATGGCACCCTTGACCAGCAGTAGCCTGGCAGCGCTGTTATCGCGGTAGGCAGCCTCAGCCAGCCTCGGCGTCTGGGTGATATCGGTATCAAACAGGTGCCGGTTGATATAGGCGGGGTGGGTAACCTCGGGGTCAGCCAGAAAAGCCATCTCGGTAGCATCGGGGGTGAAGACATCAAATTCGCTGGCCAGTCCGGCGGCTTTGGCCGAGTACATTGAAGCCGCATCCGCAATCATTAGCGGTCGGCGCGGGCACTTATTAACCGCTTCACAGAGTCTTTTTGTCTGCGCCATGTCGGGTAGCCAGTAGTGCAGCACCAGTACTTCAGGAGAAAGCTCGGCTATATGCTCAATGAGATATTCATAAATCTGGCGGCTGCCCTTTCCCTGTCCGATGTCTCCGGCAAGCAGCACCTTGGGGGCGTCCCGCCCCAGATAACTCGTGGTGGCGAGAGCCGCACTGATGGCAGCCGTAGTCCCCTGGGTGCAGGGAATGGGCTGCCCGTCAATAACCAGAGAATCATCTTCTGTTCTGGCGGTGGTTAGGGTCAGGGGCAGTTCTTTGGCGGGAACTGTCCCGGCAATGAGCATCATTGTGTTTTGTCTCCCCTCCAGAGGCTGAGGCACTCCTCCAGGGCCCGGTCTAGCATCAAAGCACACAGGGTGAAGCCGATATCCCTCGGCCTGGGCGCTTCGTTAAGCTTTTTATCAATCAACTCGGCATGCAGCTGAGGAATATCGGGGCAGCCACCGCCGGAGGTATTGACGATGACGCCGCTCTTCTTATCGTAGGTGAGCTTCATATTGGCTGCCTTGACCATTGTCCAGTCGCCGAAATCGGTTACTTTGACGATTTCCAGTATTCCCTCGGTGCCCGCTTTCAGCGGGGTTACCCTGACGTAGCCGACCTCTTTTTCCCTGAGGGCACGCTCAATGCCGGGCTGCTCCACCAGGTTTATGGCTACCGCCAGGTCGCAGCCCTTGCGTAGCTCGGGTGGCGGTGCCACCAGCTTGACCAGATAACCGGCCTGGCTGAGGACTTTTTCTGCCTGCATGGCATCATGGACATCCATGAAAAGCACCAGCCCATCGCCGGCAAAACTTGGCTTCTTTTTGAAAAAGGGCATAGCTAACTCCGGCTCACTCTCTCATTACCAGACCGACTACTACACAGAAGACCAGCCCGATAATAACCGCCACTGGGCCCCAGGCACCGGTGCCGTTTGGGCTTGAGGCGAGGAGAAAGTTATGGGCAATAGCCGCTCCGGCCAGAAAACCCAATACAGTAACCCCGGCATCGGTATCGCCCTCCCCGGCGAGTATTAAATTACGTAGCGGGCAGCCGCCGATTAGCGTCGCCGCCAGCCCGAGCAGGCCCATACCGAGAAAGTTCCAGAGGTGATTATCATGGGCTATCGGCTGGCTGGCAAAGCCCCAGTGGTAGATGCCAGCGGCGCCGAAGTTACCGACTATATAATTGGTAACTAAAGCGGCAATGAAAAAGGCGATTACCCCGCTGAGGAGGTAGAAGTCCCTGACCAGGAAGACGTCGCGCCAGGCACCGACGAAGCACATTCTGGTCCTCTGGGCGAGAAAGCCAACCACCAGCCCGATGACAAGCGAAACGGCAACTGGGGCATACATCGTCCCCGGACCTGTCTCGCTGGCAAAGATAAAGCCGGGCTTGAAGATAGCCAGCAGCAGCAGCCCCAGCATCAGGACGGGCATAATCCAGCCGACCAGGGGGTGCATCTTAATGGCGCGCCCCAGATTGAAGCCTCTTGTCAGAAAGAGAATGCCCACCAGTACCCCGGCGATTACTCCGGCCAGGGCGACAATACCGTTCAGGTCGCCGCCGGCGATGCGCAGCATCATGCGAATCGGGCAGCCCAGAAAGACCATGGCGCCAATCATAACCAGGGCGCCCAGGATAAAGCGAACCAGGGGTGAGGCGCCACCCCGGGAGCGGAATTCGCCGAAGGCGTAAGCGGTGATGAAGGCACCCAGCAGGAAGCCGGCGATTTCGGGACGGAGGTATTGGACTACCGAAGCCCGGTGCAGTCCGAGCGCACCGGCAACATCACGGAGGAAACAGGCAACACAGATGCCCATATTGGGCGGGTTGCCCCAGTTGGTCATCAGTGCCGCCAGGACTCCAAAAACGAGCCCGGCGATAATAATCCGAATTCTAGGTGTGAACAATCGCTTCAAGGTGTCTCTCTTGAAGTATATATTTATTCTGTCTCCGAATCAGGCTGGCTTCCCCGTGGCACCCAGTGGGTGCGGTAAGCCAGCAGAGACACGGTAATGGCCAGGACGATTATGGCAATCACCTGTGCCTGGTGCAGGCCGAAGAGGAAGGGTGCTCCCTCCCGTATGAAATCAAGGCCAATCCGCCACAGTGAGTACAGGCTGAGGTAGACCAGGAAGATTGAGCCGGACGGCTCCAGCCGCCCCCTGAGTTTAAGCAGAACGGCAAATATTATCGCCAGGAAGATAATCTCATAAATCTGGGTGGGGTGCACCGGGCCGAAGCCATAGTCTATACCCCAGGGCAGGGAGCAGGTAGTACCGTAGCAGCAGCGATTAAGGGTGCAGCCGATTCTACCGATAGCCTGGGCTAATATAATGCCCGGTGTGATCACATCGGTGAAGTAACCGAACTGGAAGTCGCTGAACTTGCTGTAAATCCAGACACCCAGGGCGGCGCCCAGAACGGCACCATAGATGGTCAAACCCTGCCCGCTTAATATCAGCTCGGGGTGCTGGGTGTAGTCAATGATATGTGTCGGAGAGGTCAGGAGAAGCTCGGGGTGCAGTTTGGCAATCACGATATTGTCAATAATGTGGAGCAGTTTGGCTACTATCACCCCGGAGGGAATGCCGACCAGTGCCGCCGTTATCACCGTATCATAGGAGACTTTGGCGCCCTTCTTTACCTCCCACAGTGTCCACAAGATCAGGGCGGATACACCGAGGGCAACAAAGATGCCGTACCATCTCACATTTAAGAAGGCTACCGGGTCTAGGTCTATGATTATCATGGTTTGCTCTCCCTTGACTCCTTAAACAACCAGTTTCTAAAGATAAGCGGTGGTATCAGCGTTGTCAACAGGCTCATCAGGACCAGAGCCGCATATGTGTCCTGCATTATAATCTTATTACTGAAGCCGATGAGGGCGATAATCATGGCTATTTCCCCTCGGGGCGCCATGCCGATACCAATAACCAGCGAATCCTTCCGGTTCATCTTACCTAATATGGCCGGCAGACCGCAACCGATGATTTTGGTCAACATGGCCACCACGGTTAAAGCCAGAATAAACCAGATGAGTTCCAGCGTGATTAGGTGGAGGTCAATCAATACTCCCAGAGAGATAAAGAAAATGGAGGCAAAGATGATTTGCAGGTGTTCAGCGCCCTCTTTGAAGATTTTACCGCTCTTTAATTTGATGCCGGCGAAGCAAGCCCCGGCCAGGAATGAGCCGACGATGGCGGATAGCCCGACGAACTCGGCAGCCATGCTGTATAGAAAGGCAATCATCATGGCATAGATGAAGACGGACTCAGGATACTTCCGGGCTATCTTGGTGGCGTCTATTTTAACCAGGCTCTTGCAGATAACCGCCTTACCCAGGAAAATGGCGGCGGCGATGAACACCACTCCCTTGGCTATCATGATAAGAATAATGGTTGGCGAGATTATCTGGGCGACAATTTCCTCGGAGATGGTGAGGGCAAAGAGGGCGAGAACGTCATCGATTATGGCGGCACCGATTATGGCTTTTCCCGCCGGGCTTTTCAGCTTGCCCATCTCCCGGAGCACATTGGCGGTGATGGCGATACTGGTTGCGGTCAGGGCAGTGCCGACAAAGATAGAAGCGGCAAAATCAAAGCCAAATAGCTCAGCCAGGAAGAAGCCGCCGAGCCAGGGTAGAATAATCCCCAGCAGGGCAATAAAGAAGTATTTGAGATTGATTATCTCTCTTATCTCGAATTCCAGCCCGATGGTGAAGAGAAGAACGACGGCGCCGATGTGGGCTAGAGTGGAGACAAAGTCGGTATAGGTGACCAGCCCCAATAAGCTCGGACCGACGATTATACCGGCTAAAATTATGCCGACGACGGCCGACTGGTTTATGCGGTAGGCAATGAGATAACCAGCCAGAGCGACAAACAGTAGCAGGCTCATCTGAAATTCGGTGGAAGCCAGTATGCCTTGTTCTGCCGCCAATTAAACCTCCGTTAGGTTGGCTAACCCCTGGAGCAGCACCAGGGCGGCTTTCTTATCCAGGGGTTTATTATTATTGCCACACTTGGGTGACTGGATGCAACTGGGGCAGCCCTCAAGGCAGGGGCACTCGGCAATCGCCTTCAGGGTAGCCTGCCAGAGTGAGGCGATTAAATCAAAGCCTTTTTCGGCAATACCAATACCGCCGGGGTAGGCATCGTAGATGAATATCTGGGCTTTGCCGGTATCGGGGTGCCGGGGGGTGGATACGCCGCCGATATCGTTACGGTCGCAGAGGGCAAACAGGGGCAGGATGGCAATGGCGGCATGCTCGGCGGCATGCAGCCCGCCGGCGAAGTCCAGCTGGTCTTTGACCAGCTGGTTAACTGCTTGGGTGGGGAGGTCAAACCACAGCGCTACGGTAGGGAAGTGCTGGGGGGGCAAATCCAGGGGTTCCTCCCCGATGACCTCCTCGGTGAACTGGGCCTTCTTCTTGAAGCCGACCACGCTGGTGGTGACCTCAACCTGGCCCAGATATACCTTGACCTGACCCAGGCTCTGGCTGCGGATGGTCTTGATAATATGCAAGTCGGTGAGTTCTTTAGTCTGGGTGTAGTAGGTGGCGCCGCTGGGCTCAACGTAGGCAATGTGATTATTCAGGTCAAGCTCGGTGACCAGGTAGGGCTCGCCCTGATGGAGATAAATAGCCCCCGGGTGCACCTGAAAGAAGGCAATACTGCCCTCAATCGTCTCCAGCAGGGAGTTGGTGGAGGTATCAATAATGGCGTAGTTCTGCCAGGAGGTGGAGCGGATATTTATGTCCTGAGCCGGATAGGCGATGGCGGGAGAGAGATACCAGCGGTGATGGCGCTCCCGGAGCAGCTTCTGCTCCTCCAGCCCGCTTACTTCCTGGCTTAAAGTGGCGCCGAAGATTTCGGCATCATTTTCGGTCAGCGGTAGCTCCCAGGCAGCACATAGCAGGTGGGCTCTCAGGATATAGGGGTTAGCCGGATTGACCAGGGCATTCTCCACGATTTTCTGGAAAAAGAATTCGGGGTGGCGCATGAAGTACTGGTCAAGGGGGTTATCCAGCCCAATCAGAAAGCTGATTGACTCTTCTTTGCCCCGCCCGCTCCGGCCGGCCTGCTGCCAGGTGCTGGCAATACTTCCCGGATAGCCGGTAAGCACCGTTGCCTCCAAATCACCGATATCGATGCCAAGCTCCAAAGCGGTCGTCGCCACCACACCCAGAAGCTGACCGCTGAATAGCGCCTGCTCAATCTGGCGGCGCTCCTCAGCCAGATAGCCCGCCCGGTAGGGCTTGATTCTCTGGGCCAGCGCCGGCGTGGTCTCCGCCAGACGGCGCCTGGAATAGGCATAAATCAGCTCGGTCAGCCGGCGGCTGCGGGTAAAGGTGAGGGTGCGGATATGATGGCTCACCAGCTCGGTAAATAGATTGGTCGCCTCGCTGTTGGCGCTGCGCCGGGCGCTTCTCGCCTCATCAATAAGGGGCGGGTTCCAGAAGGCAAAGTCCTTGCCGCCGTGGGGAGAGCCGTCGTTTTCAACCACGGCGAAAGGCACTCCCACCAGCCTCTCGGCATGCTCGCCGGGGTTGGCCACGGTAGCCGAGCAGCAGATGAACTGGGGGGTTGCGCCGTAATAACGGCACAGCCGGCGCAAGCGGCGGAGCACATTACCGACATGGGAGCCAAAAATACCGCGGTAGATATGGGCTTCGTCAACCACCACAAATTTCAGGTGGCGCAGCAGCCTTGACCAGGACTGGTGGTTGGGCAGGATGCCGATGTGGAGCATATCCGGGTTGGTGAGTATTATGCGGGCCCGTTTCCTGATAGCCGCCCGCTCTGATGACGGGGTGTCACCATCAAAGGTGGCAAAGTCCTCTATCTGGAGCAGGTCGGGGTAAAAAAGCTCTTGCAGTCCGCGAAGCTGGTCCTGAGCCAGGGCTTTGGTGGGGAAGAGATAGAGGGCGCCGCTACCCGGCTCGGTCAAGATTGCCTCCAGAACGGGGATGTTGTAGCACAGTGTCTTGCCGCTGGCGCTTGAGGTTGACACCATCACATTCTGGCCGGCTCGGGCTTTGTTCACCGCTTCCGCCTGGTGGGTGTAGAGGGGCAGCAGCTTATGCTCGGCGAGGCGGTCTTTCAGGCGGGCGGTCAGTGCTTCGTCTAGTTCGGCATGGCGGGCATCGCGGGGCGGGATATGTTCAATATGAACAATCTGCGCCCGATAACTGGGCTGGGCGGTGAGGTGGTTAAGAAAAGCCGAGGGATTCATTATAACTCACTAAAAGGGCAGTATTTCAATCTCATAGTCAAGAATCTCTACATCAAAGCGACCCCTGACGATAAAATCGACCACCTTGGACAGAATTTCATTGGCATGCCGCTTGTCGTTACTGACACAGCTGATGCCCAGCGTGGCCAGTTGCCACCGGTCGTTATCGTCAACCTCAGCTATGGAAACGGTGAACTTGCCTTCAACCCGGCTGATGATGGATTTCAGTACCCGCCGCTTACCCTTGAGCGATAGATTTTCGGGCAGGCGGAGCCTTATCTTAGCTACACCAACATTCATGTTAGTAACAGAGTGTGTCAGATATGGGGTTCACTCACACTATACCCTTTGCCGATTGTCGGGTCAAACTCGCCCTAAATTTACAGTTACCCTCGGTTGTGTTATAATTTGCTGAATTAGGCTAAAACTGGCGTTGGCCAGGGATTAAAGGTTTTGGGGAGGAGTAAAGCTACTTTGGATAAAGAGAAGAAGACGGGTGTTATTAGCCAGTTTCAACACAGTGAAAAGGATACTGGCTCGGCTGAAGTTCAGATAGCGCTGCTCACCGAGAGGATAAACCAGTTAACCGGACACATGGCGGCTAACCGGCATGATTACCACACGCAGCGTGGTTTGCTTAAGCTGGTCGGCAAAAGGAGAAGGTTACTGGATTACTTGAACCGTGAGGATGTGGAGCGATACCGCAGTCTGATTGTCAAGCTTGGTCTGCGCAAGTAAACCGGCTCAAATCCCCAGTATATTTAGGAGGACCATTGATAGAATTTCAACCTATGCGATGTGATGTTGGCGGTAGAAGCCTGACCATAGATACCGGTAAGCTTGCCGGACAGGCGGGTGCCGCGGTAACGGTGAGTTATGGCGACACCGTAGTTCTGGTGACGGTCTGTCTCAGCAGTGAACCCCGGGAGGGGATTGATTTTCTGCCGCTTACCGTTGATTACGAAGAAAGACTATATGCCGCCGGCAAGATACCGGGCGGCTTTATCCGACGGGAGGGGCGCCCCAGCGAGGAGGCAACCCTGGCCAGCCGGCTCACCGACCGTCCCCTCCGCCCCCTTTTACCGAAGAGCTGGCGGCGGGACATCCAGCTGGTAATCACCGTTCTTTCCGCTGACCAGGAGAACGACCCGGATATTCTGGCGGTTATCGGTGGCTCAGCCGCCCTGTCACTATCGGAAGTGCCCTTTGACGGTCCGGTGGGGGCAGTGCATGTTGGCTACATTAATAATGAGCTGGTGCTTAATCCAGCTTTAGCCCGGCTTGAAGACAGCCAGCTTGACCTGGTGGTAACCAGCACCAAAGATACCATTGTAATGGTGGAGGGGGGAGCCAGGGAGGTTACCGAAGATATCGTTGCCCGGGCGATTGAGTTTGGACATAAGGCAAACCAGGATATTATCAAGCTTCAGGAGCAGCTTCAGCAGGCTGGTGCTAAAACCAAGCTGGAAGCGCCTCCTGCGGTTGAGGTCAATAGTGAGGTATTAGCCGCCATTTCACCGGCGGTTGATGAGAAACTGCCTCAGATTCTGGCTGAGCCGGAGAAGGCGCAGCGAGAGGCAGCGCTGAACAGTCTCCGGGATGGGCTTCTGGAAAGCCTGGGGGAGTCATTCCCCGCCGAAGATATACTGGTGGCTCTGGAGGCGAAGTTAAAGGCTGAAGTGAGAGCCGGGATTCTGGAAAAGGGTAAGCGAATCGGTGGACGCGGCTTGACTGAGGTTAGACCCCTCCGCGCTGAGGTGGGGCTTCTGCCGCGTACCCATGGCTCAGCCCTGTTTAGCCGCGGTGAAACCCAGGTATTGACCATTACTACCCTGGGTTCGCTTCGGCAGGAGCAGCAGCTTGACGGCCTGGGCATTGAGGAATCCAAGCGCTTCATCCATCACTATAATTTCCCGCCCTTCTCCACCGGTGAAGTGAAGCGTATCGGTACGCCCGGTCGGCGTGAAATCGGGCACGGCGCGCTCGCTGAGCGAGCCATTATCCCGGTACTGCCTAAGACTGAGGATTTTCCGTATACCGTTCGCCTTGTCTCTGAGGTGCTCAGCTCCAGTGGCAGCACCTCTATGGCCAGTGTTTGTGCTTCCAGCCTGTCGCTGATGGATGCCGGCATACCGATAAAGAGTGCCGTAGCCGGGATAGCCATGGGCCTGGTCACTGATGGTAAGGGTGGCTATGTCATTCTAACTGATATTGAGGGCCTGGAGGATGCCTACGGGGATATGGACTTTAAGGTGGCCGGTACGGCTGAGGGCATTACCGCCCTGCAGATGGATACTAAGCTCAAGGGCGTAGATATGGCTATTTTACAGAAGGCACTGGGGCAGGCTACAGAAGCCCGGCAGCAGATTCTGGAGGTTATGCAGCAGACGATTAGCTCCAGCCGCCCCGAAATCAGCCGCTATGCCCCGCGAATGTATAAGATAAGCATTCCCGCGGATAAAATCGGTAGTGTCATCGGCAGCGGGGGCAAAACCATCAGGGCAATTATTGAAGAAACCAAAGCCAGTATTGATATCCAGGATGACGGCACGGTGTTTGTCGGCTCTCCTGATGAGGAATCGGCTCGTAAAGCCATTGCGAAAATCGAAGAGCTAACCAGGGATGCGGAGGTTGGCAGCACCTATACCGGCAAGGTAACTCGCATACTCGGCTTCGGGGCGATGGTAGAGGTCCTGCCGGGTAAAGAAGGGCTGGTTCATGTTAGTGAGCTGGCCGAACATCGGGTTGCCAGTGTGGAAGACGTGGTTAAAGTAGGCGATGAAATCACGGTCAAGGTCATTGGCATTGACCACATGGGGCGGATAAACCTGTCACGGCGGGCAGTTTTGGAAACAGTTTCCCGGGCGGGCGGCGCCAAGGCAAATGATTCTTCGGCGTCAGACTACCCGGCTGAAAGGGAGCGCCAGTTTCGTCCGACACAGCGTCCCGATGGTGATCCGGGTAGGCGAGACCCCAGAAAGCAATAGCAAACACCTCAGTAGCTGAGGCAGGTTATGAAGCTAATAAAAGTAGCCGTGAACGGGGCGTTGGGCAGGGTGGGGCGAGAGGTGGTTAAGGCGGTATGCCGTGAGCCCGGGATGGAAGTGGTTGGTGCCATCGAAGCCGAGGTCAACGAGAAATTTCTCCCCCTGCCTGATGGCTCCGGATTGGTGCCCTTCGCTGACGACCTGGGGTATATCCTCACCGAAACCAAGCCCAATGTAGTCGTTGATTTCACCAATGCTCATGTTGCCCTGATGACGGCACGTCTGGCCGCCCAGAATGGGGTTAACCTGGTCATCGGGACCACCGGGCTGGCTCCGGATGAGATCGGTGAGATAGAACGCTTGACCGAGGCTCATAAGATTGGGGCGGTGGTGGCACCAAACTTTGCCCTCGGTGCGGTACTGTTGATACACCTGGCCAAGATAGCCGCCCAGTATTTTGACTCTGCCGAAATTGTGGAGTTACACCACAACCAGAAGGCTGACTCCCCTTCGGGGACGGCTCTGGCCACCGCCAGAGCGATGGCGGCGGCGCGGGGCAAGCCTTTTTCCCTGTCGGACGAGCAGAAGAAGGCTTCGGACAGCCGGGGTAAAAGGGTTGAGCAGATAAACATACACAGCGTGCGCTTGCCCGGTCTTATGGCGCACCAGGAGGTGCTTCTGGGTGGGCCGGGACAGACGCTGAGCCTGCGCCATGATACTATTAATCGAGAGTGCTATATGCCCGGGGTTATACTGGCCATTAAAAAAGTGGTCAAGCACCCCGGACTGATCTACGGTCTGGACACTCTGCTTGGTTTATAGGGAGAAAAATGTACAAAGTAGCCATTGTTGGCGCCGCTGGGCTGGTTGGGCAGGAGTTCATTAAGGTACTGGAGCAACGCCACTTCCCCATGAACTCAATCAGCCTCTTTGAGTCCGACCGTTTCGCCGGCAAGAAAATGTTTGTTGCCCACCGGGAGGTCAGGGTTGAAGAGACAACCCCGGAATCCTTTAAGGGGATAGATATTGCCCTTTTTTCGGCGGGCGGTGAGGTTAGCCGCTACTTCTCGCCGATAGCGGCGGAGTCGGGGGCGCTGGCCATTGATAATAGTTCTGCCTTTAGATTGGAACCGGCCGTGCCACTGGTAGTGCCCGAGGTTAATCCGGAGGACATTAAGTGGCACAAGGGGATTATTGCCAATCCAAATTGCTCCACTATTCAGATGGTGGTGGCTTTATATCCGCTGCATCGGGTTAATCCGATTAAGCGTATTGTGGTTGATACCTACCAGGCAGTGTCCGGTACCGGCACCGCCGCCGTGGATGAACTGAGCAGTCAAACCAGGCAGATTCTGGACGGGCAGGCGGCTATTCCCCATGTCTACCCTCATCAGATAGCCTTTAATCTGCTGCCCGAGATAGATGTCTTTCTGGATAATGGCTACACCAAAGAAGAGTGGAAGATGGTGGAAGAGACCAGGAAGATAATGCATGCCAGTGATATGGCTATTTCGGCCACCTGTGTCCGGGTTCCGGTATTTACCGGGCATGGTGAGGCGATTCATATTGAATTTTCCCGGCCGATATCTCCTGACGAGGCGCGGGATATTCTCAATGAGGCTCCCGGCGTCAAGGTACTGGATGACCCGACAATTAGCCTCTATCCTCAGCCGTGGTCCGCGGCCGGTACTGACGAGGTTTTTGTGGGGCGTATTCGTCAGGATGCTTCAAATTCCTGCGGGCTAGTCCTGTGGGTGGTGGCCGATAATGTGCGTAAGGGAGCCGCGCTGAACGCAGTCCAGATTGCGGAAGAAGTGGTGGAGAGAGGCTGGCTACATCCAGGAGGTGAAAAATGAAGGAACTGGGACGGTTACTGACGGCGATGGTAACCCCTTTTAATGAAAAGGGGGCAGTTGATTACGAGCAGGCCAAGAAACTGGCGCTGGCCCTGGTTAAATCAGGGAGTGACGGTCTGGTGGTGGTGGGCACAACCGGAGAAAGCCCCACCGTCACCAGTGAGGAGAAGCTGCGCCTGTTCGGTGAAATAAAGGCAGCCGTGGGGGATAAAGCCAGCGTGGTGGCTAACACCGGTAACTACAGCACTGCCGAGAGCCGGGAGCTAACTAAAGAGGCAGAGCGGGTTGGGGTTGATGCCTGCCTGCTGGTCGTCCCTTACTATAATAAGCCGACACAAGAGGGCCTGTACCAGCACTTCAAGGCCATCGCTGGCGGCACCAGCCTGCCCTGTATCATGTACAATGTGCCCTCGCGAACGGTGACCAGCCTGTCCGCGGAGACTGTTATCCGGCTCAGCCAGATAGATAATATCGTCGGGGTAAAAGAAGCCAGCGGTAATCTGGAACAGATTGCCCGGATTATCAGTGGCGCCAGGCAGGGTTTTCGTGTCTGGAGCGGTAATGACGGGGATACCCTGCCCATTATGGTTTTAGGTGGCTACGGGGTAATCAGCGTTGCCTCTCATCTGGTGGGCAGTCAGCTCAAAGAGATGATTACCCAGATTATTAACGGTAAAATCAGCGAGGCAGCTCGCCTGCATCACCGTCTCCTGCCCCTGATTAAAGCCCTGTTTTTGATTTCTAATCCGATTCCGGTTAAGTATGCCCTGAACTACATTGGCTTTAGGGTGGGCAAGACACGCCTGCCCCTTACCGAGCCGGATGAAAATACAGCCGCCGCCATCAGAGATGCCCTCAAAGACTGCCGGATTGACCTGCCCCTGGGTTAGGGGAGGGGCCTGAGCTCGATAATCTGCTCCCGCTTGGCTCCCACCGAAACCAGGCTTATCGGGCAGGCGATCAGTTCCTCCAGCCGATTCAGATACTGACGGGCTTCCGGTGGCAGGTCTTTGGGCTCCCGAATATCAGTGGTCGGGGTCTGCCAGCCGGGGAGCTCTTCGTAAACAGGCTGGCACTTCTCCAGAGCCGCCACACTGGCCGGAAAGTAATTAATTCTCTTGCCATTCAGTTCATAGCCGATGCATATCTTCAGGCTGGGTAGGGTGTCTAGAATATCAAGGCGGGTGATGGCGGCATCGGTGAAGCCATTAATCCGGGTGCTGAAGCGGGCGGCGACGGCATCAAACCAGCCACAGCGACGGGGTCGGCCGGTGGTGGTGCCATACTCATGAGCCCGCTCCCGGATGAGGTCTCCCGTCTTATCCTTCAGTTCCGTGGGCAGGGGTCCCTCACCAACCCGGGTGGAGTAGGCCTTGAATACGCCCAAAATGCGGTTAATCTGGGTTGGGCTCAGCCCGGTGCCCAAACAGCCGCCGGCGGCCAGGGGCGAGGAAGAAGTGGTATAGGGGTAGGTGCCGAAATCAGGGTCAAGCAAAGTGCCCTGGGCTCCTTCCAGTATGATTAAATCATCCCTGCTTACCGCTTCTTCCAGGATGACGGTGGTCTCGCAGATATAGGGTGCCATGCGCTCTCCATACTGGCAGTATTGCTGGTATATTTCGTCCAGCGATAGCGGTTCGGCTCCGTAGACCTTGGTCAGGATAGCGTTCTTGTAGTTAAGGGTAAAACGCAGCCGCTCCAGCAGGGCTTCTTTGTCCAGAAGGTCGCCCACCCGGATACCCAGCCGGGCTACTTTATCGGTAAAAGCGGGGCCGATACCCTTACGGGTGGTGCCGATGGCCTTACCGCCTCGGGCTTCTTCTTCCAGGCCATCGAGGAGTAAGTGATACGGCATAACCAGGTTAGCCCGGTCGCTGATGAATAGATTATCGGTAGTCACCCCGCGCTCATTTAGCCTGGCTATCTCATCAAGTAACACGGCGGGGTTAATCACCACCCCGTTACTGATAATACATTTTACCCGGGGATAGAAAATACCCGAGGGGATAAGGTGCAATTTAAACTCGCCAAAGGGGTTAACCACGGTATGCCCGGCGTTATCACCGCCGGAAAAACGCACCACCAGCTTGGCTTGCTCCGCCAGCAGGTCAACCAGCCTACCTTTGGCTTCATCTCCCCATTGACCACCAATAACTGCAATAACCGGCATCATTCCTCCTGAGCTAATTATAGTATCTGCTTATCAAATTTGCCCTCTAATTTTACCTAAAAATCAATCTTAGGGCTAGTTATTTCTGGTCTGTTGCCACACGTGAAAAAATCTCTGGCTGGCGGTGATGAAGCTGAATAAAGTAATAATGACCAGGGCGACGGTCAGGGCATAATTGAACTGGCTCAGCAAGAGGCCCAGCGCCAGTACGATTACCCTCTCGGCTCGGGTAAATAAGCCTACCTGGCATTCTATGCCCAGCCCCTCGGCTCTGGCCCGGATGTAGCTCACCATCATTGAGCCAATCAGCGCCAGACAGACCAGCACAATCTCAAGGGCTAGCTGTTCTCTCAAGCTGAATATTAAAATACCAAAGAGCAGGGCGGCCTCGGATAGGCGGTCAACCGTGGAGTCAAGAATGGCGCCAAAGCGGGTAACCTGACCGGTTTGGCGGGCCAGTGCGCCGTCCAGAATATCCAGAAAACCAGCCAGCAGCACCACCCAGCCGGCGGCAAAAAGGTGCCGGGTAGCAATCAGCCCGGCCGCCCCCAGTGTCACCAGGAAGCCAACGCAGGTTATGCTGTTGGGGGTGATAAAAGAGATTCTGGCTAAAAGTTTGGCTAATGGTTGCGTCAGGTAACAAGATAAAAGCTTGCGACTTTCGGATAACTTTGTCATTGACTTAAGCTAACGCTGTGTCTGCTTGGCGGACTTTTCTCGCCCGCTGGACTCGTTAAGCACGCTGGTATAGTAATCCAGCACCCTCTGGGCGATATTTTCCCAGGAATACTCCTGGGCTTTACGCTGCCCATTTGCCCCCATCTTCTGCCGTAGTGATTCGTCCTTCAGTATGGCAATCAGGGACTCAGCCAGGGCTTGCTCATTTTTGGGTGGCACCAGGTACCCCTCAGTGCCGGGGGTTATCAGGGTGGCGTAACCACCCACATTGGAGGCGACAATTGGTTTACCCACCGCCATTGCCTCAAGTAAAATGATGCCGAAGCTTTCCCACCCGGTGGCGGGGGCACAGAAAACATCGGCGGTCTTGTAGTACCGGGGCAGGTCGGTATAGGAGACGTAGCCGGTGAAAACAATGTCGGCTAGCCCGCCCCTTTTGACCCGTTTCTCATATTTGTGCCTCAGCCTGATGCCGGGACCGACGACGATAAGCCGGGAGTTGGGGATTTCCCTCTTTACTTGCTGGTAGGCTTTGAGGAGATAATCAAAGCCCTTTCGTTTTTCCAGACGGCCGACGAAAAGAATATTTAATTTGCCGTCACAGAAGTCTTCAATGGGGGCTACTTTGGGGGAAAAGTGCTCCAGATCGACGCCATTGGGGATAATATTGTAGTCTCCCGGGAAATGCTTGCAGATGCAGTCCTTGGCCACATTTGACACCGCAATCTTGCCGTCAAGCTTGCGAAACCACTTCTTGAGAAAGAACTTGGCGATGGGTGTGCCGTAATCATACCAGTCTCTGGATTCAGAAGCATGGAAGGTGCCCATAGTGGGTGAGTTTGACAGACGAAGCACCGTGGTGCAGAGCATGGGCACCAGTGGTTCATGAAGGTGGATGATGTCAAATTTTTCCTGGCTGAGCACCGTCTTGATTCGTGATGCTAACCAGGGTGAGATGGTGATGCGAGCGATGGAACCGCTGATTGGAATTGGTCTCGGCTTACCGATGAGGATAAACCGGTCGCCCAAATCAGAAACTGCCTTGGATGCCGGGGCAAGGATTTTGACCTCATGCCCCTTTTTGGTAAATTGGTGCTCCAGGTGGGCGATATGCTGAGTTACCCCACCGGGATAGGCAAAATCGTAGGGCGAGACAAGGGCTATCTTCATTGCTGGTTGGCTTAGACCTCCCTGTGGACTGGCTCGGTTGTTTTTTCCTCTTCAGCTTGCTTGTTACTGGCGATGAAATCCTCCACCAGGCGGTGGGCTTCGTCATCGGTGTACTGAACCGGCGGTGATTTCATGAAGTAAGCCGAGGGAGCCACTAGGGCACCGCTTAGTCGGCGGTCCAGGGCAAGTTTACAACATCGGATAGCATCAATAACCACTCCGGCGGAATTGGGGCTATCCCATACCTCCAGTTTTAGCTCTACGTTCAGGGGCACATCGCCAAAGGTTTGCCCTTCCATTTTGATATGGCAGAACTTGCGGTCAGCCAGCCAGGGGACATAGTCACTGGGACCGACGTGAATGTCATTGGGGTCAAGCTTGTAGTCCAGTTGAGAGGTAACCGCGGTAGTCTTGGATATCTTCTTTGACTCAAGGCGTTCCCGTTCCAGCATATTCAGAAAGTCGGTGTTGCCGCCAAAGTTAAGCTGATAGGTCCGCAGCAGCTTGACACCGCGGTCTCTAAACAGTCGGGTCAGGATGCGGTGAACGATAGTTGCCCCGACCTGAGACTTGATATCATCACCAATCACGGGAAGCCCTTTTTGGGTAAAGCGCTGTTGCCAGTAGTTCTCCCTGGCGATAAAAACGGGGATACAGTTGACAAAGCCACAGCCGGCGGCCAGCACCTGCTCAATGTACCACTTGGTTGCCTCTTCACTGCCCACCGGCAGGTAGTTAACCACAACATGGGTCTTGGTTTCTTTAAGTGTCTTGACGATATCGACGGTCTGGCCGGGCGCTTTCTCAATTATCTGGGAAAGATATTTACCCAGGCTGTCATGGGTCATACCACGCTGGACGGTAACCCCGGTGGGGGGCACATCAGAGAACTTGAAGGTGTTGTTGGGCCAGGTGAAAATGGCTTCAGCCAGGTCTTTGCCCACTTTGTTCTTATCAATATCAAAGGCAGCCACGAAATTGATATCACTGACGTGATATCCGCCCAGGTTGGCATGCATCAGTCCGGGCACAAATTCGTTTTCCTTCGCCTTGCCATAAAAGTGAACGCCCTGAATCAGCGATGAGGCACAGTTACCGGCACCGATTACGGCTACGTTTATCTTATCCATTAATTTAGCCCTTTCCTGCTTGATAATGGCGGCTCATTTCCCCTTCAGCGCCTTCTGAACTATATTCTTATTCTACTTAGACTGTCAAGTCCGCGAAAATTCACGGCTAAAAATCCGCTCCGGCTGCCACTGTTCCCTTTCCGGGTGGTAGTGCAGCACGCCTAGAAAGTGGCCGTCGGTGGCATAGGCACGGCAGTAATCGCGCTTCTTAGCGCCGCCCGGCTTCTTTAGCCTCACCGGTTGCCCGTTAATTACCGCCTGAGCCATTTCGTCATTGACCACCACTGCCGGCCAGTCCAAAAGGACACTATCAATGGGATAGATAAAGTTTTGCCCGTAGCCCAGGCGGAAGGCGTCCTCAAGCTGGGGCAGAGAGATAGCCTCGGCGATGTCAAAAGGGCCGTATCTCAGGCGAATCAGGCTTCGCAGACTGGCGCCGCAGCCGAGGGATTGGCCCAGGTCGTGAGCCAGGGAGCGGATGTAGGTGCCTTTACCGCATGTTACCTCTATGGTAACCAGCGGTGGCTGCCAGTCGGTAAGCTCAAGGCGGTCAATCCGGGCAGGCCGGCTTTTTCTAGCCACATTAATACCAGCCCGGGCCAGTTTATAAAGTGGCTGGCCATGATGCTTCACCGCGCTGTACATCGGGGGAGTTTGCCGGATTGAACCGCGGAAAGAATTAAGTTCTGATTCCAGTTGTTCCCGGCTGATGGGGGAGGGGTCTTTTTGCTGGATAATCTCACCTTCGGCATCATAGGTATCGGTGGTTACGCCCAGTTCAATCTGGGCCCGATAGGTCTTGGTTGCCGCCATCAAGAAGGGGACAACCCTGGTCCCCTGGCCAAGGCAGACCGGCAGGACACCGGTCGCCGACGGGTCAAGGGTGCCAGCATGCCCCACCCGCGGCACGCCGCTTAATCTTTTGATTTCGGCAACGATACTGAACGAGGTCCTGCCCTGGGGCTTGTTGATGTTTAATATGCCGTCCATGACTACTTCTGGTTCGGGTCGGGCTTGGTTTCTTTACTGACCTGGTCAATTAACTGGAGGAGATGGGCCCCGCGCTCAATAGAATCATCCCACTGAAAGGTCAGTTCGGGAATATGGGGCAGGTCCAGCCTCTTGCCTAGTTCTCGGCGGAAGAAGCCGGAGGCGGCGGCCAGTACGCCCAGTGTTTCCTGCTTCTCCTCAGCGCTGGCCAGATAGCTGACGGATATCTTGGCGTACTTGAAATCGGGAGAGGTAGCCACATCGGTAACCGTAATAAAAGTGCTGAGTCGGGGGTCTTTGACTTGGCGTTGTAGCATTTCGCTGATTTCGTGGCGGATTAAATTGTTTACCCGCTGAATGCGATGGGACATGATTTTCTAGCCAGCTTTCTCTCTGCGGAAGAACTCTAATATATCGCCAACTTCAAACTTTTCAAAGCCCTCCACCCCCACGCCGCACTCAAAGCCAGCAGCTACTTCCTTGACATCGTCCTTGAAGCGCCGCAGGCTGCTGACCACGGACTCGTGCACCACCTCTTTGCCACGCCGCACCTTAACCCCGGTACCCCGGGTTACCTTGCCTTCGTTAACATAGACACCAGTTACCCTGCTGACTTTACCGGTGGTGAAGATAACCTTTACTTCGGCGTGACCCTCGATGACCTCAACGTAGGTGGGCTCCAGCATACCCTTGAGTGCCTTCTCGACATCGTCTATCAGGTTGTAGATGACATCGTAGTAACGAATGTCGATACCTTCCATTTCCGCCAGGCGCTTTACCCCCGGTTCGGAGCTAACGCCAAAGCCGATAATCAGTCCCTTGGAGGCGGACGCCAGCATGACATCGCTTTCGGTAACATTGCCGGTGGCAATGCGGATAAGCCTGACCTGGACTTCTTCGGTAGCCAGCCGTTCCAGGGAAGAACGGATGGGGGCAATGCTACCCTGGACGTCGGTCTTTTGGATAACATTGAGCTCTTTGATTCCTCCGGTACTTATCTGGTCGTAGAGATTGACCAGGCTTACCGCCCTTGTACTTACTGAGGACTCTCGTTCCATGGCTAGATTACGCTTCGCGATCAGTGCCTGTGCCTGTCGTTCATTGGCCACGGCGGTCAGTATGTCGCCGGCCCGGGGGACACTGCTCAAGCCCAAAATCGCTGCCGGGGTACTCGGCTCAACCTTCTTCACCGGCTTACCGCTATCACTAAACATGGCCCTGACTCTACCCCAGATATTGCCAATCACCACAGTATCGCCCACTTTCAGGGTTCCATTTTGAACCAGCACGGTGGCTAAGACTCCCTTAGACCGGTCCAGTTCGGCCTCGATGACCACCCCTTCCGCGGGTTGGGAGGGGTCTGCCCTGAGGTCTTCTACTTCAGCCACCACCAGCAGATTTTCCAGTAGTTCGGCGATACCTTTTTTCTCTTTGGCTGAAATGGGGACACAGACGGTATCGCCTCCCCATTCCTCAATAAGTAATCCGGCATCAGCCAGCTGCTTTTTGACCTGCTCCGGGTCAGCATTGGGCTTATCAATTTTATTGATGGCGACCACAATCGGCACCCCGGCGGCGCGGGCGTGGTCGATGGCTTCCAGGGTTTGTGGCATTACCCCGTCATCAGCAGCTACCACCAGAATGGCAATATCGGTTATCTGGGCGCCGTGAGCCCGCATCGCGGTAAAGGCTTCATGCCCCGGGGTATCCAGGAAGGTGATTTTCTGCCCGTCAGTGGTTACCTGATAGGCGCCGATGTGCTGGGTGATGCCCCCGGCTTCAGTATCCATGACGTTGGTCTGCCGGATGGCATCAAGCAGTCTGGTCTTACCGTGGTTGACATGCCCCATAACGGTGACCACCGGTGGCCGGTGCTGAAGACCTTTTAGCTCTTTCCCCTCAAATTGTGGGCGCCGCCTGGTCTCGCCAGCAGCCCGGGCTGAAGTTCGCTCAGCCCGGGTGATCAGGGATGAGGTATAGCCGAGGGCACCGGCTACCGTGGCGGCGACTTCATAGTCAATCACCTGATTGATGTTCGCCATAATGCCATTTTTCATAAGCTGTTTGATAATGTCTATGGCGCTGACCCCGAGCAGTTCGGCCAGTTGCCGCACTCCTATGGAGCGGGGTATCTCAACCGAGCGTTGCTTGGTCGGGGTGGGGCTAGTGTCCGGTGCTCCACCCGGAGATGCATTTACTTTAGCTGGTTTAGGGTTATTGTTCATTGCTTAATTCCAGTCAGGCTTTGGCCAAATTCAATAAGCTGATGGCGATTATCCTCGCTGAGCTTGGTTCGCATGGTGTGCTCCAGTCTTTTGTCCTTCAGTCCCGCCTCCCAGCAGTCCGCTGCTGGGCAAAGGTAGGCACCGCGACCGGCCTTCTTGCCGGTAATATCAACCTCCACACTGCCATCAGTGATGCGCACCAGGCGAATCAGTCCTCGCTTGGCGCTTACCTGGTGACAGGCAACACAGGTGCGTTGGGGTATGTGCTTAATCGGGTTGATACTCCTCTTCATCTATATTGAGTTCCTGCTCTCGGCGCTTCTGGCGCCGGGTGCCCTCTTCAGTCTCCTCCCTTTCGCGGGTGCCCTTCTTTTTTCGCTGTTTTGATTTGGGCACCGGCTTGGCGGGCATAATATCCTCGGCAAAGCGAAGCCGGGCTTTCTTGTCTACTTCCGGTTCGGGAGCAACTGGAGGCGCAAATTCAGAATCCAGAGACGGTAGCAGCTCGGCATCAGCCTCGGTGGCTTCCGGCGCCACCGCCGGCTCCTCAGCCTCGGGCATTT
The DNA here is from genome assembly GCA_035528295.1 of Dehalococcoidales bacterium. Taxonomy (GTDB): domain Bacteria; phylum Chloroflexota; class Dehalococcoidia; order Dehalococcoidales; family JAUYDJ01. The sequence goes on along the minus strand of DATKYY010000020.1, from coordinate 2,311 downwards.
CGGGGACAAGCCCCTCACCGGTCAATACCTCTTCTTCCAGCTCGGCGGGTGGTTTGACCTCTTCTGCCTTCTGTGTTTCCGCTGCGGCTCTTTCTATCTCGGCCTTGGAGGCACTCTTGATGTCGATTCGGTATCCGGTGAGCTTGGCAGCCAGCCTGACATTTTGCCCTTCTTTGCCGATGGCCAGTGATAGCTGTTTGTCCGGCACAACGACAGTGGCCGACTCTTCTGCCTCATTCAGGTCAACATGTACTACCTGAGCGGGGCTGAGCGCGTTGGCAATAAAGGCGGACAGGTTGTGCTCCCACAGCACCACGTCTATTCTTTCCCCGTTTAGCTCATTGACGATATTCTGTATTCTGATGCCGCGCAGCCCAACACAGCAGCCAACCGGGTCAATACCGGGCTGGCGTGAGGCGACGGCTATCTTACTCCGCGAGCCAGCTTCACGGGCGATTGATTTTATCTCCACGGCGCCATTGACAATTTCGGGAACCTCCAGCTCCAGCAGTCGGCGCAGCAAACCGGGGTGGGAGCGTGACACCACCACTTTCGGCCCCCGGGCAGTTTGGGCTACCTCGTAGAGATAGACCTTGAGTCTTTGGCCTACCCGGTACCGCTCACTGGTTACCTGCTCGCTTGCTGGCAGTATCGCCTCGGTCCGGCCTAAATCAATAAGTGTCTGCCTGGGCTCAATGCGCTGCACCATCCCGGTAACAATATCGCCTTCCTTATCGGTAAATTCCTCTAATATGGCACTATGCTCGGCTTCATGAAGCCGTTGTAGAATGACCTGCTTGGCGGTTTGGGCGGCGATGCGTCCGGCATTAGCCGGGGTGACCTCTACCATCACCGTATCCTCAATCTCCACCTCTGGTTTGAGCCGTTGTGCCTCCTCCAGAGATATCTGACGGTAGGTATCCTCCGGTTTTTCCACCACGCTCTTCTCTGCCCATACCGTAACCTTACCCGTGCCCGGATTAATTTTAACCGAAACGTTCTGGGAAACGGCAAAATTGTCCTTCTTATAGGCTGATACCAGAGCTGTCTCTACAGCGGCAAGAACCACCTCTTTAGGCAGGTTCTTCTCTGCCGAGAGTTGAGTGATTGCCAGCAGAAAGTCGCTCTTCATTCAGATCTCCCCACATTATAATTTCCCCGACAATAAAAAAGTGGGATGAAACCCACTCAAATAACTCGCCCTTATTGCCCTGGAGTATAGCACAACTGTGTTCAAGATGCAATAGGCTGGCTATTTATTCCACCTGTTTTGGCTAATTCCAGCCTTAAAATTAATGTCTGACCCCTTGCCAAACCGGTGAATTTCTGCTAGTATCTATACATAGAAAGTCTAGGTATAGAGGTGGTGGAGGTATTGAAATGGCAACCGGACCTGAGTTAATGAAAGGTAGTTCGGAGTCTTTGCCTCTCTGTCTTATTGGCCAGGAGCCGATGTATGGCTATCAGATTATTAGAGAGCTTGAGCAGAGAAGTCGGGGCTATTTCAAATTCAAGGAAGGGACTCTCTATCCAGCGCTTCACCGTTTAGAAGAGGCAGGCCTGATTACGGGCAGGTGGCAGACACTACCCGGTGGGCGATATCGTCGCTACTATTATATTACCGAAAAAGGTCAGCGGGCACTGGCGGAGAAGATGAGCCAGTGGCGCCAGTTTTTGGTCGCGATGAAACTGATTATTCCCGCGGGATATCTCTAAAAGGGCAGGGGAGCTTATGGTACAGAAGGTAGCCATAATAACCGACAGTGTAGCCTGCCTGACCAGGGAATTAGTGGCGCAGTATGGAATCGGGATTCTGCCCATTAATTTTTACCTTGACGGCCGAACTTATAAGGACTGGGTGGACATAACCCCATCTGAGGCTTATGAATTATTTTTAAAAGACCCCGAGTCTTTTAAAACAGCCGCGATTTCCCCTGATGACTGCCTGGAGACCTACCGTCAGGCAAGCCGGCAGGCCAGAGATATTTTTTGTATTACCCTTTCCACCAAACTGAGTGCGGTCTATAATGTTGCCCGGCAAACTAAGGAGTTGCTGGAAACCGAGCTTCCTGAGGTTAAGATAGAGGTATTTGACTCGGGGACGGTTACCGCCGCTGAGGGTTTTGTCGTTCTGGCGGCAGCCCGGGCTGCCCAGCAGGGGAAGAGCCTGGCTGAGGTAATCAGAGCGGCGGAGGCGATGCGGGAGAGGGTGGGCATGCTTATTCTGCTGGACACGATTCGCCATGTTTTTCGCTCGGGACGGGTACCCAAGGTGGCTGCCCTGGCTGGCTCCATGCTTAATATCAGGCCG
>DATKYY010000019.1:0-18452 GCA_035528295.1 Dehalococcoidales bacterium | reverse complement strand
AAATAAATGGGGTGAGTGGAGGGATTCGAACCCTCGATCTCCAGGGCCACAACCTGGCGCCTTAAACCACTGGGCTACACCCACCACAATATTAAAATAATTATAGCTCAAAAAGCTTGGCTTATTCAATGAAACCAGCTACCTCCGGACTAGCTTGACGACGGTCACCCCCGTATCACCCTCGCCGTAGACACCCAGCCGGAATGACTTGACCAGCGAGTGGTGGGCCAGCACCCGGTGCACTGCCTGCCGCAGTGTCCCGGTCCCTTTGCCGTGGACAATCCTGACCTGGTATAAGCCGGCCATAAAGGCGTCATTCAGGTATCTGTCCAGCCGGAACAGCGCCTCATCCACCGTCAGGTGGCGCAGGCTCAGCTCATTTCCGGGGGTGGCATTATACTGGTGCATCATAGCTATGTGGCTGATTTTAGCACTCTAAGCAGGGCAGGGCAATATAGTTAATAGATTACAGACTCCTTTTCTTTGCCCTAAAACTCTAGTAGAATGGGCTTGAAATGAGCACAGGTGTGACCCCGATACGTCAGCAGTACCTCAGGATTAAACGCCAGTATCCCCAGGCAATTGTCCTCTTTCGTTTGGGCGACTTCTACGAGACCTTTGATGAGGATGCCAAGATTACCTCCCGCGAGCTGGATATTGTGCTCACCTCGAGGGAAATGGGGAAGGGTCACCGCGTGCCCCTGGCTGGCATCCCATACCATGCCCTGGACAACTACCTGGCCCGGCTAATTAACCGGGGCTATAAGGTGGCTATCTGCGAGCAGATAACCAAACCCGGTGAGACCAGAGGGCTGGTGGAGCGGGATGTGGTGCGGGTGGTCACCCCGGGCACGGTGGTTGAGCCCGGCCTGCTCGATAGCAAGGCGAATAACTATCTGCTCAGCCTGGTCCCGGGGGAGGGGGAGGTGGGGATGGCCTATGTTGACATAACCACCAGCGAGTTTGCCACCACCCAGCTGCCTCTGGAGCGGGCCGTCTCGGAACTGGAGCGGCTCAAGCCTACCGAGATTATCACCGCCGATAGCTCGGACTTAGCCGCCTTTAATATAACCGTGCCGGTAACCCGTTTAGATGATTACCACTTTGAGCCCGAGTTCGCCGGGCAAACCCTGCTCGACCACTTCGGGGTAGCCACCCTTGACGGCTATGGCTGTGCTAACCGGCCGCTGGCGGTAGGGGCGGCCGGCGGCGTTATTCACTATATTCAGGAAACGCAGCGGGCGGTGCTGGGCCAGCTGACCCGGCTCAATACATATTCGGTGGCCAATTTTATGGCCCTTGACGAGCAGACCCAGCGGAACCTGGAGCTATTTAGGGGCGGTCGCTCGGCAACGGCGGGCGGCTCGCTCCTGTCGGTGATTGACCTGACCAGGACGGCCATGGGGGGCAGGCTGCTCAAGCGGTGGCTGAGCCAGCCTTTACTTGACATAACTGAGCTAAACCGCAGGCAGGATGCCATTGCCTGGTTGGTGGCTAACACCATGCCCCGCAGTGAGGTTATCTCCCGGCTGGGGGAGGTGGCTGACCTGGAGCGGCTGATTAACCGGGTGCGGAGCAATATGGCTACCCCCCGCGAGCTAGTCAGCCTGAAGCATGGTCTGGAAGCTATCCCCATGCTGGTGGTGTTGCTTGACACCGATGTCCTGGCCTGGCTCAAAGACGAGCTCAAGCCGCGTCAGGACGTGGTTGATTTAATTAGCGATGCGCTTGTGGAGTCGCCCCCGTCCAGTCTGGATGAGGGCGGGGTAATCAAGCCCGGCTTTGACGAGGAGCTGGACAAGCTGCGCCTGGTAACCAAGAACGCCAGGCAGTATCTGGCTAATCTGGAGCGTGACGAGAGGGAGCAGACCGGGATTAAGTCGCTCAAGGTCGGCTATAACCGGGTGTTCGGCTACTATATTGAGGTCTCCAAGCCCAATCTGCCTCAGGTGCCCCCGCACTACATCCGGAAGCAGACCCTGGTCGGGGCGGAGCGCTTCTTCACCCCTGAGCTGAAAGAGTATGAATCAATGATTCTCAATGCCCAGGAGAGAATGAGCCAGCTTGAAGCCAGTATCTTTCAGCGGGTTTGCCGGCAGGTAGCCACCGTCAGTGAGCGTATTCTGGCGGCGGCGCAGGCTTTAGCCGCTCTGGATGTCTTTTCCAGTCTGGCTGAGGTGGCGGTGCGCGATAACTATGTCCGCCCCGAGCTCAATGATGATAACAAGATAATCATCAGCCAGGGGCGCCACCCGGTGGTGGAGAGAAATCCGGACATTAGCTTTGTGCCCAATGATACCTATCTGTCCAATGATGATACCCAGCTTATCGTGCTCACCGGCCCCAATATGTCGGGGAAGTCAACCTATCTCAGGCAGGTCGCCTTGATTGTGCTGCTTGCCCAGATGGGCAGCTTTGTCCCGGCCAGCTCAGCCACGATGGGGCTGGTGGACCGTGTCTTTACCCGCATCGGGGCGGGGGAGGATATCGCCGCCGGTCAGTCCACCTTTATGGTGGAGATGGTGGAGACAGCCAATATCCTGAATAATGCCACCCCGCGCTCGTTAATAATTCTGGATGAAATCGGGCGGGGCACCAGCACCTACGATGGCCTGGCTATCGCCCGCGCCGTGGTGGAGTATATCCACAACTATTCTAAACTGGGTGCCAAGACCCTGTTTGCCACCCACTATCATGAGCTCATTGAGATGGCCAGCTTCCTGCCCCGGGTCAAGAACTTCACTGTGGCCGTAATTGAGGAAAGAGGCAAGGTCATCTTTCTGTATAAGATTGTGCCCGGTGGGGTGGACCGGAGCTACGGCATCCACGTGGCTCAGCTTGCCGGGCTGCCCAAGTCAGTGGTGCAGCGGGCTCAGGCGGTACTCGCCGAGCTTGAGGATAGCACTAAGGCGCCGGTGAGACACCCGGCCCGAAGCCGTCGCCAGGAGGCGGTGTCCCGGCAGCTGCCTCTCTTCGCGCCCCAATCGCCGCTTATTGAAGAGCTTAAGAAGCTGGATATTGCTTCCCTGACTCCTCTGGAAGCCATCAATAAACTGTACGAACTGCAAAAGAAGGCCAAAGAGGGCGAGAGCTAAACGGGGAGGGTTACTCCTGTGGAGAGAATTGCCGATTTTATCTACCGAAGAGCCAGACTGATTATTATCTTTGTGGTCATCGTGAATGTTGTTGCCCTGGCTTCTTTCTTCCGCTTCGGTCTGGATACTGACTTTATCAGCTTCTTTACCGCCGGTAATCCCAAGGCAGTAGAGTATGACCGTTTGAATGACAAGTATCAGGTCGGCGAGACGGTTATGGTGCTCATTGAGCAGGAGAGCTCTCTCCTGGAAGAAGACAATCTGCTCAGCGTCTTCCGGCTCCAGCAGGATATTGAATGGATTGACGGCGTCCTCCAGGTGGAGAGCTTCATTCCCGATGACTACCCCCTGCGGACCAATGTTATGCCGGTCACCGAGGCATTTATCACCCGCCATCAGGACCTGCTGGAGGACTACATCCGCGACGAGTATTTCCTGACCGAGCAGTTTCTGTCGGCTGATGATAGCAAGGGAGCCATCGTGGTTACCCTGGAATCAGATGCTGATGCCGGCAAGGTACTGGCGGCGTTGAAAGAGAGGGTACGAAGTGAGCCAAACTTAAACCTTTCCCTGGCCGGTAACGAAATCATCAAAGATACCCTCTGGAGCTATCTTGTTCGCATACTCTGGATACTGCCACCCTGCGCTATTATCCTGGTTTTGCTCGTTTTTTATCTGGTCATCCGCAGCCGTAAGTTCACCCTGATGGCGCTGATTCCGGCGGGGTTGGCTGCCCTGTGGACCTTCGGCACCGTCTTCTGGTGTGGCTATAAGCTGAACCTGGTAACCGTCATCAGCCCCATTTTTATCATTGTCATGGGCTCGGCAGACGGGCTTCACTACATTACCCATTATATGGACAATACCGCCAAGTTCACCGACCGCCGTCAGCTAACTGTGGAAACCCTGCGCCTGGTGGGCATGCCCATATTTCTGACCACCATCACCACTATGGCCGGGTTTGCCTCGCTAACCTGGTCGGAGTTGTTACCGATGCAGCATATGGGGATATTCGTCACGGCGGGCATTGGCTATGCCGGCTTTCTCTCCCTCTTCTTCCTGCCGGCGATACTGTCCCGGATTGAATTACCCCACGCCCACCGCCCCGCCGAGGAAAGCCATCTGGCCCGGCTGGTGCTGATGGCATCAAGGCAGCGGATGTGGATTATCGCCTCGTTTGCGATTCTGGTGGTTGTTTCCGCGGCCTATATCCCCAAGCTTGAGGTGGTATCCAATCAGCTGATGTTCTTCCGGGAGGGGTCGGAGATAAGGCAGACCTTCAACCGGGTGGAGGAACACTTCGGCGGCGCCCTGCCCCTTACCGCCGAGATAGTTGCCGAGCGGGGTATTGACACCCTGCGGGATTATAACTATGCCGAGGACGTTTTAGATGCCGAGCGGGAGCTGGAGAGGCTACCGGGTATAGAGAGTGCGGTCTCCCTCTTTGATATGGTGCGCAGTATCAACGAGATGGTAACCGGCCGGGTGGATTATCCCGAAAACCCCAGATTTATCCAGAGGCTGCTGACGCAGATAGATGAGGAAGACCTGGCTACCTGGGCTTCCGCTGACGGCTTGAGGATGATGATTAGAACCGAAAAACTTGAATCCTTAGATGTAGGTAGGCTGGAGGCTTTTGTTGCCGAGCATCCCGCAATCAGGACCATCACCGGCATGCCGGTGCTTTTTGATGAGATGAACCGGCTGGTGGTGCGGAGCCAGGCTCAGAGCCTGGGGTTAGCCCTTGTCTTGATTTTCCTCATGCTTCTGGTAACCATAAGGAGGTTGCGGGCAGCATTTATCGCCCTGCTACCGATAGTGATTACTATCGTTGCCATTATGGGGATGCTGACCATGACCGGCTTCCACCTCAATGTGCTGACCGCCAACCTGTCCGCCATCGCGGTTGGGGTGGGGGTGGACTACGCCATTCATTTAATATCCGGTATCTATTATTTCCGGAGGCAGGGCCTGGGGCGCAGCGAGTCGGTGGATTCTGCCTTAATTGTCCTCTCCAAGCCGGTGCTGGCTAACGCCTTTGGCCTGGCCATCGGGCTTTCCGTACTTTTCTTCTCACCGCTCCGAATTCACATGCAGGCGGCGTCGGTGATGTGGGTCGCCATGGTGGTCTCCTCAATGGCGGCTCTGCTCCTGATTCCCATTTTCTATGCCCGAAGAAGCTCTCCCGAACCGGAGAAATGAATAGCCCAAGGCGCTAGCCTGAAATTTGTAATTAGTAATCGTTATTGTTATAATATAAAAGATAGCGCCAGCAGCTTGATTACACCCTGTCAAGTAGCAGGCAGGGTGTTTTTTTATGCCCGGAATTTTAAGAAGAAGCCTGATGGACAAAATACAGAACCGCAAGTTACAGGTCGGTGAACTCAAAATCCACTATGTTACCGGTGGGGAAGGCGAGCCGTTGCTCATAATCCACGGCGGTGCCAACGGCGCCAGTGCCTGGAGGAAGAATTTAGCCGAGCTGGCCAAACACTATACAGTCTATGTCCCTGACCTCCCCGGCTTTGGCCGCAGTCAGGAGATAGAGGGTGATTTCCATATACCGGAGCTGGTTAAATTTGTTGACGATTTTACCCGCACCCTGGGGCTGAAGACTTTCTATCTGGTCGGTCATTCCCTGGGCGGCGCCATTGCGGTCAACTATGTGCTCCAGTTCCCGCACAAGATAACCAAGCTGGTGCTGGTAAGCAGCATGTGCCTGGGGAAAGAAATCGCCCTGTGGGTCAGGTTTCTCTCGCGCTTGTGGTTAGCCCGAATTATGGGGGAGGCGCTCACTGGTGTTTTCCGGCTAATTAAGTGGGCGGTGGAAAAGCTGTTTGACGGCTTTGAGTTTCTGATGCCCTTTTCCAGGGCCAGCATAGTCCTGGGTATCCCCCTCACCACCCTCAAAGAACAGACGATAGTGCTGGCGAACCGGCTTTCTGATATCATGGTGCCCACGCTGGTGGTGTGGGGGGCGAAAGACCGCATTGTGCCGCCGAAGCAGGCTTATGATGCCGGCAGGCTAATCCCCCATTGCCAGGTCGTGGTCTTTGACGACTGCGGTCACAGCGTCTACCGGGAAAAACTCCCCGAGTTCTCCCAGCTACTAACCAGATTCCTGGACGAGTAGCGCTACCTCAGCCTTTTTCTAGCTTTTTCTTTATTTCCTCGACCTCATCAGCGCCGTCGGCGTAGAACTTTTCTTCGCCGGGAGCGAGCTGTTTCAGGACTCTGAGGAACTCCCCGGCGTGGACCAGTTCTTCGTCAGCAATGTCCCTCAGCACGGTTTCGGCCAGTTTGTTGTCGGTTGATTCGGCGAGCTGAATATAGAGCTGTACCGCTTCATACTCAGCGGCCACCATGAACCGCATTGCCCGAATCAGCTCCTCATGGGTAAGCTTGCGCTCATGGGCAAGACCAGCAAAGGGTGTGCCAAAGTCAGGCATGATTTACCTCCTTTTTGCTTTTAATTTTAGGGTATTAAAAGCGGGGTTTGCAAAGAATCTCCCTGACCTTAAGGTCAAAGAACTGGTGGGTAGGTACCGGCTTGAGGACGATGGCGGTATCGGCGCCGTAGTCGGTGCCAGCGATGGCAATGACATCTTCATTGGTGCGCACCAGTCCACCGTCAGCCGCCATCATGGCGATTTCACAGGTTACTTTTATCCCCTCGCCGAAGATGCGCAGCGTGCTGGCGATGATGTCGCCGATGACATAGGTGTTGAATCTCTTGCGCATCGCCCGGCTGATGCCACCGAAGGCATGAGTGGTGGTCAGGACAGTACCCCCCTTGCTTTCCACCAGCCTGCGGGTCTCCTCGCTGAATTCCTGACTATCGGGGGCGTCAAGGCCGGTGCTGTGGCTGACGGCAATTACCCGAAATTCTTTAAACATCTCTATGGCTTTGAGAGCGGTATTGCCCTTGGTGGAGGCGACCAGTATTGTTTTAATACCCAGTTCCTCGGCCCGCTTGCGGGCAATGCGGAGCACTTCATCGGTATTCTGGCTACCCGGCTTTTCAAAATAGACTGTCTTTACTTCCATCACGATTTTGAGCTCCTTTTTGAACCCGTTCTGGTCTTTCGGGCCGGCTTTTTGCCTTTGGGGGGAGCCGGCGTTCTGGTCCTTCTCAAGACGGGCCAGACATATTTATAGAGGATATAACCGAAGGTGATAACCAGTAACAGAATGGTGGGGCCTAGCAGGTAGGGGAACTTTTCCGCCTGTATTCTAATTACCCAGTAGACCATATACAGGCCGGCCATGCTATATAAGATAGTGCGAAAGGTGCGCATATAACCTCCCCGAACTGGGGCTCTTGCCCAGTATAGAAACAGGCAGGGGAGAATGTCAAACGGCTAAATTGACTTCACTGGGGGGCATTGCTAGAATTGGGGAAATGGTTTCCCGACTGGCTCTATTTCCACTAACCGCTGAGGTAAACAGTCAGGGCCACCTGGTAATCGGTGGCGGTGACTGCGTGGCGCTGGCTAACGAGTTCGGCACGCCGCTATACCTCTTTGATGAGTCTACCCTGCGCCGTAAGTGCGCCGAACTCAAAAAAGAGTTCGGTCAGCGCTATGCGGACACTACGGTTATCTATGCCGGCAAGGCCTTTATCAACCGGGCGCTGGCCATGCTGCTGATGGATGAGGGGTTGGGGCTGGATGTGGTCTCGGCGGGCGAGCTCGGTATCGCCCGCTCGGTCGGTTTCCCTTTAGATAGGGTCTATCTGCACGGCAATAATAAATCAGCCGAGGAGCTCAGCCTCGCCCTGGAGTCTAAAATCGGCCGCATTGTGGTTGATAACTTTGCCGAGCTTACCCTGCTGAACAAAATGGCCGAGGAGCAGTGCTGTACCCCGGATATCTTGCTTCGCCTTACTCCCGGGGTAGAGCCGCACACCCATAAATATATTGTTACCGGCGCTATTGACAGTAAATTCGGTTTCGCCCCCGCCCAGTGGGGTGAGGCGGTGAGCCAGGCCATGGCGGCGCCCAACCTGAATCTGGTCGGCCTGCACTTTCATATCGGCTCGCTTATCTATGAGACTGAGCCGTACCAGAAGTCGATTGAGCTTCTGCTCGATTTTGCCGCCGGGGCTAAAACAAAGCATGGCTTTGAGCTCAAGGAGCTGGACGCTGGCGGTGGCTTTGCCATTCAGTACACCCTTGACTTGCCGGCACCACCCATCGCCGCCTATGCTGAGGCGATAGCCACCAAGATTAAAGATAAGTGTCAGCAGTTGAAGCTGGCCTTACCCAAACTAGTTATTGAGCCGGGGAGGTCGGTGGTGGGGCAGGCCGGGGTAGCCCTCTACCGGGTGGGGGTGGTGAAGGATATACCGGGCGTGAGGCGCTATGTCTCGGTGGACGGCGGTATCGGCGACAATATCCGCCCCGCTCTCTACCAGGCCAGGTATGAGGCGGTTATCGCCAATAAAATGTCGGCTAAAGAGGCCGATAAAGTCACTATTGCCGGCCGGTTCTGTGAATCGGGCGATATTCTGATTAAAGACATAAAGCTGCCGGTGGTTTCGTCGGGTGACATAATCGCTATCCCGGCCAGTGGTGCCTACTCGCTGCCCATGGCCAGCAACTACAATGCGGTGCCCAGACCGGCGGTGGCGATGGTCAGGGAAGGTAAGGCACGCCTTATCCGGCAGCGGGAGACATTTGAAGATTTAATCAGGGATGATTTATTCTAACGCCTTGGGTAACGGAGAGATTAAGTGTGGTCAGTAGTGGGACAGGATAGAGCGGTGGCTTTGCTGAAGCACGGCCTGGCGAAGGGGACCGTGGCCCACGCCTATCTCCTGGTTGGTCCGGCTCATGTCGGCAAGATGAAGCTGGCGCTGAGTCTGGCGCAAGCCCTGAACTGTGAGTCAGCTGAGCCTCCCTGTAGTGAGTGCGTTTCCTGCCAGAAGATAGCTTCAGCCAATCACCCTGATGTCCAGATTATCGGTTTGCTGGCTAATAATAATTCGGCCGAGGCTAAACCCCGGGCGGAGATAGGCATTGACCAGGTCAGGGAGATGCAGCACTCGGCTAACCTGCCCCCGTTTGAGGGCAAATACAAGGTGTTCATTATTGATGGCGTTGAGCTTATGTCCAATGAAGCGGCTAACTGCCTGTTGAAGACTCTGGAGGAGCCGGTAGGCGGCGTGGTCTTTGTCCTGCTGACCACCAATGACCAGCTCTTCCCGGCGACCGTGGTCTCGCGCTGCCAGCGGCTGGAATTATTCCCGCTGGCGCTTGATGAAGTGGAGAAAGTGCTCAGTGGCGACCATAATATTGGGCCAGCCAGGGCCAAGCTTCTGGCCCGGCTTTGCGGCGGCTGCCTGGGCTGGGCGCTATCGGCTACTTCGGATGAGAGCTTGCTCACCCGGCGTGCCGAGAGGATAGACCGCATGCTGGATATTATCGGCAGCGATGCTGATGAGCGCTTTGCCTATGCGGCTCAGCTGGCAACCCAGTTTGGCCAGAATCGGGGAGAGGTTCAGCAGATACTGGATTTATGGCTTGACTGGTGGCGTGATTTATTATTGGTAAAAGTGGGCTTGAGTGAGAGCATTACCAATGTTGACCGCTTGGCCCGGCTGGTGGATATGGCGAAGGGCTATAGCCTGGCCCAGATAAGGTCGGCTATTAATCATGTCCAGGCGGCGGGGACACAGCTAAAGCAGAATGCTAACCCCCGGCTGGTGCTGGAGGTGTTAATGCTTGATATCCCTGAGGGAAAGGTAGCGAGGTATGGCTGATATTGTTGGCGTACGTTTTAAAAGGGCGGGTAAGGTGTACTACTTTGACCCGGCTGAATTTGAGCTTGATGTAAACGACCGGGTGGTGGTCAAAACCGCCCGGGGTCTGGAATTGGGGCAGGTGGTTATTGCCCCCAAACAGGTGGTGGATAGTGAGGTAAGCGAGCCGCTCAAGCCGGTGGTGCGCCGGGCGGAAGAGGAAGATATTGAGCAGGCGGAGAAGCTGAAGGCTCAGGAGGAGGAGGCTCTAACCGAGACCGGGAAGCTGATTACCAGGCTGAATCTACCCATGAAGCTGCTCGCGGCGGAGTATAACCTTGATGGCAGCCACCTTACGCTGTGCTTTAGCGCTGAGGGCAGGGTTGATTTCCGGGAGCTGGTGAGAGAGTTAAGCAACCATTTCAAGACCAAGATAGAGCTGCGGCAGGTAGGTCCGCGCGATGAAGCCAAGCTGATTGGGGGCTTTGGTCGGTGTGGTCGCCCCCTGTGCTGTGTCAGTTTCCTCAGTGAATTTGACCCGATTTCGATTAAAATGGCCAAAGAGCAGGACTTGCCCCTCAATCCCCTGAAGATATCCGGTGTTTGCGGTCGCCTGCTCTGCTGCCTTAGCTATGAGAGTGAACTCTATCGTGCCCTGAAGCAGAAGTTGCCCAAGGTAGGGCAGAAAGTAACCACCCCGATGGGGGCGGCCAGCGTGGTTAGCGTTAACCCGCTGAAGGAAACGGTGCTGGTGGCATTGGAGAGTGAGACGACGGTGGAGTTACCTTCCCGCGATGTCTCGCCGGCGAGCAGCTAGTAAGCCTTTATGGGCAGGTACTTCTGCCATTCCTGCTGGTTCTTCAGGTAGTTGTAGGGGATGCGGAAGGGGAAATTGCCGTGCGGTGGCTGAGGGGGGCGGTTTAGTTTCATACCCGCTTCGGCAGGAGTCTTTCCGGCCTTATGCCGATTACAGCGTATGCAGGCGCTGACCACATTTTCCCAGACCTGTTCGCCGCCCCGGTAGCGGGGCATAACATGGTCCAGGGTCAGTTGCTTCGTTTCCTGCCCGCAATACTGACAGGTGAAGTGGTCACGGTTGAAGACCTCAAAGCGAGTCAGCTTTCTCTGTGCCCAGGGGCGTTTGATGAGGCAGGCCAGCCGGATTACCGAGGGCACCGGAAACAGGTGGCTGGAGGTGTGGATGAATCCGGAGCCGTTTTCCAGCATTTCCGCTTTACCCTGGTAGATTAATACCACGGCCCGGCGTACCCGGCAGATATTGCACGGCTGGTAGTTCTGGTTCAGTACCAGAACGGGCAGGTTTATCATGTCTTATTTTTCTCCATTAAAGTTTATTTATTTTAGCCGAAACATTTCAGCGGTGCAAACTCTGCTCAGGCAGGACTTCCCGGCCCGGTGTTACCTCTTGCCACGGCGGGCGCTTTTGCGCCGGTTGGCGGTGGTATCACTGCGATAGTCGGGAGCGGTGATGTTCCAGACCAGGCTGATTTTGGGGTCGGCCAGCCGGGAGCTAACCGGGCTGTCAATCTCGTCCAGCGTGCAGCGGGTGGTAATCACGGTGGCCAGCCGGGCATTGTAACGGTAGTTAATCACCTGGTAGAGCTTCTCCCGGGCCCAGGGGGTGGTTGAGTGCTCGCCGAAATCGTCCAGGGTGAGCAGGGGGGTGGTCTTCACCCTTTCAAAGAGCTGGTCATAGGTAACCTCGCTCTCCGGGCTGAAGGTGGAGCGCAGGTGGTCCAGAAAGTCAGGCACCACCACGAACAGGGCCGGCTGGCCGGCCTGATAGCGGTAGTTGGCGATGGCGGCCGCCAGGTGAGTCTTACCACAGCCGGTCTCACCCAGCAGCACCAGCCAGCCTTCCGGGGACTTGGCAAAATCAAAAGCCAGGCGGAATGACTCCTTCAGGTTCTCCCGTTGTTCTATGGGCAGGTTAATCCGCTTCCAGTCAAAGCTGTCAAAGGTCATACTTTTCTGTAGCTCAAACCCCTCCCCCCACTTGTGTTCCAGCAGGGGGGTCGCCTTTTCCGCGATTAAAAATATCTGGCTCAACTGGGGGTCGGTCAGGCGGGAGCGCAGGCTCTCCTCAAGCTCGGCAACGGGAGTGCTGGTGGTGACAACGGTGGGCAGCTCGTTATTGAAGCGGTGGTTGAGTAGCTGGTCCAGCTTTTCCATAGTCCAGGGAGTGCTGGTCTGGACACCCAGATCGTCCAGAACGAGCAAGGGGACATTGCGCACCCGCTCGAACAGTTCATCATAGGGTATTTCGCTATCGGGGCTGAAGGCGGAGCGCAGGTGGTCTAATAAGTCAGGGACACTCTGGAAGAAGGCGGGGTAGCCGTTATTTATACGCTCATTGGCGATGGCGGCGGCCAGGTGGGTCTTGCCGCTGCCACCGGGGCCGATTAAGACCAGCCACCCCTTGGGCTCAGTGGCAAACGCCCTGGCGGCCTCAAGGGCAAGGCTGAATCTTTGCTGGTTTTTGGGCTCGGCGCTTCTGCCCTGGGGAAGCAGGCTGGCAAAGGTAAAACGGGTCAGCGAGCCCAGATTGCTGTACCGCTGCAGGCGGGCCTGGAGTGCCCGCTCAAACTCTTCCTGGGCGCAGCGGCAGGGAACCGCCTTGCCAAAATCGTGGTGCCCCACCGGGACGTCAACATAGACAAAGCCGAAGCCCCCACAGACGGGGCAAACCGGGCTTGATGGTGCCTCTTCGGCGTTAGCGCCGGACCATGTGTCCGTATTTGCCCTTGATGTATTTATCTGGTCCCTTTTTTGGCGCAGGATGTCCCCGATATGTTCCATGAATCTTACCTTCGGCTGACCATCTTTCTAAGATGGCAGCAATATAGCGCCAGCTTCTCTTGTTGAGGGCAACCGCCTCTTTGATGGCATCCCTGACCCAGTCCAGCGGGTAGACCTTCTCCGCCTCGCGCAGCTCTTCGGCAATCATCGGGGTGAGCATACCAATGTTCTGCTCATAAAGGGTGAATATATCCGGCGGTTCCTCCAGCTCGGTATAAACCTGCCCCCTGGCTTTTAAGCCGGGTAAAGCGAGTTCGCCACTCTGGATTTTAGCGGCAACCTCTCTGTCGCTGGCGGTGTTGAGCAGGTAGATGTCCTCGGTTGTCCCCGGCCGCGCTAGTGCTAAATGAAGAAAGGTCCCCCGTTTGGCGGCCATTTCCAGGGCACTCTTCAGTGCCTCTTCTGCTGAGCCGGCTTTATCCTTGAGGCTTCTCATCAGGCCCTTATTGGCTAAAAGCTCCCCATAGGTGACAAAGCGGGGGTAGCCCCTTTTCTGATAGAGGGCAGCCATAACATGGAGCGTGGTCTTCAGTTCTCCCATGTCACTGATTTGGGGGAGCAGGGTGGAGAAGAAGAAGTTGGGCAGGGGGGTGAACTGCATCCGGGCCGGGAAACCATTAATCTGCTTCATAACAGGCTCGGCTCTTGGCTGGTGGTAATATCTTCAAATTTAGCGGTTTTCGGTGCGAAGTGCAGGTCAATTTCCCCGGTAGGACCATTGCGGTGTTTGGAGATAATGATTTTGGCGATGCCCTGCGGGTACTCTTCGTCGCGGTGCTCTTTTTCCCAGGCTTCCCGGGTGGGATAGTAGTAGTCATCGCGGTAGATGAAGATAACCACGTCGGCATCCTGTTCAATGCTGCCGCTCTCTCTTAAGTCAGAGAGTTGTGGCCGGTGGGAGGCGCGCCACTCCACGGCCCGGCTGAGCTGGGACACGGCGAGCACGGGCACATTAAGCTCACGAGCCAGTGTCTTGAGGGAGCGGGAGATGAGGCTTATCTCCTGGACCCGGTTTTCCGAGCGCCCCTCACCCTGTAGCAGCTGCAGGTAGTCGACGATAATCAGGTCAATGCCACGCTCGAAGTAAAGGCGGCGGGCTTTACTGCGCACCTCTACCATCCGCAGCAGCGGGGAGTCATCAATATAAATTTGGGCTTCGGAAAGCCGGCCGGTAGCTTCCATAATTCGCTTTTCCTCGGCTTCGGTATGGAGACCGAAGCGGACCCGCCGGGAGTCGACATCAGCCTCGCTGGACAGCAGGCGCAGCACCAGCGGGTCGCGGGCCATTTCCATACTGAATAGCGCCACGCAGGCTCCCAGGGTTACGGCGGCGTTTCGGGCAATGCTGAGGGCCAGACTGGTTTTGCCCATGCTCGGTCGGCCGGCAACGATAATCATGTCCGAGCGCTGAAATCCACCCAGAAATTCATCCAGTTTATTAAACCCCGACCGGATTGAAGGGATTGGTTCAGTGGGGACTTCGAGTCCGGCGGGAGTGGTGGCTTCAAAATACTTGTCCAGGACCTGGCGGATGTGAATGAGGTCGCGGGGGCTCTGCCCGTGGCGCAGCCGGAACAGCACCTCCTCGGCTCTATCCAGGCTGGCGTCAACATCGGTGCCGGCTTCATAGCCGATGGCGGAAATCTGGCCCGCCGCCGCAATGAGGTGTCGCATTATGGCCAGGCGGTAGACAATCTGGGCATAGGTCTCAATATCAAGGGAGGTGGGGCAGTTAGCTATCAGGTGGCTTAAGTAAGCGGCACCACCGCATTCTTCCAGCTTATGCTGCCGGTCAAGCTCTTGAGCTACCGTTATCTGGTTTATCACCTCGTTGCGCTGGTAAAGGGAAAGGCAGGCTTCATAGATTAATTTATTCGGTTCATGATAGAAATCAGCCGGCTTCAGGGAGCCAGCAATCTTGTAGATTGAGACGCTATCTATCAGGAGGGAACCGTTTACCGCTTCCTCAGCACTGGTATCATGAGGTGGCAATTTCTCACTGGTCACTCTGGCTCGTCTCCTCTTCGATCACGATGACCTTTATCTTGGGTATTGCATCCTTGGCCAGTCTGATGGCTACCTCATGGCTGCCGAGCTGACGGATGGGCTCAGCTATCTCTATCTTCCTTTTGTCTACCACCAGCCCGTTATTTTGCAGCTCAGCAGCGATGTCAGCGCTGGTAATCGAGCCGTACAGATGCTCTTTGGCGCCGGCTTTTGCTTTCAGGGTAATCTCCTTACCGTCCAGCTGGTGAGCCAGGTCAGTCATCTCTTCCTCAGTCTGGGCTTGACTGCTGGCTTCTTTCTTGATTTGTGCCTTTAGAGTGTTGAGCGTTGACGGATCAGCTATTACGGCTAGCTTCTGTGGAATCAGAAAATTCCGTCCGTAGCCATCCGCCACCTCTTTTATCTCACCAGCCTTGGCTACCCGGGGT
Organism: Dehalococcoidales bacterium; assembly: GCA_035528295.1. GTDB lineage: Bacteria > Chloroflexota > Dehalococcoidia > Dehalococcoidales > JAUYDJ01. The sequence goes on along the minus strand of DATKYY010000019.1, from coordinate 3,360 downwards.
ACATCCTGCAGAAAAATGATCTTCATTGGATTATTATACTTTACTCGGCAGGTTAGTGGAAGTTTGGTGGGAGTAGTTCTTGTCAAGGGAGTATGGTTTTCGCAGGGGCATTACTCGCTCGTTCTTTGCCAAGCGGTTTTTTCTATCCAGTGAGGAACTTTTCGGCATAGATGGCAGCGGTGGCGCCATCACCGGCGGCAACTACTGCCTGTCGCGCTGAGCTGGCACGAACATCGCCGACGGCAAAGATGCCCGGGATAGCCGTTTCCAGCTTGTTATTGGTCAGAATGGCGCCGCTGGCATCAAGGGGTAAAATATTTTTCAGGAAGCTGGTATTGGGCTTAACCCCGATGGCGACAAAGACGGCGGATGTCTCCAGGGTGGACTTCCGGCCGGTTTTTACCTGAAGAAGCCTGAGCCTTTGGACCAGGTCTTCGCCCTCAATGGCTTCAATCCGGGTATTTAAAAGAAATTCAATTTTGGCTTCGGCGACAGCCCTGTCCTGCATAATGCGGCTGGCGCCCAGTTTGGGCAGGAGTTCAATCACGGTAACCCGGCGGGCAAACTTGGCCAGGTGGAAGGCTTCGGTAAGCCCGACATCACCGCCACCGGCAACCGCTACCGGCAGGTCTTTGAACAGGGCACCGTCACAGGTGGCGCAGTAGGAGACGCCGCGACCGCTGAACTTCTCCTCGCCGGGTATATTTAGTTTGATTCGCTCGGCGCCGCTGGCAATAATCACCGCCCGGGCGCTGAAATTGCCCGCGGTAGTCTCAACTATTTTTTGCGTGCCTTTCAGCTTGAGCCCGGTGACCTCGGCGACCAAAATAGGCAAGCCATATTTTTGGGCTTGCTGGTGCATTAGTTCACCCAGCTCCAGACCGCTGACACCCTGGGGGAAGCCGGGGAAATTTTCCACCAGCTCGGTCTCGGTTATCAGGCCACCAATCAGTCCCCTTTCGATGAGGAGACTGCTCAGCTTGCCCCGGGCGGTATAAATCCCGGCGGTAAGTCCGGCGGGACCACCCCCGATAATGATTATGTCGTAGCTACTCTTCTTCTTTGATAGTTCGGTCAAGGCTTTCCCCCCTGATTATCCGGCAGAGGTCTCGCTCGGCGGTTTGCTTGGCGAGACCAATGGCGTTTTTAATCGCTTTAGCCCGGCTGCGGCCGTGGGCGATGGTGATATTTCCGTTTACCCCCAGCAGACAGGCTCCGCCGTATTCCCGGTAGTCGATTCTTTTTATCCAGGAATCCAGGCCGACGATACTGAGCAGGAGCCGTCCCTGCAGACGAGAGGTACCGGTCAGGGCTTGCCCTACCGGCTGCTGTAGGTTCTGGAAGGTGCTGCCTAGCCCTTCTATGGTCTTAAGGACTATATTTCCGGTAAAACCATCGGTAACGATAACATCAGTCTTTCTGCCGGCGATGTCCTGCCCTTCAATATTGCCGATAAAGTTCAGGCCGGCTTTTTTCAGCAGCTGGTGGGTTTCCTGGACCAGACGGTTGCCCTTGCTTTCCTCTTCACCGTTGCTGAGCAGGCCAACGCGAGGCGACGGGATGCCCAGAACGTGCTTGCTGTAGATAGTGCCCAGATGGGCAAACTGAACCAGGTGGCTTGGTCGGCAATCGGCATTGGCGCCAGCATCAATGAGCAGGCTGGGGACGGCACCAATATTAATGGGGCTGGCTATGGCCGGGCGCTCAACCCCCTTTATTTTCCCCAGAATGAGAAGTGAGGCGTAGAGTACGGCACCGGTGTTGCCCGCGGAAACAAAGGCAGCCGCGGTGCCATCCTTGACCATATTAATGCCGACCACAATCGGGGAATTTGGCTTATTGTTAACCGCTCTGATGGGCGATTCCTGGGGGCCGATAATCTGGTTGGCTTCAATAAAGGTAAAGTCCAGTTTCTTCAGGTGGCGGCTGGCCAGGACATGGAGCGTGCTTCTGGTGCCCACCAGGGCAATGCCCACTTTGTAGTCCTGGGCTGCCTTGATAGCGCCTTTAACTATTTCGTAAGGGGCATACTCCCCACCGGTGGCATCAACCGCAATTATCATCTCTTCTGCCCAAACTCATTCTTGATATTGTTCACTATCTCCGGGCTGGCGACCAGGTCGGCAACCGTCATCGCCAGCGCCTTGGCGGCGTCAAGGGCTCCCTTGATACCGGCTTCTGAGGCGGCGGCGGCGGCAAACTCGGGGGAATGAACCAGCACCTCTTCCGGAGCGATGGCGACGAAGGGGTGGATGCTGGGTAGTAGCTGGCTGACATTACCCATATCGGTGCTGCCGAAGGCGTGACTGGCGCCGGGCGGTCTGACCTTGCGTCCCAGAGACTGCATATTTTGCCGAAATAGTCGGGCCAGGGTCAAATTATTACGCATCGGAGCGTATTTCACCTTTCCCCAGCGGTATTCCAGACGGGCGCCGGTAGCTGTAGCCGCGCTGATAAAGCAGTTTAGCACTCTTTGCTTTAGTTCTTCAAGGTAGAGCTCATCCTCAGCCCGCACCATGAAGGTGCCGGCACTGTGAGCGGGGACAATGTTGGCTGCCTCGCCCCCGTCGGTAATAATACCGTGGATGCGGGCGCTTGTTTTTATGTGCTGGCGCAGGGAATTAATGGCGGCAAAAGATAGCAGCATGGCTTCCAGGGCATTAATGCCCGCTTCGGGAAAGGCGGCGGCATGGGCGGCTTTACCGAAGAACTCGACATCCACGGTCTGGCAGGCAAGGGCCTGGGTGGTCACCGTGTTATGTACCCCAGGGTGGACCATCATGGCTATGTCCACGCCGTCAAAGGCACCCCGCTCCGCCATTATCGCCTTACCCCCCTGAATTTCTTCACCCGGCGTGCCGATTACCCGAATACTCCCGCCAAAGCGGTCAATAGCTTTCCTGGCGGCTATGCCGGCACCAACCGCACCGGTCGCAATCAGGTTGTGACCGCAGGCATGCCCCAGTTTGGGCAGGGCATCATACTCGGCCAGAATAGCGATGACCGGCTTCCCCTGTCCGTAGCCGGCGCTGAATGCGGTGGGTAGTCCACCGATGCCCTCGGTGATGCTGAAGCCATTCTCCTTGAGATAGCCGGTCAGCCAGGATACCGCCTTAGCCTCACCAAAGCCCAGCTCAGGGTTGGCGTGGATATCCCGGCTTAGCTCGCCGAGCTGATTTCGGCGCTGGTCTATCTCATCGATAATAACCGCTTTTAGCCTGCCTAAGTCCTTATTCATTTTAAGTTCTGGGTGTTTTTTAATATAGCAGATGTCGGCTTGGGTGTCGACAGTTGACGAGACCTGCCCGATAATCTAGACTAATTCTAGCTTTGGAGAGAAGAAAATGAGCACTAGCCAGA
>DATKYY010000018.1:0-2137 GCA_035528295.1 Dehalococcoidales bacterium | reverse complement strand
GACATAGCCCAAAACGCCCGATGCCCGATGAAGGATTATTTACTGAGGGTGGTGCCAATACCAATACCGAGGGGCAGGGCGACCTCTCTGAGGACATTACCGATGGCTTCTTTCAACCCCTTCCGCTGCTCTTTGCTGATTTTGTACCTGGTCCGGATAAGCCGCTCCAGGACATTGGTTGCCTGCATAATGAGCTTCACATTCTCCGGGTCATGTTCTAAGATAGACTTTATCTTAACCCGGAGCAGGGCAATCTCAGCATCAATGCCATTAACGCCGGAAGCCAGCTCAAAGTCGAGCCGCTCGGCTTCATCAAGGACCTTGGCGTAGAACTCGGCCTGTCTAGTCTCTTTTGGAGACCTTCTTTTTCTTCCGGCTCCGCTTGGCATGTGGTCTATCTCCATTATTCAAAAGTCGGGCAGTAGCCAGGATAATGGTATGGGCAGCTAAATCCCACCTCTCTCTTTCCACAGCTATCCTTAGTAGTCTCATTGTTTCCCCTCTAGTGAAACTGCCTAAATAATAGCACATGTGTTCTATTATGGATATATCGTTTTGTCACCTTTTGCGCCAAAGAGAAAAGCCCCGCCTCCAGAGGCAGGGCTTTAAGGGACAAAACGAAGCGGCTTGCTATTCGGCTTCCAGCTCAAACACCTTGTGCAGGGCACGGACCGCATCTTTAACCCGGGCTTCATCAATGATGCAGGTTATTCTTATTTCCGAAGTGGTGATGAGATGAATATTGATACCCTGCTCGCTTAAGGTCCGGAACATGCGCGCCGCGTAGCCGGGGGTGTTCTGCATCCCGGTGCCAACAATACTTACCTTGCCCAGTTTAGCGTCACTGACGCACTCCCTGGCCCCGATTGACCGGGCGATGGGACCGACCACCTCCATTGCCTTAGTCAGCTGGCTTTTGGCTACGGTAAAGGTCAAGTCGGTAATCTTCTCAATACTGGCATTCTGAACAATGGTATCAACGCTGATACCCCCCTTGGCCAGGGGTTCAAAGAGAGTAGCCGCAATACCGGGACGGTCGGGAATGCCAATTACAGTCACCTTAGCCACATCCAGGTCATAGGTAACGCCCCTCACCTTATTACGCACTTCCATTGATGCTCCTCCGTGAATTAATGTCCCCGGGCTATCGTTGTAGCTGGAGGCAATCAATATCGGGATATTGAATAGCTCCCCCAGCTCAACCGCCCGCGGGTGTATCACCTTGACCCCGTAGCTCGCCAACTCCAGCATCTCATCATAGCCGACCTCGGTCAGCTTTTGCGCTTCGGGGACAAGGCGCGGGTCAGCGGTATAGACTCCCTCAACATCGGTATGTATCTGGCAGATTTCCGCCCCCAGCCTGGCTGCCAGGGCGACGGCAGTGGTATCCGAGCCACCCCGCCCCAGGGTGGTGACATCCATCTCCTCGGTGATACCCTGAAAGCCGGCGACAATAACCACCCTCCCCGCCTCCAGCTCTTTAGCCACGCGGGTGGGGTCGATGTCCCTGATTCTGGCTCTACTGTAGGTGGTATCCGTCTTTATCCCCGCCTGGGCACCGCTCAGGCTGATGGCCTCATAGTCCATATCGCGCAGGGCCATCGCCAGCAGGGTGCTGGAGACCAGCTCGCCGGTGGAGAGCAGCACATCCAGCTCCCGGTCAGCGGGGCGTCCGGTTACCTGGTAAGCCATTTTGATTAACCCATCGGTGGTATCCCCCATTGCCGAGACGACGACCACTACCTGATTGCCCTCATCTCTGGTCCGGGCAATACGCCGGGCGACATTTATTATCTTGCCGGCATCCGCCACCGAAGAGCCACCGTATTTCTGCACGATTAAAGCCATAGACTATCCCTCAATCAGTCTACCCATAAGATTATACCCCGGGTCAATAAACAGTCCAGTTTTAGCGGCTTCCGCCTCGGTAAATCGCCGGGCTCCGTTGGCGCTGAAGCCGGGCCCCCGGAGCATAAAGGGCACCGGGTCAGGGCTATGGGTGCGAATTTCAATCGGGGTGGGGTGGTCGGGCATAATCAGCACCCGTAGATTACCCGGCTGGTAGGCACCGAGCCGGCTGACCACTTCTTTATCCACCATCTGAATCGCAGCTACTTTATCTTTAAACGAGCCGGAA
>DATKYY010000017.1:0-3840 GCA_035528295.1 Dehalococcoidales bacterium | reverse complement strand
CAAGCTGAAAAAAGTGCTCAAGCTGTCCGGTGAGCCGGTGGGGGTGAAATATACCAATAAACCGCCCAGGCAAAGTTGTGAGGGATACTATCCGGTTTGCGGGGCGATACCGGGCGCGGCTCAAGGCAAGACCATCGTCCTGTCCCAAGAGACCTGTGCCTGCCCCGGCGGGGTTAGTCACCTCGGCCTGGCCGACGAGGGGCGGGTGAGCGGCCAGATGCTGGTGGATGGGGAGAAGCTGTGGGCGAACCTGACCGCCTTTCACCGCTCGGCGACGGCTACCCGAAAGATAGCCGAGCCTCCCCTGGGTCTGGCCGAAAATGTCGTCTTTTACCCCTTGAAGGAGAGTACCGATGAGCCTGACCTTATAATCTTGCTGGTGAATGCGGAGCAGGCCTGCCGTCTGGTTACCCTGAACCAGTTCTGGGACGGCATACAGACCTCAATAGAGTTAAGGGGCTCGCTCTGCTGGAGCGCGGTAACCTATCCCCTGGTTTCGGGAAACCTCAACGTTACTCTGGGCGATACCAGCGCCCGCCGGATGGAGAAATGGGACCCCAATCTGATGGTAGTATCAATTCCAGAGAGAAAGCTGGACGGTATTCTAACGGCGATGGACTTCAGCACGGCGGGGACGGCGGCGCCGGCTGAGTTTTTTGAAGAGATGGTAACCAAGATGGCTTCGCGAAAATATAAGCCGGCTGACCTCAGGCGACAATTAAAAAAATAAGGCGGGAACCATGCCCCAGCCGGAGATGGTAGCTACAGGATTCTTTTCCCCAGGGGAACGCTGCTATCGGGTTGAATCAGCACTACTTCGTTGTTGTCCAGTACCACACCCAATACCAGGACTTCAGACATAAAATCAGCAATCTGCCGCGGTGGAAAGTTGACTACCGCGATAGCCAGCCTGCCCATCAGTTCATCTTTACCGTAGCGCTGGGTAATCTGGGCGCTGGATTTCTTAGTGCCCAGAGGGCCGAAGTCTATCCAGAGTTTATAAGACGGCTTGCGTGCCTTGGGGAAATCCTCAACCTGGACAATCTGGCCCACGCGCATGTCCACTTTTTCAAAATCAGCATAGCTAATCTGGGTCATGGTGTTGCCTCCTTACCTGACCTGATAGACCGGGCGGATACCGCCGTCTGGCTCAAATCTATCCCCATTTAGGCTGACCAGTTGAATTCTAGCATCTATGTCAGCAGTTGTGAAGGCTATCATCTCTGCTTAGCTCTTACCAGCTTGATTGTTTTCCTTCATTCTTTCCCAACCTAGTTCAAATAAGGTGCAGTACCCATTGACATATTGAGTTTAGCTGTATACAATTCGCAATCACAAGGCATTATGTAAATGCGCAAATAGGACAATTTCTGAGCACGATTGGTTTCGTGGGAAGGAGGTGTTAATGTAATTTCAATCGGTTTTTCCGGTTTGGTGGGATAAATTATAAGAAAGGAGGGATAGTCAGTGGCGAAAACAGCAGTAAGAGAGAGATGGTCTAGCCGACACTTATTTATATTTGCTGCCATTGGCTCCGCTATCGGTCTGGGTAATGTGTGGCGCTTCCCCTACCTGACCTATGAATACGGTGGCGCTGCCTTTCTGATACCGTGGATTATCGGCCTTATTATAATGGGCGTTCCCTGGATGGTGCTGGAATTTGGCATGGGGCGTTATTTCCAGAAGAGTGCCCCCGGCATCTTTGAAGGTATTGGCAAGAAGTGGGAATGGCTCGGCTGGTGGCCGGTTTTTGTTGCCTTCCTCATCGTCAGCTACTATACGGTGGTAATGGCCTGGGCCCTCCGTTACGTGATTAGCTCCTTTACCGTCGCCTGGGGTGTAGGCCAGGCTGGAGCTGAGGGAGCCGTACCATACTACCTGGAAAATGTGCTGAACATTTCTGAGGGAGCCGGCGTGCTTGGTGGCCTGCAGTGGCCAATAGTATTCTTCCTGGCTCTTACCTGGATAACGATATTCTTGATAGTGTTTAAAGGAGCCAGTGTCATCGGCAAGGTGGCGGTATGGACGGTAACCATTCCCTGGGTATTACTGGTCGTCCTGCTGATTAGGGGTCTGACTCTGCCCGGGGCGGTCACTGGGCTTGAGTATTACCTCAGCCCAGACTTTAGCCAATTAACCAATGTAGAGGTGTGGTTCGCTGCCTTCAGTCAGATCGCCTTTACCCTCTCCCTGGGTATGGCCGGAATGTTCGCCTATGGCAGCTTTGTTGCCAAGAAGGCGGATATAACCAATAACGCCTTCATCACCTCGTTTGCCAACTGCGCCACCAGTTTCTTTGCCGGTTTTGCCGTATTCAGCACGGTTGGCTTCATGACGCAGTCCCTGGCCGTTCCGATTGCGGACCTCGCCAGTGGTTCATCGATAGGTATGTCTTTCATGACCTTTCCGGTGGCCATATCCATGATGCCGGCGGCTAATGCCCTTATCGGTGTCCTCTTCTTCCTGTGCCTGTTCTTCCTGGGCATTGATTCGGCATTCTTCCTTGCCTACGGTGGCGTAATCGCACCGGTTATGGACAAATTTGGCATGAGCCGGGTCAAAGCCACTACCTGGGTTTGTGTGGTCGCTTTCTTAGTCGGACTGATTTACACCACTCGGGGTGGCCTTTACTGGGTGGACATGGTGGATAGGACAGTGGCCTTCTATGGCTTGCTGATAACCGGTGCCCTGGCCTGTCTCGTGGTTGGCTGGGGATTTGGGGCAGCCAAGCTCAGGGAGCATGTGAATGAGACCTCGGATATCAAAGTTGGCGCCTGGTTTGACTGGCTGATTAAGCTTGTCGTGCCGGCGGGCCTGTTCTTTGTGGTCATTGTGGGAGGCTTTATGAAGGATATCCCCGAAGCCTACGGAGGATATGCGGTGGGCGCGCTAAGCGGCTCTCACATTATCTGGATTATACTTGTTGTAACTTTGGTACTGAGCTTTGTGTTCCAAGCGATTAAGACCAAGGGGGTGAGTGGGGAATGAGTGCAGCAGCAATATTGACCACCGTTATAATGTGGCTCATCTTCATTGCCGGGTTTGTCTTTTGTTTCTCCCGCATCGGCAAAGGCGGTAAGTGGGAAGACTAGAGCGGAATAATAGCCAATAGTAAACGCTAAAGCCGCTCATATGAGCGGCTTTAGTTTGGGTCAAATTAGCGCTGGTACAGGCCGGTGAGCCGACCCTGCGCCAGGATATGCCCCGACATGGCGCTGAGGAGCTCGCCCTTGGATGCCCCCGCCTTCAAGTCCAGGGTCTGGTCCAGGGCGTAGATGGTGAATTGATAGCGGTGGGGGCGGCCGGGGGGTGGGCAGGGGCCACCGTAGCCGGCTCTGCCGAAATCAGTCCTTCCCTGCCGGGCCCCGCTGGGGAGTTCGGCTTGGGCCGGCATTGCCTCGGCTAGCTCGGTGGTCTGCGGGGGGAGGTTGAACAGGGCCCAGTGGGTGAAGACACCACCGGAGGCATCGGGGTCATCCCCGATGAGGGCTATTGATTTAGTCCCCGCTGGAGGTTGGCTCCAGGCAAGCGGCGGCGAGATATCCTGTCCCTCGCAGGTATATCTGGCCGGTATTTTGGCTCCCTCCTGGAATGCGGAACTGGATACAGTTAGGGTCATCTCTACCTCCTCTGCCGGTTCCTGGTGGTGACAGCCAGCCAGCAAAGTAGCCAGCAGACAGAATATGGTCAAAGACAAAATTACCGGGTACCGGCGGTATCGCTTGGCCTTCATGGCAGGCTAAACTTCCCCGAGTTATAGCTAAATCGTAGTCCGGCCGGGTCGCATTGTCAATTTCGCAAAGTTTTTGGTTTTAAGCTTGGGATGGAGAGAAATTGAGC
>DATKYY010000016.1:0-14565 GCA_035528295.1 Dehalococcoidales bacterium | reverse complement strand
CTTTGCTGGTAGGCGATGACCACCGTTTTTTCCGGCGTTACCGCCTGGCCGTTAAAGTTGTACAGGCGGGTGGACAGTGAGCGGTAGTATTCCGGGTAGTAAAGCTGAATTGGCTCCAGCTGGCCCTCCCGGGGCACATAGTAGACATCAAAGAACTCCTCCGGGGTGCGCTCCGCCCAGGTAGCCATGGCATGGAATTTACCGATGGCGGTGTCAAAATCAAGGATGACATAGGCGGTGCCTATTTCCCGGGCAATTTCGCTGGTGGAGGCTTCATCCTGAGCGGTAAAGAAGCGGGCTACCCTTGAAGTCTCCGTGGGTGCTTGGCTGGGGTTGGCGCTGGGTATGCGGTGGGCAATGCGGGTAATCCAGTAGCCGTAATCCCACCAGGCGGTTACCCCGTAGGCGGATTCAGGGTAGGTGTACTTCTCTCCGGCAGGGGGTGCCTCAACCACCTCATAGTAGAAGTCGGGGTTGCCGAAGGGGTCGGGGGTATTCTCTTTCAGCCAGACAAGCGAGCTTATCCAGCTATCGCTGGGGGCATAGCGTACCTGACTGGCGGGAAGCATTGCCGGCACAATCTTGAGGGCATTGGGGTATACCGGTATCACATTGGGCAGGAAGACAATCAGGAAGACAATTAATACGGCCAGAGCCATGTTTGCCTGGCTGAGGGTGATTCTAAAGCCCGGTCTCAGTTTCTCTTTTACTGCCCTGGTTGCCCTTTCCCGAAAACCGGCGAATTCAAGGAAGCGCCAGGCAAGGTAGCCGGTGAGTAGCCCTACGTTAACCACCAGGTAGCTGGCGAAGCGCCGCTGCCCGATGGCGGCGAGCAGTATTACCACCGTCCATACCAGCAGCAGGTTTTCTTCCGTGCTCCATTGCCGGCGGACCGGTATTTTCCAGAAAAGCCAGTAGAGCAAAACAGCGATGAACAGCAAAAAGCTGATGTTAAAGTTCCCCCAGGCCGGGGTTTCAAAGAAACCGCCGCCGGGGACTACCGGGGCGATGAGGGACTGCATTTCTATGGTGGTGAGGGAAGCGCCGCTGGGCGTAAAGACGCTGAATGCTTTCAGCATGGCGCTGACCAGAGAGGGGCTTATCAGGTAGAGAAACCCCACGCCGACTGCGCCCAGCCCGGCCAGTGACAGGGGGTAGTAGGCGGGCTTTATCTTCCGGCTCACCATCAGCCGGGAGACGGCGCTCATTACGGCTGGAATAAGCAGGGCGGTGATAAGGGAAACCAGGTAAAAAGTGGGTCGGGGGATGGGTAGCGATACCAAAAGGGCAACCAGAAAGAGGATAACACCAATCGGACAGAGATAGTCACTGGACTCGTGCCTCAGGTGGTCAATGATGGACTGAATGATAAAGTAGGCGGTGATAATAAAAACGAAGAGCAGCGCCCCCAGCCAGGTAAGGAGGTATAAGCCCAGAAAAACGCCGGCGAGCAGGCTGTAAAGCGCCGGTCGGGCGATCACCGCCCACTGGCGGTGATAAATATGACTGAGGGATAGCTCCCTCTGCCGGGCGGCTTTGATGGCGAGGAGCAGAAACAGCATGGTCAGTGCGGTGAGCAGGGTATTAATCACATCGTGGTCGGTGAAACCGAGGATTGAGCGCCCCAGAAATTCACCGGGGGCAATGGCCATCAGACCGGCCGCAACCACCCCCGCCCCGCGACCGAAGAGCTCCTTGCCCAGGAAATAGACGGTGATAATGGTCAGCCCGGCCAGCACCGTCGGGAAATAGACGGCAACCACGTCAATGGTGTGCTGGGTGGGGGAGCCTAAGCCAACCAGCCAGATAGTGATGGCGAGGAGCCACTCAAAGAAAGAAAGGCTGATTGTCCCGGTGCCACCGGGATAAATGCGGTAGGGGTCAATAACGGTATGATGGGGGAAATTATAGACCAGACTGTCAACCAGCCGCATATGGTGGTAGACATCAGTACCGCTGAACTTGATAACGTCCCCGCTGAAGATTTTGTCATAGGGGAGATAAATACGCAGGAACAGGGCAACACCGACACACAGGGCAACCAGCAGGGCTACGGTTAGCTTGGGCCAGTTCTGTTTAAGCCAATGCCCCATTTTCTCCTCAAAAGGCTATATTTCCCGGTTCAGGTTGGCGAGGAACTCGGCATTGGTTTTGGTCTTGGCCAGGCGCTCCAGGACTCGTTCGGTAGCCTCGGCGAAGTTGACTGAGTCAGAGGCAATCATGGATGACATACGCCGCAGTAGCCATACCTGTTTTACCGTCTCCTGGTCCATCAGTAGCTCTTCCCGCCGGGTGCCACTGGCCTCGATGTTCATGGAGGGGAAGATGCGGCGCTCGGACAGGCGGCGGTCGAGGTGGACCTCCATATTGCCGGTCCCCTTAAACTCCTCGTAGATAAGGTCATCCATCCGGCTGCCGGTGTCAATCAGGCAGGTGGCGATGATAGTAAGGCTGCCTCCCTCCTCGGTATTGCGGGCGGTGCCGAAGAAGCGCTTCGCCGGGTGGAGTGCCACCGGGTCAATACCACCGGAGAGGGTGCGCCCGCTGGAGGGCATCGCCAGGTTATAGGCGCGGGTAAGCCGGGTGATACCGTCAAGAAGGATAAAGACGTCCTTGCCGCTTTCCACGATGCGTTTGGCTCTCTCCAGGGCCAGTTCGGCGACACGGGTCTGGTTCTCTACCGGCTCATCAAAGGTGGCGCCAATTACTTCACCATTAACCGAGCGTTTCATATCGGTGACCTCTTCCGGTCTCTCCCCGATAAGGCACACCATTATGTGAATATCGCTGTGGTTGGTGGAGGTGGCGTTGGCGATGGATTTGAGGAGAATGGTCTTGCCTGCCTTGGGTGGTGATACTATCAGGCCCCTTTGCCCGCGACCGATAGGGGCAATAAGGTCCAGAAGTCGGGTGGACAGGTCACCGGATGAAGTTTCCAGATTAATCTTTTTGTCCGGGAAGATAGGGGTAAGTGAACCGAAGTTTTGTCTTTGTTTGGCCAGTTCGGGGTTAATATCATTAATTGCCTCTACCCGGAGCAGGCTGTAATACTTTTCGCCGCTCTTGGGCTCTCTGCCCTGACCGGCAACCATATCACCCGTCTTCAACCCGAAGCGGCGGATCTGGGACTGGGAGACATAGACATCGTTTGAGCTGGGTAGCAGCGTGTTTTGCCTCAGGAAGCCGTAGCCATCGCCCATAGTATCCAGAATGCCACCGCAGAAGATGTAGCCCTGTTGCTCCGCCTGTGTCTGGAGCAGGCGCATAATAATGGCTTGCTTCTTGAGAGTAGCATAGTTGGAGATACCGGCTTCCTTGGCTAGCTCAAGCAGTTCTTCTCTGGTCTTGTTTTCTAGTTGACTAATTTCCATTCTGTAACCTCATCCATGGTTTCTATTGGGTTATCCTCCCTAAGTTTGCCCCATCAAAATTGAGGGGCGGTTTTTTATCAATAAACTACGGCGAAAGGGGTAACGGTGGTTGCGCCCCCTCGCGCAGGACATCTTTGGCGACACCGATAAGGTCGCGGAACAGGGGGTGTGGCCGGTTGGGGCGAGAGCCGAATTCGGGATGGAACTGGCAGCTTACCATCCAGGGGTGGTTGGCTAGCTCGCATATCTCAACCAGTCGGCCATCGGGGGATAGTCCGCTATAAATCATGCCGGCCTGTTGCAGTTTGTCCCGGAAGTCATTATTAAATTCAAAGCGGTGCCGGTGGCGCTCGTTGACCAGGCTCTCTCCGTAGGCATCGGCGGCACGGCTGCCCGGCACCAGCTGGCAGGGGTAGTTACCCAGGCGCATCGTTCCCCCCATGTCTTTTATTTTCTTCTGTTCGGGCAGGAGGTCAATGACGGGATAAGGGGTTTTGGGGTCAAACTCGGTGGAGTTTGCCTTCTGGGAGTGAAACACGTGGCGGGCAAACTCAATTACCATCACCTGCAGGCCGAGGCATAAGCCCAAATAGGGGATTTTATTGGTTCGGGCGTAGGTGGCGGCCTTTATCATGCCCTCTATGCCTCTAATGCCGAAGCCGCCGGGAACGATTATACCCTGAGCCGAGCGCAGCAGCGCCTCGCAGCCGTCTTTTTCCAGGTCTTCAGATTGAACCCAGACCAGGTTGACATCTCTATCGTGAAAGACGGCAGCGTGGCATAGTGCTTCCCGAACCGAGAAATAGGCATCCCGCAGTTCGACATACTTGCCGACCAGGGCAATGTTGACCGGTTCCCGGCAGTTTTTAAGGGAGCTAACCAGTTCCTGCCACTCTTTCAGGTTAGCTCGCTTGGCTTTAAGGCTGAGCCGGTTGACCACTAGCTGCCCCATTCCGGTTTCTTCCAGGATCATTGGTACCTCATAGATAGTTTCTACGGTGGGTAATGCTATGACCGCTTTCCGTTCCACGTCACAGAACAGGGATATCTTGTCCCTCACTCCTTCCGAGACAGGGTAGTCACTGCGGCAGATAATTATGTCGGGCTGAATACCCATCCGGCGCAGTTCATTAACACTGTGCTGGGTGGGCTTGGTCTTCAGCTCCTGGGTGGAGGTGAGGTAGGGGAGGAAGGTGACATGAATATAGAGCACGTTGTCCCGCCCGACATCTTTCCTCATCTGTCTGATTGCCTCAAGGAAGGGCTGCCCCTCAATGTCACCCACCGTGCCGCCGACCTCGATAAGAACCACCTCAGCCTTGGATTTCTTGGCCAGCTTTTTAAAGCGCTCTTTTATCTCGGTGGTAACGTGGGGTACCACCTGAATGGTGCCACCGAGGAAATCGCCCCGCCTCTCCTTGGCGATAACGGCGCTGTAGATTTGTCCTGAGGTAACATTGGAGTCGGCGGTAATATCAATATCAATAAAGCGTTCGTAGTTACCCAGATCAAGGTCGGTCTCGGCACCATCCCGGGTGACAAACACCTCACCGTGCTGATAGGGGGACATGGTACCGGGGTCAACATTGAGGTAGGGGTCCAGCTTCTGAACAGCGACGCTGATTTGGCGGCTCTTCAGAAGGGTGCCGATGGAGGCAACGGTGATACCCTTGCCGACAGAACTAATTACGCCACCAGTTACAAAGATATACTTTGACATACTCCCACAGGAAACCAAATTATAAACTACCGGGATGAGCTTGAATTAATCTGGGAACCGGCCAAAAATTTCGGGAGGAAAACCCGTTTCGCATCGTCGCTCAGGGCAAGAAGTTAACTTACTTTATTATTTAAGCAGGCAAAAGCTAACTTGTCAAGTTTTAGGCCAGAGTTTTGACCTTTCCCCGTGATTTGCCGGGAGTATAATAAAGATTTATTAGCTTTCCTGTGAAAGAATATTGAAATAAATTATAAAATTGGTTATAATGAGTGAAGAATAAAGGAAGAAAGATGGCCAACAAGGACTATTACGCTATATTGGGGGTTAGCCGCGGCGCCAGTGAAAAGGAAATAAAGCAGGCTTACCGCCGGCTGGCCCGGCAGTATCACCCCGATGTTAATCCGGGTGACGAGTCAGCCGAAGCCAGGTTTAAGGAGATAAACGAGGCTTACGAGGTCCTCGCTGACCCGGAGAAGCGGCGAAAATATGACCAGTATGGTGAGCGGTGGCAGTTTGCCGAGCAGTTCACCCGCGCCAAGCGCCCCCAAACACAGTCCTGGGAATTCAGCCAGGCTGGTGGTCCCGGATTGCGCTTTGAGGAAGACCTGGGTAGCCTGTTTGGTGACCTTTTTGGTATGGGCGGCCGCCGCCAGGCAAGACCGAGGCGGGGGAGGGGCATTGAACACCCCATTACGGTTACCCTGGAGGAAGCCTACGGCGGCACCAAGCGGACCATTGCCCTCCAGACGGCGCAGCCCTGCTCCAGCTGTAAGGGTAGCGGGCTGGTGCAAAACACGCCCTGCCCGGTGTGTCGCGGTTCGGGCTTGGCGCCGGCGGTGAAGCGTCTTGAGGTCAAGATTCCCGCCGGAGTTAAGGACGGGTCTCGGGTTCGTGTTGCCGGTAAGGGAGAGCCGGGCTATGCCGGTGCTTCAAGTGGTGACCTTTACCTGGTGGTGTCGGTTAAGCCGCACTCCCGGTTTCAGCGTAAAGGCGATGACCTGTATGTCGAGGTGGGGGTGCCGTTAACGGCGGCGGTACTGGGTGGCGAGGTGATGGTACCCAGCCTCAAGGGAAAGCTGGCACTGAAGATACCCGCGGAGACCCAGAATGGGCGCTCCTTCCGGCTCACCGGTCAGGGTATGCCCCATCTGGGTAATTCTACTTATGGTGACCTGCTGGCTAAGGTGAATGTAGTCTTACCGACCAGGCTCTCTGAGGAGGAGAAGAAGCTATTTGAGCAGCTCAGTCGGCTTCAGCGCAGTAGCTAAATCGGGAGGTTATTATGGTTGGTCAAAATAGCGAACCCTGTTATGTGATAAGTGTGGCGGCGAGGCTGGTTGGCGTTCAGGTGCACACTTTGCGTTATTATGAGCGGATTGGCGTAATTGAGCCGTCTCGCTCGCCGGGTAATATTCGCCTTTATTCCGAACGGGACATTGCCCTGCTGCGGCGGGTGAAGAGCCTCATGGAGGAACTGGGCATCAATCTGGCCGGGATAGAGGTCATTATGCGGATGTCCCAGCGGCTGGCTGAACTGCAAAACGAGGTGGAACAGCTGGAATCAGAGATAAAGAAGCTGAGGGGGGGCAATCAATGAGGCAGGAAAAATTTACCGAACTGGCCCAGGAAGCGATTGCGGCATCAATAGAGCTGATGCGTCAGTATAAGCATACCCAGTGGGATGTTGAGCATCTCCTGCAGGCGCTGCTCCAGCAGGAGAAGGGGCTGGTTGGCGAGCTATTAACTGAGCTTGGGACGGATGTGGCGGCAATCAGGCGCGAGGTGGAAGGGACTTTGACCGGAACGCCGGAGGCGGCCTATCAGGCAGCGCAGATTTACCCGACGCCGCGGATGAACCGCGTTGGCGAGCTGGCCAGGGCTGAGGCGGAAAGGCTTAAGGACGAACTGATAAGCACCGAGCACCTGTTCATTGCCATTGTTGCCGAGGACGGCGAAGCGGCTAAAATCCTCAAAAAGTATGGCGTTGACCAGGAGAAGGTGTATTCCGCCCTGCAGAAGCTTCGCGGCGGGCACCGGGTTACCGATGCCCAGGCTGAGACCCGGTATCGTTCCCTGACCAAATACGGCCGTGACCTCACCGAGATGGCGCGGCGGGGGAAGCTTGACCCGGTTATCGGCCGGGAAGAAGAGATTAAGCGGGTGATACAGGTACTGAGCCGGCGCACCAAGAATAACCCGGTGCTGGTTGGTGAAGCCGGGGTGGGCAAGACGGCGATTGCCGAAGGGCTGGCGCAGAAGATTGTCACCGATGATGTCCCCGATTCGCTAAAGGGGCGGCGGGTAGTGGCGCTGGATATGGGGGCTCTGGTTGCCGGGAGCAAGTTCCGTGGTGAGT
The DNA here is from genome assembly GCA_035528295.1 of Dehalococcoidales bacterium. Classification (GTDB taxonomy): domain Bacteria; phylum Chloroflexota; class Dehalococcoidia; order Dehalococcoidales; family JAUYDJ01. Next base: position 7,118 of record DATKYY010000016.1, on the reverse strand, counting down.
TTGAGGAGCGGCTGAAGGCGGTTATGGATGAGGTCCGTCTCGCCCACGGCGAGGTGGTGCTATTTATTGACGAGATTCATACCGTGGTCGGCGCCGGGGCGGCGGAGGGGTCGATTGACGCCAGCAACATGCTCAAGCCGGCACTGGCTCACGGGGAACTGCAGTGTGTCGGGGCGACCACAATAGATGAATACCGCAAGTTTATCGAGAAGGACAAGGCGCTGGAGCGGAGACTTCAGCCCATTTTTCTCGGTGAGCCGAGTGTGGAGGCGACCATTGAGATGCTGCGCGGACTCCGCCCCCGCTACGAAGCCCACCACAAGATTAAGATAAGCGACGAGGCGCTGGAAGCGGCGGCCCGGCTGAGCCAGCGCTACATTTCTGATAGGCATCTGCCGGATAAGGCAATTGACCTCATTGATGAAGCCGCCAGTAAATTGCGCATTGATACCGAGAGTGCCCCTCCTGAGGTTAAGTCGCTGGAGAGCCGCCTGAAGCAGCTGGCCAATGAAGAAGAGTCAGCCTCGCAGCGGCAGGATTATGAGCGCAGTGCTCAGCTCAGGAGCGAGCGGTTGCGCCTGGATGGTGAATACCAGAAGGCGAGAGATAGCTGGATGAAGCAGGAGAAGATTAGCGGCGTGGTCAAGGAAGCGGATATTGCCGAGCTAATCTCAAAGTGGACTGGCATCCCGGTATCGCAGATGCTGGAGGGTGAAGCCGAGAAGCTGCTCCATATGGAGGAGCGGATTCACGATAGGCTGGTAAATCAGGAGGAGGCGGTTAGGGCGGTTAGTGATGCCGTCCGTCGCAGCCGGGCCGGACTGAAGGACCCGGGGCGGCCCATTGGCAGCTTTATGTTCCTGGGGCCAACCGGGGTGGGCAAGACGGAGCTGGCACGCACCCTGGCCCGCTTCCTGTTTGACGATGAGAATGCCATTGTGCGCCTGGATATGTCTGAGTACCAGGAGAAGCACACTATATCCCGCCTTATCGGTGCCCCACCGGGCTATGTCGGCTTTGAGGAAGGCGGGCAGCTCACCGAGGCGGTCAGGCGTCGCCCCTACCGGGTGATTCTGCTTGATGAGGTTGAAAAGGCGCACCCTGAGGTCTTCAACAGCCTGCTTCAGGTGCTTGATGACGGTCGGCTGACCGATGGTCACGGGCGGACGGTGGATTTCAAGAATACGGTAATCATTATGACCAGCAATGCCGGTGTGGAGCTAATCAGGCGTGAGGCAAGCCTCGGTTTTGCCGGCAAGAAAGAAGCCGACGCCCGCCAGCGGAGCTATGAGGACATGAAGGGGAAGGTGATGGCTGAGGTGAAGAAGACCTTCCGCCCCGAATTTCTCAACCGGCTGGATGAGATTATTGTTTTCCACGAGCTGACCGGGGAGCAACTCAGGCACGTTATTGACCTTATGGTCGCCGACCTGCAGGCGCGCCTGGGTGAACGCCGGCTGGGGGTGGAAATAACCGAGAAGGCTAAATCATGGCTGGCGGATAAAGGCTACGACCCGATATACGGGGCGCGACCGCTGCGGCGAGCCATTGAGCGTTATGTGGAGAACCCGCTGTCAACCAAGCTACTCAGCGGCGAGTATAAAGAAGGTGATACCATTATCGTTGACCTTAAGGGTGAGGCGTTAACTTTTACCACCAGGGTAGCTCGCAAAGTTGCCCGAAAGTCAGGCGGTCAGTAGTTTAAGCAGGTTTTTCCTGCTATAATTAATCACCCCATATGGTGAGGAGGCTGATTTTTGGAGCCAGAAGTAAAGCGCAGTTCGGCGAAGTGGATTTATATTGTCGGCATCTTAAGTGCGTTGGCTACCCTGTTTATGGCGGTAGCCGTCGTCTATTTTTATGAATTTGTGCGGACACTGGAACATTATGGTTATGTCGGTGCCTTTGGGATCAGTATTCTGGGCGGGGCAACCATTATCGTGCCGGTGCCGATGCTGGTGGTGGTCTTCGCCCTGGGTGGTGTGTTGACCCCGTACTGGGTCGGGGTGGCGGCCGGTCTGGGGGAAACGGTAGGCGCTTTGATTATCTATATGACCGGCTATGGCGGGGGAACGGCGCTGATGTATTCCAGCGGGAGACTTCAGTCCGCCTACCTGCGCATGATGAAGTTAATCGAGCGCCGGGGCTCCCTGGCTCTATTTATTTTATCGGCAGTACTTAACCCGTTTTTCTATCCGGCAGCGCTCGCCGCCGGGGCATCGCGGTTCGGCATAAAAAGATACTTTTTTATCTGCCTGTTGGGCAAGACAGTCAAGGGCTTTACCGTGGCTTACGCTGGCTACTACGGACTGCGGGGAATACTCCGCATGCTGGGCGCGCCACTTTAGCCACCGGTTGCTTATCTCTACTTTGCCGTAGGTGAGTCTTGCCTTTTGGTTCCTCTTTTGTTAAATTGGGTAGTGTCGAAGGTTTAGTGGGGCTGTAGTTCAGTTGGGAGAACGTTTGACTGGCAGTCAAAAGGTCGAGAGTTCGAGCCTCTCCAGCTCCACCATGAAGCTAACTAAACCTCTCAATACCTTTCGATTCGTTCAAATTCTTACACGCAATTAGCTATCCCGTTACAGCGTTTGATTGTTAATTATACGGTGGCAATCTCAAAACTAGTTAGTATTGTCTTAAAGTAGGCATTGAACTAAATTTCCTCGGGTAGTATGATTTCGTTTGGGCGTGAACAGCCATGAATTACGATGCAATAGAGGAAGAACGAAAGTGGTACAGACGAGGACGAAAGGCAAGCAAAAGGAGGCCCTTACCAGAACGCCATCATTTCGCTCATAGTTGTGTTCGTTCCAAATTGTATAGCACTTTAGCAGGCCTGGGTTGCCGTGATACCTCGTCCATTCTTGAAATTGGCTGCGGTTCTGGGGAAGAACTGACATTCGTTAGTAGAGCGTCTAGCAATATTACTGCCATCGATGTTTCCCAGACCGCGCTTAAGGGATGCCGGGTGAAAGGCGTCAACGGAGTATTAGCGGATGCCAGAATACTGCCATTCCGAAATGGCTCGTTTGATTATGTCCTGTGTTCTGCTGTTTTACATCATCTTGTTGGTCAGGGAGATCTAGGGGATTACTTAAAAGAGTTCGCTCGTGTCACGCGGCAAAAAGGTTACGTAATTGCCTTAGAACCAAACCTATTTAATCTCTCGGGAATCTTAATGAATATTTTTAACATCATAAAACCGGGAATTACCGGTTTAGTCCCTCACGAAAGGGCATTATCCCCGTTTTATTTGAACAACGTCTTTAAAAGTGCCGATTTGAGAGAGATAACATGCGTATCTGCATCTTATACTTGGAATCGTTTTCCGTTATGGATTTCAAAGCTCATCTCAAGATATGAAGATAGGCTACGGCTAAAGAAGCCGTTCAGTTTGTTTGGCTGGTTTGTAATAGTCTGGGGTCAAAAATGAAACAAATCGGCTTGAGCGAGACTGGCAGTCAAAAAGTCAGGGGTTCGAGTCCCCTCAGCTCCACCACCCCAGCTAACCAAACCTCTCAATACCTTTCGATTGTTAATACAACGCTAAACTAAAAAGGGCACCAGCCACCGCCATTTAGTCAACGGTTCTGATGCCCTTATTCATCGCCTCAACCCCTCAAACCAGCATAATTTTCAGGTTAATTCACAGGTGGTTAGAGTTTAGTCCTGTTAGGTTGTTGGGTGGGTTGGGAGTCACAGTTGTTAAGTAGTCTCAGTTTTGCCTTCCTCAGCTGCTTCGGGCGCTTCTGTAGTTTCTTCAGCCGAGAACGGTTCTTCTTTTACTTCGCTTTCAACTGAGCCTTCTTCAATTGCCTCGGGCGCTTCTGTAGTTTCCTCAGCAGAGAGCGGCTCTTCTTTTACCTCAGCCTTAGCAAGCCTCACTTTGATTGCCTGTGGACGACCATCTCGCCCCTGGCCCTTCTCAAATTCCACTTCCTGCCCTTCGCTAAGACTATTAAATTCCACTCCTTCAAGATCGTTGCGATGGAAGAAGAGGTCTGTGCCCTCCGCTGTCTGGATGAAGCCAAACCCTCGGTCTGTGAGTCGTCTGATTGTTCCCTTAGCCATATGATACTCCTTTTGAACTTGAGTGTAGTCCTTATAGAAGGTGATGTCAATACTAGAGGTGCAACCGTTTGATTGTTTGTAAAACGGTGAGGCGATATACGAGGTCTAGTTAGGTTTGCGGATAGCTTGAAGTTATACAAGACACCGCTGTCTTAATATGAAGATGAACCCCAGTCTGTTCGGAAGGCAGTTGTGAGTTTGGGGAGGGAGGGGGTGTTTGATTTGATGCTATTCGCCTTCAGGCTTAGCAATCCTCACTTTGACTGCCTGTGGACGACCATCTCGTCCCTGGCCCTTCTCAAACTCCACTTCCTGCCCTTCGCTAAGACTATTAAATTCCACTCCTTCAAGATCGTTGCGATGGAAGAAGAGGTCTGTTTCCTCCTCTGTTGTCTTGATAAACCCAAAACCACGATCCATGAGTCGCCTGATTGTGCCCTTTGGCATAGGACACCTCCTCTCAAACCAACAAAATTTTCAGGTTAATTCACAGTTGGTTTGAGTGTATTCCTGTTAGGCGTGGATGTCAATACCTGAAATTACACCCCAGCTAAAGATTCCCTCTTGACAGCTTGATTTGTAAAATCAAAGTCATTTATGGTATGATTATGAAAGGTTACAAGTACGGTTGTCACAAACTGAGTTGAAAATTACAGATTCCCTCATGTGTTGGATGACCAAAACTCAAACCAAGTAAAAAAGAGAGGAGGTCATCCCATGAGCTTCGAGGACAAGACACTTAAATGTTCTGATTGCGGTAACGACTTTACCTTTACTGCTGAGGAGCAGGAATTCTTCCAGTCAAAGGGCTATACTAACGAACCCAAACGTTGCCCCGAGTGTCGCCAGTCAAGAAAGCAATCACGTTACGGAAATAGCGGCCCCGCTTACATGTCGTCTCGCCAAATGTTCCCTGCGGTATGTGCTGAGTGTGGTAAAGAGACGGAAGTCCCATTCCAGCCACGTGAAGACCGACCGGTGTATTGCAGTGATTGCTTCCGCAAAGTAAGATCAAGCAGATAAGCTCGTTTTAATCTGCAAGAGATAAAGGCCGGGATATACCCGGCCTTTATATTTTTGATGGGGAACAGTGTTCACAGGGCAATTATGGTAAACCATAACCAGGCAATGGTAATTCCCAGTAAAGCGCCAACAATAACCTCAAAAGGGGTATGCCCTATGAACTCACGCAGGTCACGTTCCAACTCAAATAAAGGTCGCCTGGATCTAATTTCCTTGACGATACGGTTTAAAACAACGGACTGTTTGCCTACCCAGCTCCGCACCCCAGCGGCGTCGTACATAACTACCATAGCCAGAATGGCGGCAATCCCGAAAGCCACTGAATCCAGACCCTCGACTATAGCCACGGAAGTAGCCAGGGCACAGACCATTGCCGAATGCGCACTGGGCATGCCTCCCGTAGAGACAAGTAAATGTAAATCTATTTGCCTCTTGCCGATCAGGGCAAAGAATACTTTCAGTAGCTGTGCTAATGCCCAGGCACAGATTGAGGCTAGTAACACCGTACTCATGTTGATTTAAGACAACTCCTATTCTACCACTAAGTGGACAATAAGAGGGCTTTCTTCAAACTTCATATACATTATAATGAAGATAGATATATAAGTTTAATCAGGCTAAGGAGGCGCATATGGAATTCCTGGAACTTGTCAAAAAACGGTACAGTGTCAGGGCTTATAAACCAGAGCCAGTAGAGGAAGATAAGCTGCAAAAAGTGTTGGAAGCGGCGCGTCTGGCACCTACTGCGGTGAATACACAACCTTTTCAATTGATAGTAATACATACCGCCGGTAGAGAAGCTGAACTGAAGCGTATCTATGGCGACCCCTGGTTCGTGCAGGCACCGGTTGTGATTTGTATCTGCGGAATTCCATCTCAGGGCTGGTTTCGTGAAGATGGCAAGAATTATTGTGATGTAGATGTAACCATTGCTATGGACCACCTCATACTGGCGGCTACCGCGCTGGGATTAGGCACCTGCTGGATTGCTGGCTTTAACCCGGCGGCGGCTCGGCAAATCCTGGCCTTGCCTGACGGGGTGGAGCCAATTGCGTTTACTACGCTGGGCTATCCGGCTGACCAGCCGGGGCGTAAAAGCCGGAGATCTCTGGATAAGCTGGTACGGTACGAGCGCTGGTAAGCCCGGTTATGAGAAGCCTAGTTATTAGTGGTACCTGTCTCGCAACGCCTGCTGGATTTGTTCCTCGATAGCTTCCTCTTTATCCCAGCCGATGGCGTCCTTCAACTCTTTTTCAAGTTCCTCTCGGAAGAATATTTTGTATAGCTGTTGTCCCTTTTTCCATCCCATGAGCCAGGCCAGGGCTAGACCCACCGCCCCGGCTGGTGCCATAATCTCGGTTTTAGCTCCCTGAAACAGCAGAATTATAATGGCAATCAAAACGAGGAAAAGGAAAACGGCCACATCTATGTCCCACCTGGCCGCTTTGGAGCGGTATTTCGCCCGCTGTACGGCCGCCTGTTTCCTTTCTGGACTGAGCAGTTCGGCGACTTCAGTCATCTTCCCTCGCCCTTAGCCTCGGTTTTTAGTCAAACTAAAAAAGGACACCAGCTACTGCCACTATGTCAGCGGTTTCCAGTGCCCTTTGTTTATGCCCATCTTCCCTGCCCCAGCCTTGCTGTTTTGAGTCTAGTCCGGTTCGGGGTGATTGTCAATACCAGAATTAAATCTTTTTGAAGCTAAACGGCATCATGAAACTCGGGTTGAAATTTCACGGTGCCGTCTCTTCCCGCCAGGGCGCCTTCCCGCAGTTCCAGCACCATCCAGGCCTCATCGGGGGCTTCAAACTCACAGCCAATACCCCTGGGCTTACCCGGCGCAAAACCGAAGCGCGGGTAGTAATCGGGATGGCCCACTACCACCACTATTTCGTGGCCAAGTTGGCGGCATTCTTCGAGTCCAGCTCGGACCAGCTGCGAGCCGATTCCCTGGCGCTGGTGGGCGGGCAGAACCGCTATCGGGGCGAGGGTTATTGCTCCGAAGCGGGCAGGTCCCGATTCTACGG
>DATKYY010000015.1:0-6291 GCA_035528295.1 Dehalococcoidales bacterium | reverse complement strand
TTTGAGTCCTATGTTGACTCAATTATCGCCACCATGACACTGGGGATGATCGCCGCTTTCTCTACCACCCTGAACCGGGCACTGGTGCCGGATATGGCTACCGCCTGGTTTCTACCCATGCTGGTCGCCGGTGGGGGCATTATTGCCTCTATCATCGGCATATTTCTGGTGAGGGTCGGTGAAAAAGCAGAGATGGGAACTCTGCTCAATGCCCTTCGCAGAGGCACATTCTCGGCATCCATCCTCACCGCTATCTTCTCTTTCCTGGCGGTGTATTTCCTCAAAGCCGATATTGCCATATTCTGGGCTATCCTCGCCGGGCTTGTCGCCGGCATTCTAATCGGGGAAAGCACCAATTTCTTCACCTCTTACGCCTATAAGCCGACACTCAACATCGCCGAGTCATCTCAAACCGGCGGCGGGACCCTGATAACCACCGGCTTTGCCAATGGTCTGATGAGCACGGCACCCCCCATCATTCTGGTAGTCGCCGCTATCATAGTGGCTCACCACTTCGCTGATATCTATGGCATTGCTATTGCCGGGATTGGCATGCTATCAACTCTGGGGATACAGGATGCCACCGATGCCTACGGACCGGTAGCTGATAATGCCGGTGGTATCGTGGAGATGTCCGGCCTGCCGCCCGAGATAAGGCAGCGGACTGATGCCCTGGACTCACTGGGCAATACCACGGCGGCGACCGGCAAAGGCTTCGCTATCGGGGCAGCGGCGCTCACCGCTCTCGCCCTGCTGCTCTCCTACACCCAGGCAGCCGCCATTAAACTCTCTGATATCAGCCTGCTTGACCCCCATGTTATTGCCGGTATCTTCCTGGGCGCTATGCTGCCGGCTATTTTCTGTGCCATGACACTGAATGCGGTGGGCAAGACCAGCTTTTCCATAATCAACGAAGTCCGCCGGCAGTTCCGTGAGATAAAAGGGCTGATGGAGGGGACCGCCAAGCCCGACTACGGCCGGTCGGTGGACCTCTGCACCACCGCCGCCATCAAGCAGATGCTGGCTCCCGGCCTGATGACCATAATTTCACCGGTTGTTGTCGGTTTCCTGCTGGGACCGCTGGCTCTGGCTGGATTCCTGGTAGGCGCTATTGCCTGTGGCTTTATCCTGGCGGTGACTTTCGCCAATGCCGGTGGCTCATGGGACAACGCTAAGAAATGGATAGAGACCGGGGCTTTTGGCGGCAAGGGGTCAGACGCCCACAAAGCGGCCGTTATCGGTGATACCGTGGGTGACCCGATGAAGGATACTTCCGGGCCATCGCTGAATATCATGATAAAACTGATGTCAATAATAGCCCTGGTTATCGCGCCAATCCTGGCCGGGTTTGGGGGGCTTATCTAAGCAGGGGATTAGTCCGCCGCTCGGTGCCGATGGTCGTCTGCGGACCGTGACCGGGATAAACAATAGTTTTATCGGGCAGCTTCATCAGTTTGCCCAGGCTTTCCATCAGCTGGTCATAGCTGCTGCCGGGCAGGTCATACCGGCCGATGCCGTAGTTAAACAGGGTATCCCCGGTGAACACCACCCCCTCCCCGTAAAAGCAGATACCGCCACGGGTATGCCCCGGAGTGTGCAGCACCGAAAATTTCAGGTCGCCAACCTCAATGACATCCCCCTCCTCAAGGAACCTGTCCGGGGAAGGCGGGGTGGGGTAGGCCAGACCGAAGGTCAACCCCAGGGACTGGTACTCACCATGGAGAGGCTCGGCCTCATCACCATGCATGGCAATCTCCGCCCAGATATTCTCATAGATTTCCTTGAGGGCACCGGTATGGTCAAGGTGACCGTGGGTGATGGCAATAAGTTTTATGTCAAGTCCTGAATCAGTGATAGCCTTCAGGATTTCTTCGGCATCATCGCCGGGGTCAATGAGCATCCCCGCCTTGGTTTTCTCCGAGCCGACGATGTAGCAGTTGGTTGCCAGTGGCCCGACGACCAGTGTCTTCAGAATCATTTATTCCCCCTGCCTTCTACTCCAGATGACAGTAGATTTTACCACCATAGGATAACCAAGGACAATGTTGACATTTATCGTTTCTGGTAGTAGTATTCGGGCAGCATTAACAGGATACATTAATGAAGTTTCTCAAGGGCTTAGCCCTCAGCCTTCTAGGTTTTCTTCTCTTTCTGTCCATATCTACTTTCAGCTTTGCCTACCTGCTGAATAATACCCTCTTGAGTCCCGACTTCGCCACCACTCAGCTAAACCGGCTCGATATGTCCTCACTGACTAAAGAATTTCTGGCCCAGCAGCCGGCGGATGAGACGAGCGAGGCCCTGGTTAACGCCATTACCGAGCTGGAACCGACCATAAAAGAAAAGCTGGGGGTGGCTATTAATGATATTTACGACTACGTCTTAGGTAAGAGTCAGAGTCTGGACCTGGCCCTTACCCTGAGAAACAGCGTCTTAAGCACCGATTTCGCTGTTTCCGTAATGGATAAGCTCGACCTAGCCACTTTGGTCGGGGAAAACCTTAAGGAGCAGTTTGCCCAGGAAATTCCCCCGGAGATGATGGGCTACCTCGAAGAGCCCCTGGACGATACCCTGAAAGAACTTGAACCCTGGATGAAAGAGCAGATAGGAGTTGCTGCTGACCCGATGCTGGACTACATCCTGGGCAGAAGCCCGGGTTTCAGCGTCGAAATCTCCCTGGAACCGGTGCTGGCAAGCCTGCAAGACAATCTGCGTGAAGCTGTGATGGAGTCACCGCCCCCCGAATTTGCCATGGTGCCCCCGGACATGCTGGAGGAATACTTTGACCAGTTCTATCAGCAATTTACCCAGGACATACCAGCCACCGTGGCAATTGACCAGAGCCTGTTCGGGACCGAGATGCCGGCGCAGATTACTCAGATGCTAACCGACGCTGAGGCAATGCTGGCGGAGGGCAGGCAGTATGTTAGCTACTTTCAGCAGGGCTACAATATTCTGATTGGCTTTATCCTGCTCCTGGTTCTGGGCATCGTCCTCCTCCACCGTGAGGTGAAAGGCTCAAGCCGCCAGATAGGCACCACCCTGGCCACCTTCGGCGCCTTTGAATACATCGGTATCCTCATCGCCAAGTACTTTGGTGTGGACCAATTAACCGCGCTGCCTATCCCGGCCTCGCTTCAGGCATGGCTAGCCGAGTTTGTAAACGACCTGCTGGCTCCGCTGGAGGTGTTCAGTCTGGTCTGTCTCATCAGCGGGGCGGTGTTGATTATTGTCTCTTTTGTTTACCCGCGTTTCCGCCCCGGCCAACCCTCACCGGAAATTACCCCTGAACCTGAATTAGACCAGGAGAACAGCCTATCATCGTGACGGGCGACTCTCCTGTACTACCAGCTTGAGCCCGTCCTGCTCCACCACGATAACTTCTTTACCAATATCTAATTTTTTTCCGGCTGACTTGGCCACCCAGAGCTCACCCCCAATGCGGACCAAGCCCTCGGGAGCTAACTGGCTCACCACCTTCCCCCGACCACCGAGCATATCGGGCAGGCTGAACAAAGGCTTTCGGCGCAGGGCGCTGCTGCCAATGCGGTAGATAACCACCCCATAGACCAGCCACAGCACCATCACCGCAATCAGACCGGGCAGGGGCAGGTTAATCCCCAGGTGGGGCAACCCCATGAGCACGATTACGGCGATGGCGGCCTCCTCCAGAATGAGGCTTACAATCGCCAGGATAAGTCTAGCGATCATCTTACTCCTGCTTTCTCATTATATCAGGGACAGCTCGGTTGCCGATACTCAAAAAGGAGTGCTATAATTTTATATTCGGCTTTTAAAAAAACGGAGGCAAACAATTGAAGCTAAACCGTGAAGAAGTGTTACATATTGCCCTGCTGGCTCGGGTGGGCTTGACCGAGGCCGAGGTAGACCGCCTCAGCGAAGAACTATCCAACATTCTGGAAAACTTTGAAATACTGCAGAAGGTGGATACCACCGGCGTTCCCCCCACCGCCCAGTCAATTGACCTTCAGAATGTACTCAGTGACGATAAGGTTACCCCCTCCCTGCCCCAGAGTGAAGTTCTGGCTAATGCCCCTCAGAAAGAGGGGAATTTCTTTAAGGTGCGACACGTACTGGAGTAAGTTATGCCGACCATTCATGAAGCAAATCAACTCCTCAAGAGCCGGAAGCTCTCTTCGGTTGAGCTGACCAGAGCCTGCCTGGAGCGCATCAAAGAAGCCGAACCAAAAGTCCACGCTCTGGTTACCGTTACCGACGAGCTGGCGCTGAAACAAGCCGAGGCGGCGGATAGGCTTCTGGCCAAAAAAGATAACAATAATCCCCTCACCGGTATCCCGATGCTGGTTAAGGACAATATGTGCACCAAAGGGGTGCGCACCACCTGCTCGTCAAAGATACTGGAGAATTTTGTGCCTCCCTATGATGCCACCGTGGTCGAAAAATTAAATAACTCGGGGGCGGTGATTCTGGGCAAAGCCAACATGGACGAGTTCGCCATGGGCTCATCTACCGAGAACTCCGCCCTGTTTACCACCGGCAACCCCTGGGACTTGAGCCGCGTCCCCGGCGGTAGCAGCGGCGGCTCGGCGGCGGCGGTCGCCGCCGGCGAGGCAATCTACGCCCTGGGCTCAGATACCGGGGGTAGTATCCGCCAGCCGGCCGGTTTCTGCAACGTGGTCGGGCTAAAACCGACCTACGGCCGGGTAAGCCGATACGGGCTAGTCGCCTTTGCCAGCTCACTGGACCAGATTGGGCCGCTAACTCAGGATGTTACCGACTGTGCCCTGGTGATGAATGCCATCGCCGGCTATGACCACCGGGACTCCACCTCAGTCCCCCAGCCTGTACCTGATTACACCCGGTGCCTGACTACGGAGCTGAAGGGGCTTAAAATCGGCATCCCCAGGGAGTATTTCGTAGCCGGGATACAGGCCGAGGTAGAAGCCGCCATAAGGGCAGCCATAGATAAGCTGGCCGGGCTGGGGGCGGCGGTTGACGGGGATGTCTCCCTCCCCCACACCCCCTATGCCCTGGCGGTGTATTACATTATTGCCCCCTCCGAGGCATCAGCCAACCTGGCCCGCTACGACGGGGTGAAGTACGGCTTTTCCTATAAAGAGACGGATAATATGTGGACGGCAATGTCGAAGACCCGACAGCATGGCTTTGGCGCCGAGGTAAAACGGCGCATCATGCTGGGCACCTACGCCCTCTCCGCCGGCTACTATGATGCCTGGTACCTCAAGGCACAGAAGGTGCGCACTTTAATCAGGCGGGAATTTGACCAGCTATTTGAAAAATTCGACGCCCTGGTTACCCCCACCTCCCCCACCGTCCCCTTTAAAATCGGGGAAAAGACGGATGACCCGCTCCAGATGTATCTATCCGATGTCTGCACCATACCGGTGAACATCGCCGGCCTGCCGGCTATTTCCATCCCCGCCGGCTTCGCCGACGGGCTGCCCATCGGCATGCAGATTATCGGCAAGCCCTTCAGCGAAGAGACCATCCTGAAAATCGCCTACGCCTACGAACAGGCCACCGACTGGCACAAGAGGAAGCCGAACATATAAATAGAGAGGGATAATCATGGAGGTTTACAATAACTGGTATAGGGGTATCGTCAAAGAAGTTACCACATACAAAGATAGGTTGCCCAAAAGGGACTACAAAAATTATAAGTTGGATTTGCTTCTTAGAATAGCTAAAAGAGTCGCCGATTATTCTCCCAACTGTAGTGAATGTCAGAATTTTCAAGGAGAACTCACAAAACTTGCTGAGGATCTAGGTGATTTACATTCGTCAAAAGAAAAGCGCAAGGACTATTTTAAGGTGATGGACACCTTTACCAAGCATCTCCAAAAATCACACAAACTGATTACTGAAGGAAAAAACTTTAAAACTTGGACGATAATTGGTTTTCTAGTTGGCAGCTTTGTCCTCGGCACTATTTTCAGAGCAGCCGGTATGTCTATGGGATTTAGTAATGGTTTAATAATTGGTCTTATTCTTGGTGGGTTAATTGGGATTGTTCTAGATACTGTAGCAAAAAAGAGAGGCAAAGTTATTTAGTGAGGCAAAATGGCCGAAATTCAATAGCTTAGCATGTGGGAAAACTCTCAAGCTACCAAAATCTATTGATACAAATAAATATGATGGTCAGATAGTGTGTCAAGAATGCAAAGCTTTATTACAAGTGAAGTTAGCGAAAGGTAAGTTACAGAAGTACGTCATAGTAGAGAGATTTCAACCAAGCGGGCCTGTAAAAATTGTGGAAATAGGGCAGGCTAAAGAAGGGCATCCATTCTG
>DATKYY010000014.1:0-5526 GCA_035528295.1 Dehalococcoidales bacterium | reverse complement strand
CTCTCGGTCTCCACCGGGTCATTAGTGCTCATATTACTGGTCGGACCGGTGTAGGTGAAGCCCGGGGGCAGGTAATCGTATATCTCACTCACATGGTGGGTGTAGCCGTCCTGGTTGGTGATTTGGATGGTGTAATCAATGCTCGTCTCCACGCCGGGCGGGATAATATCGGGGTCGGAGATTTTCACTATCTGAATTAGCCCGTCATCATCACACACCCCGGGATTGGCCGGGTTCCCCACCGTCAAAGGGGCCTGGGGACCACTTAATGTATCAATATCCCCCAGTTTCAAGACAACCCAGTTGCAGTGCACCCGGTCGTTGTCTTCCGCTTTAAAGTTGTGTTGCATCTGGAATTTTATTTCCTTCACCTGCCTGGTGGTGAAGTCCCTCATGCCGTGAAAGTAGTATGGACTTGCATTGTCCGAAGAGAAGGGATTGGCGCTGGTGTCAGGGTCATAATTGGCCGGCCACTTCAGGCGCCACCGTGTGGGTGGATTCTCGAAGGCAGGGTCGGGGATGCTCAGCCAGGGACCACCGTCTGTTCTCATTTGGCAGCTATTGGGGACAAAATCAGAGTAATCATAAACGTCGGGCAGGATGTCATAGATTGCATCCAGACCTTGAGTGGTGTTGGCGCTGAGCTGCTCCAGTTTTATGGTATAGGTAACGGTTTGGAAGGTATTATTGGCAATGGTGTCCGGGGTAACCGTCTTGGTCGGCTGGATAACATCATCGGTGGCCAGAATTATCCCGCCTTTACCGGGCACCGCCCGCATAGTGATGAAGAGGTTAACCAATATCGGGCAGGTATCGCAGGTTAAGTTGGCCGATGGGCCGTAATTCAGCAAATCCTCCCCCAAATCGGTATATTGAAGCTTCCACAGGATGTATTCCTGCGCCGTGTCGGCGGCGTAGATTAACTGTGTCTGGCGGGTGGCAATCTGGCTGCTCTTGAGTGAGGTATCGGTCAGCCGGAGCGCCTGAATTGCCAGTGTTGAGCCGATGGCGAGCAGTATCAGGACCAGGATGAAGACCTGTCCCACCTCTCTCTTTTTTATCACTCTATCACCTCCGCCCGGATAAAGCCGCTGAACTCAACGGTGGCGCTCCGCTGCGGCACGCTGGGACCGGTGGCGGTAATGGTGACATTGATTACTCTGCCGTTCTGGGTAAAGCCGAGGTCGGTTATGTGCCGGCCGACAATGCTCACCACGCCGTCGTAGGTGCGCTGCAGCACGGTGCCGGAAAGGGTATATTGGCAGTTATGGGAAGTGCTGTTCTCCGATGAAAAGCCGGTGTAGTCCGTCCAGCTCAGGGTCACCGAGCTTTGCGGGTTGGGGTCCTCGTCGGGGTCGGGGAGGTTGGTGCTCTGGGTCATCATCAGGTCTTTCTTGATAGCTAACGCCGCCTGATTTACATTGGTCAGGGCTACCACCTGGCTGTTGTTCCGGCCGGTGCCCCAGACAATCTGCTGGAGGCTCATGGAGACACCGACCAGTATTACGCTGCCGATGGCTAGCGTTACCAATAGTTCAATCAGTGTGAACCCGGCCTGTTTCATTTCTTTGTCCTCGCCGTGCAGATTGCCAGGACCTCTTTTCCCGACTCCCGGTAAACGGTAACGATAATTCTCTGGTAAGTCTCGTTCCCGGTACAAGTACTAAAGCTCTCGGCATCATCGGCATCGTTGGTGCATTCGGTGGTGCTAACCACCTTGTATTGAATGGGGACAGTAATATTATAAGATTCGGCCTCGGGGTAGCTAGCGTTGTAAGAGCTGGACTTGATAGTCTCAATATAGTCACTGGCCAGACTGGCGGCGGTTACCTTCTCATCGGTGATACGGGTGGCGCGGTAGTTGGTACTAAGGGCGGCCACCACGCTCGCCCCGATAAACCCCAGAATGGCCACGGCTACCAGGACTTCCATCAGGCCTATGCCCCGCTGCCCCCGAAAAAACCCAGTTATTGCCTTAACCAGAAATTTCATAACATCAGCTACCATCACTTTTGATTAACCAAAGGCGCCGGTGAGGGTATACATTGGCATTAGTACCGAGATGGCGATAAAACCGACCAGCAGTGCAATGCCGACGGTAGCCAGTGGGCCTATCAAGCCGACTATGGTAGCTGCCTTTTCGTCGGCGGTATTTTCGCAGAAATCAGCTACCACTCCCAAAGTGAAGTCAAGGGTGTTGCTTTCCTCCCCGACGGCTACCATCTGGATGAGTAGTGGCGGGAACAGGTCAATACGGGACATCGGTGCGGCTAGTCCCTCACCCAGGTAAAGCTTGTCCCTCACCTCATGCAAGGCGTTGCGGAAGACATAATTATTGGTGGAGTAGGGTGCCATCTCCATTATCTCCTGCAGGTTCATCCCGGCGCTTATCAGTACCGATACCGTTCGGCTGAAACGGCCCAGCTCTGACATGAGAGTCGCCGTCCCGATTAAGGGCGCATTGAGCCGGATACGGTCAAGTATCCGCCTTCCGGTCGGCTGCTTGACCATCCACAGTATCGTCGCCACCAATATTGCCCCGACGATGACGAGATAGAGCATGTTGCCGGTGACAAATTCGGTCAGTCCAATCAGGATTCGGGTGGGCAGGGGTAGCTCCACATTCATGGTGGTGAACATGTCCAGCAGGCTTGGCATGACCACGGTGATAAGAATTATAATGACTACAAAGCCGACGCCAAGGACTATCGCGGGATAGACCAGGGCCTTACTTATCTTTTTGGCCATCATGTTCTGTCGTTCCTGATAGTCAGCCATTCGCTGCAGGACACTCTGCAGGTCTCCCGATTGTTCGCCAACGGAAATGGTCCGGTAATAAATCTCGCCAAAAGCCTTGGGGTGTTTGCTCAGGGCCTGGGAAAATGAAACTCCGCCGCGGATGTCTAAAATGATGGATTCCAGGATTTTCTTGAAGGCGCGGCTGGTGGCTACCTGGCCCTGAAGAATTTCCATTGCCGGTAGCAGTGAGATGCCCGCCCGGAGCAGTATCGCCAGCTGGCGAGAAAAGACGATGACATCCCGCGGCTTTACCTTGAAAAAGCTCGGCAGTGCCTCTTCCAGGCTGAACACAGAGGGGGCGGACTGTACCTGTATCGGGTTGTAGCCCTTAGCGACAATAAGCCGCTCTGCGGCCAGCTCATTGGGCGCCTTGACGCTGCCCTTTACCAGCTTCCCCTGCCGGTCATAGGCTTCATAGCGGAAGGTTACCGGTTTTGGCTTTTTAAGGCTCTCAATAGTGCTGGTCATTTTCCCCCCTAATAGGTTATGGAGAAGACATTGCGAATGACTTCACTGGGGGTGGTGATACCCATTTTTACTTTCAGCATGCCATCATGCCACAGTGAGAGCATCCCTTCTTTAGAGGCGACAGAGCGAATTTCATTAGCGCTGGCACCGGCCAGGACCAGCCGGTTCAGGTCCTCGCTCGTGGTCAAAACCTCAAAGATGCCGGTTCGACCCTGAAAGCCGGTGTTGGCACAGAAAGTGCAACCGGCGCCGATTATGAATTCAGTGCGCTTCTCTTTAAGTTCCTTCTCGTAGGCTTCCCGTTCATCGTCAGCGACCGGCGTAGGTCCGGAGCAATAGGGGCAGACCTTGCGCACCATTCTCTGGGCGACCACGCCAATCAGTGCTGAGGTGATCAGGAAGGCTTCTACACCCAGGTCTACCATCCGGTAAATGGTGGCTACGGCGTCATTGGCGTGGACTGAGGAGAGCACCAGGTGGCCGGTCAGGGCGGCCTGGGTGGCTATCTGAGCCGTCTCCGCATCACGTATCTCGCCGACCAGAATGACATCCGGGTCAAGTCTCATACAGGCTCTAAGTCCGGTAGCAAAGCTCACTCCGGCGGCGGGGTTGACCTGCATTTGATTGATATCGGCAAAGCGGTACTCTACCGGGTCTTCAATGGTGAGAATATTGCGTCCGACGGCATCAAGCTGGTTGACCGTGGCGTACTGGGTGGTGGTCTTACCGGAGCCGGTGGGACCGCTGATTAAAATTATGCCAAAGGGGGTCTTTACCATTCTCGCGTATCGCCCCAGAATATCGGGTAGAAAGCCGATCTCCGCTAACGGCAGAAAGGCGAAGGTTTTATCCAGAATCCGGAGCACCGCCATTTCCCCATATACCGTATTGGAGGTAGCCACCCGGATGTCAACCTCTCTATCCTCCATGTCAAAGGAGATCTGACCGTCCTGGGGGCGGCGGCGCTCGGCAATATTGAGCCCGGCCATAATCTTCACCCGGGAAAGCAGCGGCTCGTGGACATTCAAGGGGAGTGACATAACCTCACTCAAAATACCATCAATGCGGTAGCGGATGCGTAGCTTGTCCTCCTGAGGCTCAACGTGGATATCTGAGGCCCGGTCTCTTACCGCCTGCTTGATAAGCAGGTCAATGGCACGTACCACCGGGGCTTGAGCAATGGCTTCGGCGGAGACCCGTGTCTCTCTCATCCCGCCGCCACCGCTTCGGTAACGAAGCGGAATCTGGCTGAGCTGTTCTTCAATCTCGCCACCAATCCGGTAGTTGAGGTCAATCATCTCCTGGATATCCTGAAAGGTACTGATTACCGGCTCAATCCGTTTCATGGTCAGGGAAGTTAGCTCCTCAATGGTGTGAATATCCCTCGGGTCTTCCATGGCAACCACGACGGCACCATCCAGCATACGTACCGGGATAACGCCGTATTTTCGGGCGATTGCTTCTGGAATTAGCTTCAGGGCTTGCGTTTGGACTCCCTCTTTCTTCAGATTGACGAAGGGAATCCCCAGCTGAAGGCTGATGAAGAAAGCAAGTTGCTGGGTGGTGATTAAGCGCTGTTGGAGCAGAATTCGCTCTAGCCTTTCACCACTCTTACGCTGCAGCTCCTGGACGCGGGTGAGCTGCTCATCACTAATCAGCCCGCCTTCAACCAGTAGCTGCCCCAGCTCTTTCTTGGCTATTTTTTTCTCCGATGACTTCACTTTCTCCTCCCCTCCAGGTTAGCCTTCTTTTGGCGCCAGCCTGATTCGGAGCATCCCCTTTTTCCCTTTTGTCGGGCTATCCTTGTCGTTTCGCTCCACTACTGGTTCTACTTCAGGTAGCCGGGACGATAAAGCGCTAATTATGGGGACTGGCTTATCCAGCGCCACCGTTATCGTGGTGCCACGCTCCAGTGAGCCAGTGCTATGGACTAGCTTTACCTCCGGTGTGGTTTGCAGGTAGGCGAACAATTTAGCCATTACCTTGGGGTCTACCGGCGAGGCGATGATTAGCTCTATTTCGCCGGTATAAAGGGTCTGGTCACCGATGGTCTTCACTTTAGTGGTGCCTTTTTCAGAGGGGGGTGACTCCGCCGGCTCAGTTTTGGCGGCCGCGGCTGTTTCGGCTACGGCCGGCTCTTCTTTCTTCTCCTCCTCGCCAGCCGCCTCTGCAGGCTCGGCTGGTGGCTCTATCTTCTCTTCAGCAACCGCCTCTGCAGGCTCGGCTGGTGGCTCTATTTTCTCTTCAATAGCCGCCGCT
>DATKYY010000013.1:0-3754 GCA_035528295.1 Dehalococcoidales bacterium | reverse complement strand
GATTTCCTGATAGTGGGTAGCCGCTGCAGATAGGCGGCTCAAGCCGGCAATCTTAATGAAGCCGTGGCGTCTCAAGCATACTGATGCTTCCGGGAAGGCCCGCGGCTCGGCGTTGATTTCTTTTGTCTTTAGAGTGCCGAGGTCAGTCAGGCTAACCCGGCGCCAGGTATTCTCGTAATCAATAGTCCAGACACGGTGTCCCCGCAGCGACAGGCCCTCGGCGAGGAAGTGGATATCAAACACCACCTTGGTCAGGTAGTCAACTTCGTGAATAATGAGTATATTCATTTTTGCCTCATCAGTATCGGGCTCAGACGTTTCTCAGCAGCATCGCCAGGCCTTTAATACCGGTCTTCAGGTCTTTCAGCGAGGTAGTTTTGCGAATTCGCTGCCAGATATAGCCGGGGCGCAGGTAAAACTCCTGATAGGCCCGCTTTAGCCAGTAAGCCAGCGCCTCTCGGCTCAGCTGGCTATTTTCAAATACCGGCGTGGTTTTCCTATCAAGGTCGGCATAAACAAAGTTTTCCCAGGGAATATCATCAACCTTGCTGCCGTCAAGATACATCTCGTAGAGTTTGCTGCCCGGGTAGGGAATGGTGACCGAAAACTGGACGAAGTCCAGCTTCAGCTTCCGGGCAAACTGGATTGTCTGCCTGATGGTCTCCGGGGTTTCACCGGGGTTGCCAATCATAAAGTAGCCAATGGTCTGCAGGCCGACTTCATTGCTCAGCCGGACTGCTTCCTCCGCCTGCTCCAGGGTGATTTCTTTGTTTATAATGTCGATTATCGCCTGCGAGCCGGACTCAATGCCATAGGCGATAGAGTAGCAGCCAGCCTGTTTCAGGTGGCTGAGCAGCTCTCTGTCCACCAGATTGACTCTGGTCTCGCAGGTCCAGTCTATCCTGAGTCCCTTCTTCAATATTTCATCGGCGATGGCACAGGCTCGCTTCTGATCCAGACTAAACACGTCATCATAGAAGGCAAACTCTTTGATGCCAAATTGTTGTTTCAGATAGGCAATTTCAGCAACGACTCTCCCTGGGCTTTGCCCCCTGAATTTTTGGCCGAAGATGGCTTTGGAGCAGTAGTTACACCGGTAGGGGCAGCCCCGGCTGGTAAGGAGGGCGGCAAAGGGGGACAGCCGACCGCGCGGTGGCCTTGGTTTGTATCTCTGCCAGGGCAGCAGGTGGTAGGCGAGAAAAGGGAGGGAATCTAAATCAAGCGTAATTGGTCTGGCTTTGGTGCTGGCTATTTTGCCATTTTGGCGGTAGCTGATGCCCGGAATTTTATCCAGTGGCTGCTTACTCTCCAGTGACTGCAGCAGCTCAATGATGGTGGCTTCACCTTCTCCCCTGACGACCACATCAATATCGGGGGCAGCCCGCATTGTTGCCTCGGGAAGCAGGGTAGGATGAGGCCCGCCCAGAATAATGGTCAGGCCTGGTTTAGCCTGCCTCAGGCGATGGGCTAAACCGGTGGCAATATTTATCGTCGGTGTGGTCGCGCTGAGCCCGACTACATCGGCATCTTTAACTAATTGCGTAATTTCCTCGGCTTTAAGCTGGAGGGCGTTGTCATCGACCACCGTTACCGCGTAGCCCGCCTTCTCCAGAAGGGCGGCAATTAAGGCTAATCCCATGGGTGGTTGCGGATATCTAGTGGCCTGGGCTGGGTTGATAAGGGCTACCTTTAACATCTCTAGACGAAACCATAGACTTTCTTCATCCACTCAATAGTCTTGGGAATTCCTTCCTCCAGCGGGATTTTGGGGTCGTGGCCCAAGTCCCGTCTTGATTTGGTGAAGTCCATATGCTTGACCCGAGTGGTAAAGGGTTCCGCTTTTTTATAGGTGACCTTGGTGTCCTTCTTACCTAGGTTTTTGAGGATGAGGTCGGAGACATATTTAACGTCATGCTCCCATTCCTCTTTGCCGCCGATGTTATATACCTCTCCCGGCTTGAAGTTATCAACAATATTAGCCAGGGTGCGGCAGGTGTCCTCGATATAGTCAAAAATGCGCTTGTGTCCCTGATAAACAATGTAAGGCTCGTCTCTCAGGGCTTTATAGATAAAGGCGGGGATTACCCCGCGGTAGGGGCTATAGTATTCATGGGGCCCGTAGGCATTGACCGGTCTCACCCTTACCGTCTCGGTGCCGAACATCTCGGCTGAGTTCAGTACCTGGAGCTCACCAACCCACTTGCTCATGGCGTAGTCATTCATCTGCTTTATGGCTAGCTCGTCCATTATTGCCTCGCCCATCACTCTATCATAGTCGCCATAGACCTCGGCACTGCTGAAGAAGATGAGCCTGAACTTCTTCTCCTCCTGGAGCCGGATTATGTTTTTAGTCCCCACCACATTGGTCAGCCAGAGGTTCTCGTAGTAATCCTCGCCATTCCAGCGGCCGTATTCAGCCGCCAGGTGATAGACATAGTCAAAGTCATGCTGGTCAAAGAGTTTCTCAAGCTGGCGGTATTTGGTAACGTCGCAGCGGTTAAATTTCGCTCTCTCCGAGTGGTAGAGGTCGCAAGCCCAGACATCGTGCCCCCGCTTCTCAAGCTCGGGGATAAGGTTTGAGCCGATAAAACCCAGTCCACCCGTAGCTAGAATTTTAGCCATCTTTACCTCCCGTTATTATCTTCACGATTCTCTTGCCCGCCGTGCCGTCCCCGAATGGGTTGCGCCACTTGTTTTGCCGACCGAGCATAACTCTGGTCTGCTCAAGTATTCTCTCAGGGGCAACGCCCGCCAGAAGATTAGAACCAACCTCAAGCGTCTCCGGCCTCTCGGTATTATCTCTCAGGGTAACGCAGGGGACGCTTAAGATACAGGCTTCCTCCTGGACACCACCGGAATCGGTCAGGATAAGGCGGGCACTGCTCTCCAGTTGCAGAAAGCTGAAGTAGTCCACCGGCTCGACCAGCCTGAGGGCCTGGGGCTGCAGGTTAAACTCGGCGATTCTTTTCTGGGAGTGGGGATGGATGGGGTAGACTACCGGCAGGTCGAATTCGGCCGCTACGCTGTTAAGGCCCTCCAGGATGGAGATAAATCTGGCCTGGTTATCAACGTTTTCCTGCCGGTGAATCGTGACCAGAAAGTATCCCTGAGGCTTGAGCCCCAGGGTGTTAAGAGCATCGGCTCTGCCTTTGGCTATTTCCAGGTTCTGGTAGATGGCATCAACGATAGTATTACCGGTGACAAATATCTTCTCTTCGGGGATGCCTTCACCCATTAAGATTTTCCGGGCTGCCGGGGTGGGGGCAAAGAGAAAATCGGCGCAGTGGTCAGCCACGATGCGATTTATTTCCTCGGGCATGCTTCTATCGTAGCTGCGCAGCCCCGCCTCAACGTGCCCCACCTTTATGTGGAGCTTGACCGCCGCCAGGACACCGGCCACCACCGAGTTGGTGTCACCTTCAGCCAGAACGATGTCAGCCTTTTCTGTTTGTAATACTTTCTCCACACCGGTTAGTATCTTGGCGGTTTGCTCACCGGCTAACCCCGAACCTACTTCCAGATTATATTTAGCCGGAGGGAGCTCAAGCTGCTCAAAGAATACTTTGTCCAGGCTATAGGAGTAGTGCTGTCCGGTGTGCAGAATAAAATAGTTTCTACCCTGACTTTCCAGTTCCTTGATGATGGGTGCCATCTTGACTATTTCGGGGCGAGTGCCAACGATGATGATAATCTTCAATGGCTGGCTTCTCCTTCAGCTTCTCAGCCGGGATGGCGTTATTTCTTTTCTTTGGGT
>DATKYY010000012.1:0-2700 GCA_035528295.1 Dehalococcoidales bacterium | reverse complement strand
CAGATTGATTAAAGCCCTCTTCCCCGGGAAATGACTGAAATAGATGAGGCTGGCCAGCGGCAGGCAAACCAGTGAAGCCAGCACGGTCGCCGCCACCGAAATCTGGAGCGACCGGCCGGCTATCTCCATCACCTCCGGGTCAAGGGAGATGATAAGCTCGATGGCTTTAATCAGCCCGTGCCATAGTTCCATATTGAGCTGGCCTATTTCTTGGGGCAGACCTCATACTTGCCCTCGCAGGCAATCTGGTCGCCGCAGTTGGGGCAGAACTTCCAGTCTGACCTTATCTCGTAACCACACTTCTTGCACTTGACCACCATAGCGATGACCGGCATTTGGCACCTCCTTTAATTTTAGTATTTTATTATTTCGGTTCCGCCCCGGCGCAGGGGGTGAACAACTGCGTTCCATACTTATTGACTTCGTAACTGCCGATAAGCTCCTGTATCTGGGGCGAAGTAAGGAAAGCTATCAGATTATTGGCCATATCAATGTTCGTTTTGGGATTCGTTACCGGATTTACCGCGATTGCCGAGTAGACATTGAGCAGTATATCACCCTTATCTACTATCGGTACCAGCTCCAGCTTGCCCTGGTAGGCAAGATAGGTGCCCATATCGGTCAGGGTATAGGCCTGTTTTTCACTGGCCATCATCAGCGTCGGCCCCATGCCGCTGCCCGCCTCAATATACCAGGAGCCGGCGTTTCTGACCGCTTCGTAGTCGTAGCCGGCGGCTTGCCATATTTTCTTCTCTTTGGAGTGAGTCCCCGAGTCATCGCCCCGGGAAACAAAGCTCGCCCTGGCCGACTCCATCAGCCTCTGGAAGGCCTCCTCCGGGCTCAAGCCCTTGATGCCGGCCGGGTCAGCCGGCGGGCCCAAAATGAGGAAATAGTTGTAGGCAAAGGGGACTCGCTCAACCCCGTAGCCCTCGGCGATAAACTGAGCCTCGCGGGCTTTATCATGAATGGTGATAATGTCCACATCACCCCGCCTGCCGTATTCCAGAGCCTTGCCGGTGCCAGCATACATGATATCCAGCTCAACGTTGTATTTCTCTTCAAACATGGGCTCCAGGTATTCCCAGAGGCCGGTATCGTAGAGACTGGTGGTGGTGGCCACGCGCAGCCCCGGGGCAGCGCAGCCGAGGCTGCCCATCAACAGGCTGATAAGTACCAATATAACTGACTGATAAAGAAGTATCTTCTTCAATGTTTCAACTTTCTAATTTTTAGCTGCCGATAATAGAAAAGCACCTCAAGGAGGTGCTTGGCATGACATATGTCATAAGCAAGCTCTCCTTTCCAAACACGGGAGGCAATACCGTTTCCAGCATTACCCTTTCGGCCAATCTCCATAGCTTTGCCTTCAGGAGAGTTGGCTCGGAGAGTTATTTAATTTAAATCCATTTTAGCATATCCTGGCTAAAGGTCAAGCTGTTCTGGAAGGGGCTTGGGCAGGTGTGCTAAAATCGGACGGTTGAAAGGAGGCAGAGGGTGTCTATTTCGGACAAAATCCGTAAAAGCATGACCGAAGGGTCATGGATAAGGCGGATGTTTGAGGAGGGGACTGTCCTCAAGCAACGCTATGGTGAAGAGAATGTCTTTGACCTTTCGCTGGGCAATCCGGTGATGGAGCCCCCGGCTGGATTTAAGCAGGAGCTGAAAAGACTGGCCGAGCATCCCTTGCCCGGTATGCATCGCTATATGGAAAACGCCGGCTATCCGGAGACAAGGGCGGCGGTAGCCAAACAGCTCTCGCTTGAGACCGGTATCAGCTTTACCGAAAAGAGTGTGGTCATGACCTGCGGGGCGGCGGCGGCGCTGAACGTGGTGCTGAAAACAATACTTAATCCCGGTGATGAAGTCATTATATTCGCCCCTTACTTTGTGGAATATGGCCACTATATTGACAACCATAACGGGGTGGCTAAAGTCCTGCCTAGCGATGAGCATTTTATCCCCCGGCTTGACGCCCTGGAAGCAACTATTAGTGCTAAAACCAAGGCGGTAATCATAAATTCCCCCAATAACCCCACCGGCGTGGTCTACAGTGAAGACTTTATCCGTCAGCTGGGAGGGCTGCTGGGCAAAAAAGAAGCTGAGTACGGGACGCATATCTATCTTATCAGTGATGAAGCCTACCGTAAGATTATCTACGATGGCTTGAAATACCCCTTTGTTTTTCCCTATCACGCTCAGAGTATGGTGGTTACTTCCCACTCCAAAGATTTAGCGCTGCCCGGCGAACGCATCGGCTATATCGTGGTGCATCCCGATTGCCACCAGGGGGAAGAGCTGGTGAATGGCTTAATCTTGTGCAACCGGATACTGGGCTATGTCAATGCCCCGGCATTGATGCAGCGCATTGTACGGCACCTGCAGGCGGTAACCGTCTCGGTGGCTGAGTACCAGCGGAAGCGGGACTTTCTATATGACCGTCTGGTCAGGATGGGCTACCAGGTGGTCAAGCCACAGGGTGCCTTCTATATGTTCCCCCGGTCTCCACTGAAAGATGATGTTGCTTTTGTGGCTGAGCTGCAGAAATTAAGGGTGCTGACCGTGCCCGGTAGCGGCTTTGGCACACCGGGCTATTTTCGTCTGTCCTACTGCGTTACCGACCAGACCATTGAGGGTTCCCTGGCTGGTCTGGAGAAGGCGGCCCGGAAGTTCAAATCGGGTTAGTTTTGCCGGGGGAAAGGC
>DATKYY010000011.1:0-16200 GCA_035528295.1 Dehalococcoidales bacterium | reverse complement strand
TATCATCATGTTTGCCTGCTGGTTACTAGCCGGTGTACTGGCACGGTTCTGGGGAATTAAAAAAGGGAAAACTTAGCTAGTAAGCGGCAATAAATCGCATTATTTTTATTCTTTAGCGCTACTTTTTCTTATCTTTCACCGGCTCAACCAGGCTGATAAGCTTCTGACCGATTTTGGGCTTGGGTGGGCTGTCCACGGTAAAGATGATTAGCTGGCCCTTCTCATCAATGAGAAACAGCGGGACTGCCTTATCGCCATAGCGTTTCCCGAAAGCCTCATAGTCAAATTCGGCGGTCAGGCTGGTCGTCTTGATAACTGCCCCCGAATTGAAACGCTTGGTCAGATAGCTATAGGTAATCTCGGGGCCAAACAATAGACGGCCGCGCAGGTGGGGCGAGACCGGGCCCTTGCAGCCACTCGCCTCGCTCTCCGGGTGAAGCTGGTAAGATTTAGCCCGGCCGAAGATGTTTGCAAACTGCATGGTCACCAGGGAATTGAACTCCTCATCAGAAGTCAGCGACATCAGGTGCCCGATTCCAGCCAGGTCAATCTCATCCAGGGCATACTGGGAGAGGATATTGGCGTAGAAAGTGGGCAGTTTAGCCATGCGGGCGGCGGTCATGTTTGCCCAGTTGCAATCAACCAGCAGCACTCGATATTTTTCGGCCTGCAAAGTCTGGGCGATGGCCCGCGCCCAGGCATGGCTGCCCACTATCAGGACACCCTGCGGGTTTGGCTCGGCGATTTTGAGCCAGCGGGTGACAGCTGGCGCTGACAGACCGTAAATAGCCACCGTGCCGGCGATGACGATAAAGGTAAGCGACACCAGAAGCTCGGCCTGGGGGTAGCCGGCTTCGCTGAGGCGCAGGGCAAAGACCGAGGCAACGGCGGCGGCGACAATGCCGCGGGGGGCAAGCCAGGCAAGGCACAGGCGCTCCCGCCACTTCAGCTTTGAGCCTAATGTGGACAGCACTACCGATACCGGCCGGGCAACCAGTATCAAAATAGCCAGGAAGATGATACTACCGACACTGACCGCAGCCAGGTCGCTCATTTGCAGGCGGGCGGCCAACAGGATAAACAGACTGGAAATCAGCAACACCCGCAGGTTCTCTTTAAATTCGGCGATATGCCTGACACTGACCCGGTTCTGGTTTGCCAGGATTATGCCCATCACCGTCGCCGCCAGCAGTCCCGATTCAATCTGAATCAGGTTTGAGGCGATGAAGGCGGCAATCACCACCATAAGGGAAATCATGCTGTGCAGAAAGTCAGGCACCCAGTAGCGCTGCAGCAGCAGTATTACCAGCAGCGCGCCTAAGGCACCGATAACACCGCCAACCAGGATGGTCTGGAGCAGGCTGAGCACAATAAGGGGAGCTGCCGCCTGAAGCTCGCCCGCCAAAACCGCCTGGAAAACCAGCACGGCCAGTATCGCCCCCAGCGGGTCGATAACGACCCCTTCCCACTTCAGGATGGAGCCAATCTGGCCGCCGAGCCGCAGGTGCCGGAGGAGGGGCATAATTACGGTGGGGCCGGTAACGACCAGGATAGCGCCCAGCAGTATCGCCAGCGCCAGGTTGAGGCCCAATACAAAATAGGCGGCGCCGGCGCCGATGAGCCAGGTGACCAGCACCCCCACCGTTATCAGGTTGCGGACCACGCCCCCGCTCTTGCGTAGCTCGGTAAGCCTCAGGTTCAAGCCGCCCTCAAACAGGATAAGCGCCACGGCGATAGATACCAGGGGCAGCAGTAAATCACCGAGCAGGATATCGGGGTTAAGAAAATTGGTCGCCGCACCGGCGATGAAACCGAAAATCAGCAGCAGCAAAATAGAGGGCAGCCGCAGGCGCCAGGCAAGCCACTCGGCACCTATGCCCAGAATGACGATGCTGGCTAACCGGAGCAATATACTTTCTGCCATAGCTATTGCTTCCTGATTTGGTATTACTTATAATACATCACCCGTTGATTTCAAGCCAGATATTAAATTTAATTTGTTTTTCTTATTTAATTGAGCTATAAATTAGTTAAAATAAACGTGGCTCTATATCCTGATTGAATTAAAATTTTAAAAATTGGGGGGTGAATTGAAATGGCGGATAATCAAAAAACGCTGATAGACTTATGGCCAGTGCTGGGGGAAGACATGAAAAAGTTCGTGTCCGACCGCCCCGGCTGGCTGATAGACACTCTGAAAAGGGCACAGGATAAAAAGGGGAATAAGGGCTGGAACGATGTCGAGACGGTAATTAATATTCTGCAGTTTCTAAAAGATACTGAATACGAGTATTAATCAGATTTTTTGAGGTCGTAGGCAATAAAATGACCAATAAACTGCCACCGGAAGAAAAAAAGGAGAGGCTCCGCAAGCTATCCAATCGGGTCTTAATCGGGTTTGTCCTCCTACCCCTCATTGTTCTTATCTACTGGATAGTATTCGTGGAACGGTACGGCATCTGGTTCTGGCTATTATGGTTGATTCCCATCGGAGCCCTAATTTTCCTTGCCCTTCGCTACCCCCGGTTCCGCAATATATTGAAAGATGTCTCCCGGAAATTGTGGAAACCGCGCGTTCAGATTCCGCAGCAAACCAGGTATGAGGTATACCAACGAGCCGGCAATCGATGCGAATGGCGTGAGGGTAACCGGAGGTGTAAAGGGCGTGTTTTTGACATTTACCATATCGATGGGAACCCTAAAAACCGTCAACCTTCCAACCTGATTGCTCTCTGTGCCAATCACCACTGGCAAGCTGACCAGCAACCAAAATACATGCTAAAGGACTGGGTGGGACAGGACGCCAAAACCGGTAAAAAGAAAAGCTAGCTTTTATGACGAGTTAATACCCAAGCCCTAACTTGATTCTTGGGGGTGAATCCGGTAGTCACGCTCCAGCTCCCGCAGCCTTATTATCAGCTCAGAATGCTCCAGCACATGGAAGATATAGCGGGGAACATCCCGGCCGGCGCTCCGGGACATAAACGGCTCCCCCCAGAAGCTCAACAGGGCTTCCCCCCTCCCCTCCGGCGTGGTCTCAATAAAGATGAAGGAAACCGTTTCCTTCAAGTCACTCCAGACCGGCTCTTTAAGCTTTTCACAGCCGGGGCAGACCTTAGCCTTAGCCATCACCTCGGTCTCCCACAGTTTCTGCTCACTCTTACTTGAAATGAACTGAATTGAGGTGATTAAGGGATTCTCAATAAACGGGCGTAGCAAGGCGTCAAAGACTGACTGGGAGCAAAGCATAAAGAGACAAACATTAAACCAGACTATTTCACCCTGCCCCCGCTGGGCGAACTGCTTACCCGCCGAGCGCAACCCGGAAGGCCCGATCAGAATAGCATCGGGCGGTTTCAAAGCCGATTTAATATCCCTTAGCGTCGACTCGGTGCGCTCCGCCGAAGCCAGCACCCGCTCGGTGTGCTGCTCCCGCCGCAGGTCCCGGATTAAGAGCAGCGCCATCAACACCAGTATGATGGCAAGCAGGAGACCCACTTCCACAATGTGCAGGAAGTGCAGAACCAGCGCCACCAGGGCGGCGATGACACCAGCGATGGCATCCCATTCCAGCCTGATGAGACGCTCCCAGAAACTACCGCCCCCAGAAGGTGCTTTTTTCTTCAAGCCGCCTCCTCATAACCGGAAGGCTTATTCCCTAAAGTCTCAATTTACTTTCAGAGCCACTTTTTTATATCTGACGAAGGTCTTATAGACACCCTCGTATTCTTTGACCAGCTCAGCCGGTGACTTGGATTTGAACTGCCTGGTTACCTCATCATAATTCATATGAAAAACTTTCTTGGCGTACCAGTTCTGGACTTCCTGGCTACAGTTGGGGCACAACGCTACCGTTCGGGCACCTGATATTCCCGCCTCGGTGGCAACCGGCTCGGGGACGATTCGGTGCCGCACCAGGTTCTCTGGACTCAGGCTACACCCGCATGTCTGGCATGTCCTCTCCCTCACCGCACCAGCCTCCTCATAAACAAAAAGGGCACCAGCTACCGCCATTTTACCAGCGGCTCAAGTGCCCTTACCATCTGCCTCAACCTCCTAAAATTACACCAAAACTAGACTTTTTCGGGTAACTTCACCGGTTGCTAATTAAGTCTAGTTCCTTTGCCGAGATTTTGTCAATGCCTCAAAACACCGCCCCGGTCGTAGTGATAGCTATAGCCAAGCTGCTATAATGCTCTATAAGCCGGGTGGTGCTTGGGGGACAAATGAGCAGCCATAAACTAACCAGCCTGCAGTCCCGGATGAAGATTGAAGCCGGAACCGTGGCTCACTCTCTGGAGAATTTTATCCAGGAGCACGTTACCAAGCTGGAGCGAGAGGGCGCCATTTTAGGCTTGAGCGGGGGGCTGGACTCAGCGGTGGTGGCTGCCCTCTGTCAGCGGGCGGTCGGTCCCGGGCAAACCCTGGCGCTACTTATGCCGGAGAAAGACTCCCAGAAAGAACACCTCAAAGATGCGCTTGATTTAGCTCAGGAATTAAAGATTGAGACCAAAATTATTGATATCATCCCCTACCTCAAACAGCTGGGCGCCTACCAGTTATTTGAGCTGAATAGACTCCCCCTCCCCCAACATCTGAAAGGCGCTCTGGTGAACAAAGCCCACCGTTTCTATGCCCGAAAAACCGGCGAGCCACCGTTTGCGGCCAGCCTGCTGGGTTTCAAGGACAAGGAATTCGGTACCTACCTCAGAAAAGGGCTCGCCTACTGCCGCCTGAAACACCGCTTAAGAATGATGCTGCTCTATCTCTACGGAGAGCTGGAGAATAGACTGGTCGTCGGCACGGCCAATAGAACCGAGCATGAAATCGGGTTCTTCGTAAAACACGGCTGCGATGATGCCGTTGATGTTATGCCCCTGTTAAATCTATACAAAACTCAGGTGATTGAACTGGCCGCTTATTTAAAGATACCCTCCCGAATTATCAGCAAAAATCCGTCACCCGATATTATTCCCGGACTCGTTGATGAAGAGGTCATCGGCATCCCCTATGCCGAACTGGATTTAATTTTACTGGCTTTAGCCCAAAAATGGCCGGAACGCGAGATAGCCGGGGCTCTAAAAATAGCCGGCGAAAAAATCAACTACGTTAAGAGTCTGGCCCGAAAATCAGAGCATATGCGGCAGGTCTATACGCCCTGAAATTAAATAGCGCCGAAGTTGGTTTTCTAACTTCGGGGGT
The DNA here is from genome assembly GCA_035528295.1 of Dehalococcoidales bacterium. Taxonomy (GTDB): domain Bacteria; phylum Chloroflexota; class Dehalococcoidia; order Dehalococcoidales; family JAUYDJ01. The sequence continues at coordinate 10,998 of DATKYY010000011.1, read as the reverse complement.
GATATAATCTACTCTAAATTTTGGGTTCCCTTGGTGGTTTAATAATGTTAAGTAACTCAAATTTTAACTTCAGGGCTAGCCTGGGGGGATATCTCGGCGAGGTAAACGCCTGCCTGGCTGACCTCCAGGAGCATAATGTTATGGCCCGCATCTGGCAGAAAGACCACACCGTCTGGAAGCCGGAGCCCACCGAGATAACCGACCGCCTGGGCTGGCTTAGCGTCACCGAGTTGATGCGCCAGCAGATAGCTTCTTTGATTTCCTTCGCCGAAGAGATAAAGAGTGCCGGTTTTGACCATGTGGTGCTGCTGGGGATGGGGGGCAGCAGCCTTGGTCCTGAGGTGATGCGCCAGGTCCTGGGCAGTGCTCCCGGCTACCCCCAGTTTATTATGCTTGATTCAACCGTGCCCGCCTGGGTGCAGCAGGTGACCGAAGCCATTGACCCCGCCCGCAGCCTGTTTTTAGTTTCATCCAAATCGGGCACCACCATTGAGACTGTCTCTCTATACCAGTACTTCAGGCACCTGGTCGGGCAAGCCCTGGGTAAAGCGAAAAGCGGGCAGAATTTCGTCGCCATTACCGACCCGGGCACCCCGCTCGCCGAACTGGCCGAAAGAGAGTTTTGCCGCGCCTTCCTGAATTCAGCCGACGTCGGCGGGCGCTTCTCGGTGCTGTCTTACTTTGGCCTGGTGCCGGCGGTGCTGATGGGAATTGACCTCGCCAAACTGCTGGACCGGGTGGATTTCATGCGCCAGAGATGCGCCGCTAATATTTCCGCCCCCGAAAGCGACGCCGCCCAGCTTGGCGCCATCGTCGCCACCCTCACCCTAAAGGGACGGGACAAGCTGACCATCATCAGTTCACCGGCCATTGCTGGTTTCGGTCTCTGGGTGGAGCAGATGATTGCCGAGAGCACCGGCAAAGAAGGCAAGGGCGTCATCCCGATTGCCGGTGAGCCGCTGGTTGAGCCTGAGCACTACGGCGATGACCGCCTGTTTATCTGCCTGCGCCTCGCCGGTGATGACAACTCGGCTATTGATAACACTATGACCAAGATTGAGGCAGCGGGACAGCCGGTGGTAACACTGGAGATGCAGGACGGCTATGACCTGGGCGCCGAGTTCTTCCGCTGGGAGTTCGCCACTGCCATCGCCGGGGCGATACTGGGCATTCACCCCTTCAACCAGCCCGGCGTACAGCAGGCCAAGAATTTCACCAGGCACGCCCTGGCTGAATACCAGACTTCCCGACGCCTGCCGCAGGTCAAGGCCGCTCTCTCTATTGAAGAACTGCTGGCTCAAATCAGACCGGGTGACTACCTGGCCATCATGGCCTATCTCCTGCAGACCCCCGAAGCGGACAAGGTGCTGGATGAGCTCCGCCGGAAGATAATGAGGCAATATCACATTCCGGTGGCGATGGGCTACGGACCCCGCTACCTTCACTCCAGCGGGCAGCTACACAAAGACGGGCCGGACAGGGGGCTTTTCCTCCAGTTTACCGCCGACCACGCCAAAGACCTGTCCATCCCCGGTGAGCCCTATACGTTTGCCGTGCTCGCCGATGCCCAGGCTATCGGCGATTTTGAGACGCTGCAGTCACTGGGGCGGCGGATTATCCGGATTCACCTCGGTCGAGGTGGTGCGGACTCAATCAAGAAGTAACCAGCGCCTAGCCTTCCTGAGCTAGAGACAGCAGATGACGAAAGCTCTCGGCGGGCTCTGGCTGTAAGAAAATGGCACTGCCCACGTAGATGACATCCAGCCCGGTGCGGGCAATATCGATGATATTGCCTTCCTTGATGCCCCCATCGACGCCTGTCTCGATATCAGGCCGGGCGCTGCGGAACTGCCTCACCTTGTCCAGCACTTCGGGCAAAAATTTGCTGCCGTAGAAGCCGGGGTTGACGGTCAGAAAGAGAATGCTGTCCACCTCGCTGGCCAGCGGCAGAACTTTAGAGACCGGCGTTTCCGGGTTGACCGCCAGCCCCACCCCGATACCAAGGCTTCTAGCTTGGGAGATGACCTCTCTGGGTGAGGGGGTAGCCTCGTAGTGAAAGACCACTTTTCTGGCCCCGGCCTGTTTTAATCCCTCAAGATAGCTCTCCGGGCGGAGCACCATGATATGGGCTTCCCATTTTAGCTTAATCTGAAGACCGGCCAGGTGCTCGGTGGTGATGCTCTTTGAGGGCACAAACTTGCCGTCCATCATGTCAAACTGCACGTAGTCAGTAAATCCCTCCGCCTGACGCACCATCGTCGCCAGGGCTTGGGGGTCATCGGTAAGAAGAGCCGGCACCACCCGGGTCATTTTAGTCATCAGACAATCTCCCAGTCGCGGTAGCCCTGCTGGATAACCGCCAGGTACTCTTTTGACGGCGGTGCTTCCTTGAGCTGGCCCGCTTTAATATAGGTCATCGCCTCAATCGGCTGATTATTATCGTCAAAGACAATAACATTTATCCGGCCGTAACTCTGGGGATAGCCTTCATATTTATCCAGCCGCCTCAAGTCCGACTCGGTAATCTCATAAATAGCGCCGAGGACTTTCTCCCCGCTAAACCGCTTGATAGTGACCACCCCGCCCCGCCACTGCCGCGACCAGTCGGTGAAGACCAGCTTGTAGTTGGGCAAAACAGCTATCAGCCTCGGCTTGCTTTCCGGGCAGCGCTCCCGCATCTGCTTTTTGCTCAGATTACTGCCGTAGGCGAAGTAATACATCGCTATCAATATAACCCATGGGGCAAAACAGCGCAAACCAAAGCGGTTTGACAGGAGTTCAGCGACTAATCTAAATTTAGGTTGTGGCTAAGCGGCGCATTGATAGCCTGCTACTAGAGCGGGGGCTGGTGGAGAGCCGGGCCAAGGCTCAGTCACTGATTATGGCTGGCGAGGTGACCGTAGCCGGCCAGGCCGTAATCAAGTCGGGAACGCTGGTGCCCGAGGATGCCGAAATTGCCATCACGAAGCCACCCCCCTTCGTCAGCCGGGGCGGTCTCAAGCTGGAGCATGCCCTGGACCGGTTCCAGCTTGATGTCGCCGGCAAAATAGCGGCTGATATCGGGGCGTCAACCGGCGGCTTCACCGATTGCCTGCTCCAGCGGGGGGCGAAGCGGGTCTATGCCGTTGATGTCGGCTACGGTCAGCTGGACTACCATTTAAGAAAAGACCCGCGGGTGGTGGTCATGGAGAGGGTGAATGCCCGCTACCCTATCCCCATACCGGAAAAGATAGATTTAGCCACCATAGATGTGTCTTTTATCTCGGTAGAGAAGGTGATACTATCAGTCACCAAGCTGCTCAACGCCGGCGGCTATATTATCGTGCTCCTGAAGCCCCAGTTTGAAGCCAGGCGGGAGGAGGTTGGCAAGGGGGGCATAATCAAAGAGTCTGCCGTCCATGCCCGGGTGCTGGGGCGGTTTATTGCCTGGCTGAGCGAGCATGACTTCCGCCTGAACGGGCTGGTCGCCTCGCCCGTCCTGGGTGCCTCCGGAAACAGGGAATTTCTGCTGTTAATCAAAAAACAGCCGCCCGGCCGTTACCCCCGATAGAAACAGTGACTTTGGTCACAGACTGGCGGCAAGCCAGGTGTTAAAATTTCAGTGTACGACTCTAATAGACGGCTAATTTAACTGGGGTGGGGGGTTAGATGAAAAGAATAGTAATTACTACTACCGCCCTGATTTTTATGCTGTCGGCAGTCTGGCTGCCCCTCAGCGGCTGCGCCCTGTTCCGGCGTGGTCAGGTAGCCGAGGAGCTGGCCGCGGTACAGGTCAGGGAATACCAGGGTGAAAAACTCTCCTCGATAAACGATTTCCGGGAAAATTCGATAAAAGGCCCCCAATTTATCGATATTGAGAGCTACCAGCTTGAGATTAGCGGCCTGGTCAGTGAGCCCAAAATTTTTACCTTCGACGAGGTTATCGACCAGAACCAGCCCTATAAGAAAGTGGTCAGACTGAACTGCGTGGAGGGGTGGAGTGTGATTATCCTCTGGGAAGGGGTGCTGGTCAGAGACTTGATTGAAGCAGCCAATCCCCAGCCAGATGCCGAGGTGGTCATCTTCCACGCCTATGACGGCTATACCACTTCGTTTCCCCTTGATTACATCAGGGACAACGACATATTAATGGCCTATAAGATGAACGAGGTTGCCCTTCCCCCGCAAAGGGGCTTTCCTTTTCAGCTCGTTGCCGAAAGCAAGTGGGGCTATAAATGGATAAAGTGGATAACCAAAATCGAATTGTCGGACGATGTTGATTACCGCGGCTACTGGGAAAAGCGAGGCTATTCTAATACTGGCGATATAGATAAGAGCTATCTTGGCCGGTAAAAAGCTGATTCCGGCAAATTGACTGAGCTACGGGACATCGTCTATAATGAATATGGCAAATTGAAAGGCAGGCAGTATTGCACGAAAGTTGCGGCGTTTTTGGTATATACGCCCCCGGCGAGGATGTAGCTCGCCTTACCTATTTCGCTTTATTCGCTCTTCAGCATCGTGGTCAGGAGAGTGCCGGTATTGCCACCACCGATGGCAAGGACATCCTGGTCTATGCTGATATGGGAATGGTCACCCACGTATTTGACGAGCACTCCCTGAGCCATCTCAAAGGCAATATTGCCATCGGCCACAACCGCTATTCCACCATGGGCTCCAGCCAGATATATAATGCCCAGCCCCTCGTGGTCGGTCCGGACTCAGACCCGATTGCCATCGCCCACAACGGCAATATCATCAATGCCAAGCACCTCCGTGAAGAGCTGTCCGACCAGGGCTACGAATTCTGCACCACCACCGATACCGAGGTTATCGCTAACCTTATCCTCTCCGCCCCAGCCAAAAGCTGGCGGGACAAGATAAGATACGCCACCCACCGCCTGCAAGGGGCTTACTCTTTTGTCCTGATGACCAAAGACAGCCTGTTCGCGGTTCGAGACCCCTTCGGGGTGCGCCCGCTATGCCTGGGCACGATTAACAGCAGCTGGGTTATCGCTTCCGAGAGCTGCGCCCTCGACCATATTGGCGCCACCTTTACCCGGGAGGTTGAGCCGGGGGAGATAGTCGCCATTACCGAAAACGGCGTTGATAGCTACCAGGGAGAGTCCGAGAGAAGGGCGCTATGCATCTTTGAGTTTATCTATTTTGCCCGTCCCGATAGCGTGATTAATGGCCGGTTGCTATACTCAGCCCGACTGGCAATGGGGGAAGGGCTGGCTGAGGAACACCCGGTAGACGCCGACCTGGTGATGGGGGTACCCGACTCGGCTACCGCGGCTGGCTTCGGTTATTCCTATAAGTCAAAAATACTGATAAGAGAAGCACTGCTCAAGAACCGCTACATGTGGCGCACCTTCATTGAGCCCGACCAGCGCATCAGAGACCTCGGCGTCAAGCTGAAATTCAACCCCCTGCCCGAAATGCTGAACGGCAAAAGGGTGGTGGTGGTTGACGATAGCATTGTGCGCGGTACCACCACTCCCAAGGTGGTCGAGCTACTGAAAAAAGCGGGCACCAAAGAGATACATATGCGCATTTGCGCACCACCCATCCGCTACCCCTGCTTCTTCGGGGTAGATATGGCTACCCGCTGGGAGCTCATTGCCGCCCAAAAAACCGTGCCCGAGGTCAGGGACTTCATCGGCGCTGACTCGCTGGGTTACCTCAGCATCCCCGGTCTGATTAAAGCGGTCGCCCTGCCCAAAGACATTTTCTGCTTGGCCTGCTTCACCGGTGATTACCCGATACCGGTACAGCTTGAGATGGACAAGCTGGCGCTGGAGACTATGTCACGGCAGGACCTCCCGCCCTACTACCTGAATAAGCAGTAAGCCCAAAACATTCCGGCTCGTTCACGCCACCCACCTGCCCCCTCTTTACACACTAGCCATTGGTGATACAATAGAGTAAAGTATAAAAGCGGAGGCACCATCTATGAGCATTGACTGGTTCCGTGACCTGATTATCTCTATTGCCGGAGTCTTAGTAATCATAGTACTCCTCTTCATCGCCGTGCTGACTTTTTTACTCTACCGGCGGGCCAAGGTTATATTGGACTCAATTAAAACTACCTCGCAGAATATCGCCGGGATTTCAAACTATGTGACCAATGAAGTCGCCAAGCCTCTAATTCAGGTGGTGGCCTTTATTCAGGGCGTAAGGCAGGGGGTTAACGCTATCAGCAGACTATTTTGCAAAAAGGAGGGAGGCAAAAAAGATGAGTGACAAAGATATCGGCGTCGGCTCGGGTTTCGGGTTTGTAGTCGGCGTGGCCATTGGTTTAGCCATCGGCTTTCTCTATGCCCCCCGCACCGGGAAGGAAACCAGAGAGCTAATGAAGGGGAAGGCGGAAGAGATGCAGGAGAAGGCGGCCGAGGCTGCCGAAAAGGTGAAAGAAAGCGCCGCCGAAGCGAAGAAGAAGGCAGAGGCTAAGATGGAGGAGGCCAGGAAACCGGCGCAGCCCGAATCATAGACTGGTTAGCCAGAAGTCTATCCCGGAACCAAAAATGATTACTGGTATCGCCTGAGCCAGAGCCTTTTAAGCGCCTGGGTAGCTGATGTTAGCCTGAGATGAGCGAGGTTGAACTTGACCACAGCAGGGAGTACATTCAGCAGACACCGACCCCTGATATTACTGATAGTAGGGCTGGTAATCGTATTCTGGCTTCTCTATGCGTTGAGAAGTGTCATACTCCCCTTTGCCGCCGGGCTGGTGCTTGCCTACCTCTTACTCCCCGTGATTTCGTGGATTGAGCAAAGGCTGCCGGCCAAAGGCAGGTGGCAACAGTCCAAGCGGGTCTCCCTGATAATAATTATTTTCATCGTCATGCTGTCCATAGCCGGCATCCTCTCCTACTTTCTCATCAGTGCCGTCGTTAATGCCCTTTATGTGCTGATAAACGATGCCCCCCAGTTCATCGCCCGCGGTCTGTGGGAACTGGAGCATGTTGCCCAGCTCTTCCAGCAGCAATTTCCCATAGAGGCGCAACAGCAGGTCTATGACTTTATGCTGGAAGTGGGCGCCGCCGGCGGCGCCGCCATCAAGGGTATCTTCCTGACCGGCGTCTCGTTCATACCAGCCACCTTTGGCTTAATTTTCGGTTTCGCTGCCTTACCCGTCTTTCTCTTCTACCTCTTGAAGGATTCGGAAAAGCTAAAGAACGGTTTTTATGCCGCTTTCCCACCACCGGTAGCGGAACACGTCCGAAATATCAGCTCAATTTTTGAAGGGGTGCTGGGACGATATATTCGCGCCCAGCTGGTACTCGGCTTTGTGGTGGCCTACCTCGTTTTCATCGGCTTGCTCATCTTAGAAATAGAACTGGCTCCGGTGCTAGCCGCCTTTGCCGGTATAACTGAACTCATCCCGATACTGGGGCCCTGGATCGGCGGTATCACCGCGGTGATAGTAACCCTGGCCATAGTCCCGGAAAAGGCAATCTGGGTAGCCGTTCTCTTTCTGGTGGTTCAACTTCTGGAAAATACACTGCTCGTCCCCCGGGTGCAAGGGGGATATCTGCGGATACACCCGGCGGTTGTCATCGTCCTGCTTGTTCTGGGAGCCAAGTTTGCCGGCTTCTGGGGACTGATACTGGCAGTGCCGCTGACCGCCGTCGTTGTCGAAATCTACAAGTATGTGCACCAGCATATGACCGAAACCGAAATCCCATTAAAGAAACCAGCTACTAAAGGAGGTAAGGCAGATTAAAGAAACCTATGCTAAAGCCGGTGTCAGCCTTGATATTGCCGCTAAAGCCAAGGAGCTAATCGCCCGGCATGCCCGCTCTACCTCCCGCCCCGAGGTACTGGGTGGCGTCGGCTTTTTCGGCGGCCTCTTTGAGTTCAAGGGGTACCAGCACCCGGTGCTGGTGTCCAGTGTTGACGGTGTCGGCACCAAACTCAAGATTGCCTCGGCTCTGGGCAGGCACAATACCGTCGGCATTGACATCGTCAATCACTGTGTTAATGACATCCTCACCTGCGGGGCGGAGCCCCTCTTCTTTCTGGACTACATTGCCATGGGCAAGCTGCTTGCCGAGCAGGTAGGCGCCATCGCCCAGGGACTGGCCCAGGCCTGCCGCGAGGTCGGCTGTGCCCTCATCGGCGGGGAAACCGCCGAGATGCCCGGGCTTTACGCCGGCGAAGACTATGACCTGGTCGGCTTCGTCATCGGGGTGGTGGAGAAAGAGAAGATTATCACCGGCCAGTCAATCGCCGCTGGCGATAGCATCATCGGCTTACCCTCCAGCGGGCTGCATACCAACGGCTACTCGCTGGTGCGCCGGCTCTTCAAGGCTGAAGAATTTAACCAGAACTTCCCCGAACTGGGCCGCCCGCTGGGTGAGGAGCTCCTTGAGCCCCACCGCAGCTACTACCACCAGCTAAAGCCGCGGCTGCCCCTGATTAAGGGCCTGGCCCATATCACCGGCGGTGGGCTTATCGGCAATGTGCCCCGCGTTCTGCCGCCGGGCTTAGCCGCCAGATTTAACGCAAAGACCTGGCCGGTGCCGCCCATCTTCCAGCTCATCCAGCAGCGGGGCAACGTTGACCGGGATGAGATGTACCGGGTTTTTAATATGGGCATTGGCATGGTGGTTATCGGCTCACCCCAAAACGCCAGCCAGCTCACCAAAAAGCTGCCTGAAGCTAAAGTTATCGGTGAGGTGGTCAAGCTGGCGGGGAAAGACCGCGTAATTATCGAGTAGTTAAAATAAAGAAAGGAGTGTCAATGCGCGCCATTATCAGTGTCTCTGACAAGACGGGGGCAAGTGATTTTGCTCAAGAATTAAGCCGGCTGGGTTATGAGATATTCTCCACCGGCGGCACCAAGAAGGCTCTCGCCGAGGCTAAAGTGCCGGTAAAGAGCGTATCCGAGATTACCGGCTTTCCCGAAATACTTAACGGGCGGGTGAAGACACTCCACCCGGCAGTTCACGGCGGCCTGCTTGCCAAGCGCAACCTGAGCGCCCACCTTGAGGAACTGGCCAAGAATAAAATTGAGCTTATTGACCTGGTGGCGGTAAACCTCTACCCCTTCGTCCAGACGGTAGCCAAAGAGGGGGTTAGCCTTGATGAAGCCCTGGAGAATATTGACATCGGTGGCCCGACCATGATTCGCGCCGCCGCCAAGAACTTCCCCGGCGTCATCGTGGTGGTTGACCCGGCTGACTATCCGCTAATTATAGAGAACCTAAAGCAGGGCGAGCTGCCTCTTGAGGAGCGCAAACGCCTGGCCCAGAAAGCCTTCCAGCATGTGGCGCTATATGACACTGCTATCGCCCAATATTTAAGACAGGATAAAGAGGGCTTCCCCGATGAGATGACCATCGCCCTGAAGAAGCGCTACGCCCTCCGCTACGGGGAAAACCCGCACCAGCCGGCCGCTTTCTACGCCGAGCTTACCGTCGGCGAGAAGAAGCCGACCGGTATCACCTGGGCGGAGCAGCTATGGGGCAAGGAGCTCTCTTTTAACAATATTCTGGATGGTGACGCCGCCTGGGGGGTGGTTACCGACTTCGCCGACCCCAGCGTGGCCATAATCAAGCACACCAACGCCTGCGGTCTGGCCAGCCACCCCGATATCACCGAAGCCTACCGCAGGGCGCTCACCGGCGACCCGGTGTCCGCCTTCGGTGGCATTGTCGCCTCAAATCGAACCGTCACCCAGGCTATGGCTGAGGAGATGAGGCCGGTCTTCTACGAGATAGTTATCGCCCCCGATTACGAGCCTGAGGCACTGGAAACACTAAAAAAAAGGAAGAAAAACCTGCGCATTCTCCGTGCTGAACTGCCCCCCGGCTACGGCAAGGCGGAACCGGGCTACTTTGACTACCGCCGGGCAAAAGGCGGACTGCTGATTCAGAGCTCGGACTCGGTGCCCGAAGATAAGGTCAACCTGAAAACGGTAACCAAACGTGAGCCAACCAAGGCCGAAATCGCCGACCTGCTCTTTGCCTGGCGGGCGGTGAAACATATCAAGTCCAATGCCATTGTTCTGGCTAAAGACAAGACCATCGTGGGCATGGGTGCCGGACAGCCCAGCCGCATCATCAGTGCCAAAATCGCTAAAGAAAAGGCCGAGGACAAGACCATGGGCAGCGTGCTGGCTTCGGATGCCATGTTCCCCTTCTCCGATGTGGTGGAACTGGCCGCCGCCTGCGGGGTAACCGCCATTATTCAGCCCGGCGGTTCCATCAGGGACGAGGAGTCAATCAAGGCGGCGGACAAGCACAACCTCGCCATGGTCTTCACCGGGGAGAGGCACTTCAGACACTAAGCATAACCATGACCAATTTAAATATTGACCGCCTGGAGGAAATAGTCGCTTCATTACCGCCCCAGGATAAGGCTCTGTTCCAGCGAATATATGATGTGACTACCACTGTCGGCGAGCTAAACCCCCCACCGAGCATGGCGCCCTGGGTTAAACAGCAGTTCGGCTCAATTGAAGCGGTCAAAAAACAGCTGATTGTCCGGGTAACCAACCAGATAACCAGCGAGGGCGCCCTGTTTAACCGGCGGCGCGCCTCGCGCCCGATTCTAGCCAGAGAGACCGAGAGCATCGAGAGCCAGCTTGAAAATGCCCGCCGTAATGATATATTTGCCTGTCCCGAAAAAGATACCCCGGAAGACCTCTTCGGGCGGGTGAGCGGCCGGCACTGCGTTACCGCCAGCAACGTGGCCAAGTACGATGGGCTGCACGGCGTTATTATCTTCAAAGAGTTCAACCCCCTTAGTTTCTCCCGGGAGCAGGTTATTGACTATATTGATGTCGGCTGGGAGTGGGCGCAGAGAGCCCATAAATTAAAACCAGAAGCCAGGTATTTTTTGTTTATCTGGAACTGCCTGTGGCGGGCCGGGGCCTCAATTCATCACGGGCATGCCCAGGTGATGCTGACCACTAACCGGCATTATGCCCGCATTGAAGGGCTGCGCCAGGCCGCCCTGAACTACCAGCAGAATTACGGCTCAAACTACTTTGCCGACCTGTTTCAGATT
>DATKYY010000010.1:0-2583 GCA_035528295.1 Dehalococcoidales bacterium | reverse complement strand
ACGGTGAGATAGACGAGTTCGTCACCGCCTATCTCAGGGCTGAGTTGAGTGGGGGAGAATGATTAAAAAGACCGGCCTTTTAGCCCTGGTTATCTGCCTGCTGGTGCTGCTGAGCCCGGTGCCGGTTCAGGCTCAGGGTGGGCCGGCTATAAACCAGAGCTCAGCCCAGGTTGATTTTCCCCTCTATCTTCACTTTAACCTGTCGGCGGAAAGTGATGTCAATATTAGCGATATTCGCCTGCATTACACTATTGACCGGTTCAGTTTTGCTGAAGTTATCAGCGAGGTCTATATTGAATTTGTGCCGGCGAATAGCGTTGAGGTCAGCTGGACATTTGATTTGCGCCGCATCGGCGGAATACCCCCCGGAGCCAATATCGAGTACTGGTGGACAGTAACCGATGCCAACGCGGCTCAGGCGGAGACAATCCCGGCTCTGGTTCAGTTTGATGACCTTCGCTATTCCTGGCAGAGCCTGACCGAGGGTATGGTGACACTGTACTGGTACCAGGGGAAAGAGTCCTTCGCCGGCGAGCTGATGGCGACGGCACAGCAGACACTGGTGCGGCTGGCTGAGGACACCGGGGCTTATCTGGAGAAGCCGGTTAATCTGTATATCTACGATAGCGCCCGCGACCTGCGGGGGGCGATGATTTTCCCCCAGGAGTGGACGGGTGGGGTCGCCTTCACCCGATTCGGCACCATCGCCATTGGTATCTCTACCGGTGAGCTTGACTGGGGCAAAAGGGCGATTGCCCACGAACTGGCCCACCTGGTTGTCCATCAGGTGACCCTTAACCCCTATGGCGACATACCCGTCTGGCTTGATGAGGGCCTGGCGATGTATGCCGAGGGAGAGCCGGAATCGGGGCTGCTGTCTTCGCTGAATAAGGCGATAGCCGAAGACCGGGTAGCATCGGTGCGCAGCCTGTCCAGTCCCTTTTCGGCCCATGCTCAAGAAGCGTCGCTTGCCTATGCCCAGAGCTACAGTCTGGTTGAATTTCTGATTACCAGTTATGGACAGGTAAAGATGCTTGAGCTGCTTGATACCTTCGGGCAGGGCAGTGACTATGATGATGCCTTAAGAAAAGTCTACGGCTTTGATATGGACGGCCTTAACCAGCGCTGGCGGGACTATATGACGGCGCCAGCTGGGGCTGGCGGGCAGGCCGGACTGGAGCCGAAACCGATTGAAGGATTCGCCGGACTGGCGACCACTCTTATATTAGGGTTGGCGGTCGGAGCCGGGGTCTGGAGGCGAAGCTGGTGAAAGACTCGTTTACCATTCACGATTTGCCCATCTCGGAGCGCCCCCGGGAGAGGCTGCAGAAATTCGGCGCTGATGCCCTGTCGGCGCAGGAGATTTTGGCGCTGATTCTGGGGCGGGGTATTGCCGGGGAGTCGGTGATGACCACCGCCCAGCGGCTGTTAAGCCGGTTTGGCAATCTCAAGGGGATTGCCGGCGCCTCGGTGGAGGAGCTCTACCAGGTGAGGGGCATTGGGCTGGCCAAGGCGGCTCAGATTAAGGCTGCCTTTGAGCTGGCTAACCGCCTGGAAGGCTATGCCGAGACCGGCAAAAGGCCGGTGGTGAAGAAACCGGAGGATGTGGTGGCGGTGGTGGGGGGCAGGCTCAAGGGCAAGAAAAAGGAGCACTTTCTGGCGCTTATGCTGGACTCCAGAAATCAGCTCATCAAGACCAGCGAGGTCTCCATTGGCAGCCTGGACACCAGCATCGTTCACCCCAGAGAGGTCTTTCGGGAGGCGGTTTCGGCCAGCGCCGCTTCGGTTGTCTTTGCCCACAACCACCCCTCCGGCGACCCCCAGGCTTCTGAAGATGACATAATACTGACCAAAAGGCTGGCTGAGGCGGGGGAGATTATGGGCATAGATGTTTTAGACCACATTATCGTCGGTGAGAAAAGCTTCCTCAGCCTGAAGCGGGAAGGCCTGTTTTAAGAGATAGGCAATGAGAAAAGCACAATACATATTTCTTTCTTTAATTTTGCTCTCCAGCCTGCTGCTGGGCGGCTGCCAGATTGGTGAATCTTCACCCTCGGCTACCGAGGGCGGGACGCTCCATCTCTACGGTATTGACCCGCTGACCCTTGACCCGGCCATCTCCGGTGAGACCACCTCCCACCAGTATGTCATGCAGCTCTTCAGCGGTCTGGTCTGCCTCGGTGATGACCTCCAGCCGGCGCCGGACATCGCCCGGAAGTGGGAGGTCAGCAACGGCGGGCGAACCTATACCTTTTATCTCAATAAGGATGTCAGCTTTCATGATGGCCGCGAGGTTAAGGCTCAGGACTTCAAGTATTCCTGGGAGAGAGCCTGCGACCCGGCTACCGGCTCAACCACCGCCGCTACTTATTTAGGGGATATTGTCGGCGTAACCGAGGTAATAGCCGGTAAAGCCGAAGAAATCAGCGGCGTCAGGGTGCTTGATGACCATACCCTTGAGGTGACCATTGACGCCCCCAAGTCCTATTTCCTGGCCAAGATGACCTATCCCACCGCTTTTGTCGTGGATAAAGAGAATGTTGCCTCGGGTGGGGGGTGGTGGCTTCGCCCCAACGGCACCGG
>DATKYY010000009.1:0-2628 GCA_035528295.1 Dehalococcoidales bacterium | reverse complement strand
AGTAATGTCGCCCAGGGCTACCGCCCCGGTGCCAATAATTACATTATTGCCGATGGTCGGGTGGCGCTTGCCCTTCTTCAGGGTGGTGCCACCGAGGACAACCCCCTGATACATCAGCACATCATCGCCGATTTCCGAAGTTTCCCCGATGACCACCCCCGCCCCGTGGTCGATGAAGAAGCGTCGGCCAATCTTGGCTCCGGGGTGGATTTCAATACTGGTCAGAAAGCGGTTGGTATGGGAGAGCAAACGGGCCGGAAAGTAGAGCTTGCGCTGCCACAGAAAGTGGGCGATGCGGTGCAGCCACAGGGCGTGCAGGCCGGGGTAGCAGCAGAGCACCTCCAGTAAACCTCGGGCCGCCGGGTCTTTGTCAAATACGGTGTGAATATCTTCTCTCAATGTTTTAAACATAGTTTAAACATAGTCCGCTTTGGTAATGATGGAATTTTACCACAAACGAGGCAAACGACCAAACATTGGCTTTTAGCTCAGGAACCTGGTCGGGAAGGTAAAGCCGGGCAACTGGGTTAAAGCGTAGTTTGACGGCAGCACACCGGTGGGGCAGATGGAAAAGCACTCACCACACTTGGGGCACTCCTCGGTGGCTATCTCCGGGAAAAACATTACCTGTCGCCGGATACCTCTACCGACAAAGCCAATGGCATTCTTCTTCTTTACCTCGGCACAGTAGCGGACGCATTGCCCGCAGAGAATACAGCAGGTCGGCCCGATATCAAACTTGGTCCGGTCGATGCCGTATTTTATGCCGTAGTCCCTGAGGGCCTGCACTCCGGGAGCACGAGCCCAGAGTAGCTCCAGTAACAGCTTGCGAATCCTGACTACTTTTTCCGACTCTGTTTTTACCGTGATGCCGTCTTTAACCTGGTAAACGCAGGAAGTGACCAGGCGGGTGCGCCGGCCATCGTTTATTTCTACAGTGCACAGCCGGCAACCGCCGTAGGGGGCTAATTTATCGTGATGGCAGAGGGTGGGGATGTCAAAGCCGGCCTCTTGGGCTGCCTCCAGAACGGTCATCCCCTCTTTGGCTTTAACCTCTTTATCATCAATGGTCAGGGTAACTTCACTCATAACCGGTCTCCTTTACTATGCTTTAACCTCTGCCCACCGCCGCCAGCATCTGACAGACACCAGTCGGGCAGCGTTTTTGCTGAATATGAGCCTCGTATTCTTTGCGGAAGTGTTTGATGGTGCCCGATATCGGGTTGGGGGCGGTCTGTCCCAGGGCACAGAGGGAGGCGTCCATAACCACCGCGGAGATTTCCTCCAGCAGTTCGATGTCGCCGTCTCTACCCTCGCCCCGGCAGATGCGGTTCATTATCTTGAGCATCTGGTAGACTCCCTCACGGCAGGGGATACACTTGCCGCAGGACTCATCGGCCAGGAAGTTAAGGAAATAGCGGGCGAAATTAACCATACAGTTGGTCTCGTCCATCACGATCATACTGCCGGCACCGATGGGTGCCCCGGCTTCCCACAACTCATCAAAGTCCACCTTGAGGTCAAGCTGGCTCTCCGGGAGGCACCCGCCCAGCGGCCCCCCGACGTAGACCGCTTTCAGTTTTTTCTTATCGGGTATGCCGCCACCGATATCATAGACCAGCTCCCTCAGGGTTACCCCCATCGGGACCTCAACCAGTCCGGTGTTATTAATATTGCCGGCCAGGGAGATAATCTTGGTCCCCTTGCTCCCCTCGGTGCCGATGCCGGTGAACCAGGCCACGCCTTTACCGATTATCAGCGGCACATTGGCCCAGGTCTCGACATTGTTCAAATTGGTCGGCCGCTGGTGGATACCGCTTACCGAGGTATGGATGTACTTCGGTCTTGGCTCGGGCACATTACCCTCAATAGAGGTCATTAGAGCGGTGGATTCACCGGAAACGAATATGCCGATGTCACGGTGAAGCTCAACATTGAAATCAAAGCCGGAGCCGAGGATGTTTTTACCCAGTAGCCCGTATTTCTCGGCCTGAGCCAGCGCCTTATTGACCACGTCTATGGTCTGGGGGCTATCATGGCGCAGGTAAATATAGCCCTGGCTGGCGCCGATAGCGTAGGCGCCGATTATCAGCCCCTCCAGCACGCTGTGGGGGTTGCCCAGCAAAATGGCTCTATCCATAAAGGCACTGGGCTCACCTTCATGGGCATTGACGATGGCGTACTTTATTTTACCGGGGGCGTTGCGGGTGGTCTCCCACTTTCGGCCCGCCGGGAAGCCACCGCCACCCCGCCCCTTTAAATTGGACTCTTTAATCTGGCCCAGCACATCTTCCGCGCTCATCTCAAGGAGTGCCCTGGCCAGCGCCGAATAGCCGCCCAGGGCAATATAGTCATCGATGCTTTCCATATCAATAAATCTATTGTTGCCCAGAACAACCCGGCTTTGCGCTTTATAGAAGGGTATTTCAGATTCTTTGGTGATTCTTTTTCCGGTATTGGGGTCCTGGTAGAGAAGGCGCTCAATAGTCTTCCCCTGAGCCAGGGTCGCCGAGACAATCTCGGGCACGTCCGCCGGTTTTACCTCGACATAGCAGATTTCTTCAGGGAAGATAATTACGATGGGCTCTTTTTCACAGAAGCCGTGGCAACCGGTGCTCTTCACCAGGA
>DATKYY010000008.1:0-3359 GCA_035528295.1 Dehalococcoidales bacterium | reverse complement strand
CCGCAGGAGGGAGCGAAAATAACTGCCAAAATCCGCTACCAGTCACCCGAGGCAGCGGCTGAGCTATATTTTAACAATGGCACCGCCGAGGTTCACTTCCGGCAGCCCCAGTCGGCAATCGCGCCGGGGCAGGCCGTCGTCTGCTATCAGGGCGATGTTGTCCTGGGGGGCGGGACCATAATCGAGAAGCGGGAAGGGGAAAGAGTTGCTCAGGATTTCCCGGACACCATCCTTTGCCGAGGAAGAAACACTTGAGGCACAGGGCTACCACCTGATTGCCGGGGTTGATGAGGCGGGGCGGGGCTCTCTGGCCGGTCCGGTGGTGGCGGCCGCCCTCATTTTGCCCGATAATCTAGATACACCCTGGCTGGACCTGGTAAAAGATAGCAAACTGCTGCCCCCCCTGAGGCGTGAGTTTCTTTTTTACCATCTTAATGAAGTAGCCGTCTCGGTGGGCACCGGCATTGTTGCCCCTGAAATAATTGATACCCGGGGTATAGTTAAGGCAACCCGAATGGCGATGAAGCTGGCTATTGAGGCGCTTTCGCCACTGCCCGAGTTTCTCCTCATCGACTACCTGCTTCTGCCTGAGGTATCGTTGCCGCAAAAAGGGATAACCTACGGTGATAGCCTGTGCTTCTCCATCGCCGGCGCTTCTATCATCGCCAAGGTAACCCGTGACCAATTAATGGTCGAGCTGGATGAACGCTATCCTGGCTATGGGCTGGCACAGCATAAGGGCTACGGCACGGAGCAACACCTCTCCTGCCTGCGGCGGCTGGGCTCCTGTCCCATCCACCGCCAGTCCTTCCGGCCAGTCAGGCTGTCTAACCAAAATGACACGTAGAGATACCGGTATACTGGGGGAAAAGCTGGCTAAAGACTACCTCAAAAAGCGGGGGTATCACATTCTGGAAACCAACTACCGCTGCCCTGAGGCTGAGGTTGATATCGTCGCCCGGCACAGGGACTGCCTGGTTTTTATTGAGGTGCGCACCAAAAAGAGCCTAACATTTGGTAGTCCCGAAGAGTCAATCACCCCCACCAAAAAGGAAAGACTGAAGATAGCCGCCGCCCGCTACCGTCAGGCCCATAGCAACCTGCCGCCATCATGGCGCATTGATATGGTCGCCGTGGAATTAGACCGCAGCGGGAAGCCATCCCGAATCGAGCTTATCGAAAATGCGGTAAATGAGGACTGACCTTCTTTACCGACCGCTCTGGCTATGCTAGAATAACCACCAAGAGAAGATACAAGGGGATAAATATGGCTTCCCCGGAACTAAATACCCTCCGTATTATTGACGCCAATCTTAACCGCATCGGCGAAGGGCTCCGCCTTCTGGAAGAGCTGGCGCGGATGATACTCAACGATGTTAATCTGACCCAACAGCTGAAGACGATGCGCCACCAGATACTGGAGACAGACAAGCGCTTCAACCAGCGGCTGCTTCAGGCAAGAGACTCGGAAGGTGATGTCGGCATTAATCTGGAAGCCGCCCAGAAGAAAGAGCGGGAGCTACCCAACATACTGGTGGCTAACTCAAGAAGGGTCCAGGAGTCACTGCGCACCATTGAAGAGCTGGCCAAGATTCCCGAGACCGGGCTGGACACGGAGAAGTTCAAAAAAGCCCGCTTTGACCTCTACACCATAGAACGAAATCTCCTGTCCCGGCTGCTGCGCCAGGATAAGCTAAAGCGCCTGAGCGGACTCTATGTTATTGTCGATACCCAAGCCCTGCTCAAGTGCAGACACACTGATGTCGCCAAAGCGGCCATAGCTGGCGGCGCCAGGGTAATTCAGCTCCGCGACAAAATCTCCACCAAAAAAGAGCTGCTCCCCATCGCCGAGCAGCTGAAGCAGCTCTGTGCGGAGCACGATGTGCTCTTTATCATCAACGACCACCTTGATTTGCTGCTGGCGGTTGATGCCGACGGGCTTCATCTGGGGCAGGACGACCTCCCCATCAAGACGACCCGCCGGCTGCTGCCCGTTGATAAAATTCTGGGTATTTCAACCCGGACGGTAGACGGGGCGGTGGCCGCCCAGGCGGAGGGGGCGGACTATATTGCCGTTGGTGCCATGTATCCCACCCCGTCCAAGCAAGCCGCCCAGGTGGTCGGTGTGGAGAGACTGAGCCAGGTCAGACAGGCGGTAACCCTGCCCCTGGTGGCTATCGGTGGCATCAACCAAGAAAACGCGGCGGCGGTTATGGCGGCCGGTGCGGACTCAATTGCGGTAATCAGGGCGGTTGTCCGGGCGCAAGCCCCGGAGAAAGCCGCCCGAGAGATAGTAAATATCATTGAGGCGAGTAAGACAAGTTGACCGATAACCTGGACTCAATCGCCAACGAGATAAGGCAGAGCTTCATGGCCAAGGACGGGGCCAGGGAAAAGGTTTTGCCCCTGTGCCGCGAAGCCATTCGCCACTGTGGCAACGCCATCCGGGCCGTGCATCGCCAGCAGTTTGACCAGGCCATCGAACTGCTGATGTCAGCCCGCCAGCTGCTCGACAAAGTTGAGCAGGCTACCGCGGAATACCCGGAGCTTAGCTCCTCCGGGCTGGTCAGAGACGCCCAGAAGGAATTTGCCGAAGGCAGTACCACGCTGGCCATGATTACCCGGCAACCACTGCCCACCCCCGCCGAGCTGCGAGTGGACCAGGCTGCCTACCTGAACGGACTGGGTGAAGCTGTCGGCGAGCTGAGGCGCTACCTTCTGGATAGCATGCGGCGGGGAGACCTGTCGCGGGGTGAAGAGCTGCTCACCATGATGGATGACATCTACAATACCCTCTTTGCCATGGACTTCCCCGATGCCATAACCGGCGGGCTACGCCACACCACCGATTCCATCCGCGGCATTATGGAGAGGACACGCAGCGACCTGACCCTGGCCATAAGCCAGAAAGACCTGGAAGAGAAGCTCAAGTCGCAGCCGCCAAAATAAAATAGTTGGCAAAGTTAGCCAGGCACTTTGAGTAGCCTGATAGCGGCTAATCCTGTTCGGATAGAAAGGACGCTAAGTAAATGGACCCAATACTAATTGCGGCAATATGCGGGGTTTTAGGACTGGTGGTGGCTGCCTTCATGGCAGCCTATGTCTTGAAACAGGACGAGGGCTCGGCGAGGATAAGGGAAATATCCGAAGCCATTAAAGAAGGCGCCCTCGCCTTTTTGGGCCGTGAGTACAAGATACTGGCCGTATTTGTGGTCGTGGTTGCTGTCATTCTGGGGGTGGTGCCCAACCTGGGCTGGTTGGTGGCTGCCGCTTTTGTCTTTGGCGCTGTCTCCTCCGGTCTGGCCGGCTATATCGGTATGAGCATCGCCATCAGGGCTAACTGCCGAACCGCCGCCGCC
>DATKYY010000007.1:0-20719 GCA_035528295.1 Dehalococcoidales bacterium | reverse complement strand
GGCAAAGTAGACAGTGCCTTCGCCCTGGTCAGGCCACCGGGGCACCACGCCACCCCCTGGCGGGCCATGGGCTTCTGCCTGTTTAACAATCTGGCGATTGCGACCAGATATGCCCTGGCTAAATACCGGCTGGAGCGCATCTTAATCATCGATTTTGATGTCCACCACGGTAACGGTACCCAGGAAATCTTTTATGAAGAGCCGAGGGTGCTCTACATATCAACCCACCAGTTCCCCCTGTTCCCGGGAACGGGTTATGTTGATGAAATCGGCCGCGGGGAGGCGAAAGGGACTACCCTCAATATACCGCTGCCCCCTGGCTGTGGTGACCGTGAATATGAACTGGTCTTCACCCGGATTATTGTGCCCGCCGCCCGGCGTTTTCAGCCCCAGCTTATTATGGTCTCGGCTGGCTATGACCCCCACTGGGCGGATGAGCTAGCCCTGATGCAGGTGAGCACCACCGGCTTCGCCAAAATGGTGAAAATTATCCGGGAGCTAGCCGACGAACTGTGTTCGGGACATTTGGTCTTCTGTCTGGAGGGGGGCTATAATCTCGATGCCTTAGCCGCTTCGGTAAAAGCTACTCTTGATGTGCTCCGGGGCGAAACCAGCCTTGAAGACTACCCCTCTCAACCACCCCAACCGCTGCTTGCCCCCGACATCGCCCCCCTGATTAAGGCGATAAAAGAAATCCACGCCCTCTAGCCTAGGACTTTTCCTTGCCCCGGTGGGGATAAATCGGGCACTGCTCACACTCTTCACCGCAGGGCTCAACGTGTATGGTTACATTAGCCTGACGCAGCTTGCTGGCGATATCCTGTTCCAGATGGTCGCAGAACTGGTGGGCTTCATCTATATTAAGGCTGCGCGGCATCACCAGGTGGAGGTCAATATAACGCTGGTTGCCCGCCTTGCGGGTACGCAGTTGATGGAACCCGACTATTTCGCCCTTGTGCTCCATAATGGCTAACTCAATAATGCCCTCCTCATCCGGGGACAGCCTGACATCAATCAGCCCGCCAAAGGAGCCCCGCAAAACATCATAGGCTACCTTCAGGATGAACAAAGCCACCAGCAGGGCAATGATAGGGTCAAGAATATCGAGCCCGGTAATGCGTATTATCACCAGCCCGGCGAGCACGGCTGCCGCCGAGTAGACATCAGCGGCGATATTACGTGCATTTGCCTGTAAGGCGATCGAATCGGTTGCCCGGGCTACTTTAAGCAGGTGGCGGGAAAGAAAGATGCTGGCGATTACGGAGACCAGCATTACGCCGATACCGGCTTCGGTCAGTTCTACGGTCGCCCCGGTCATAATGCGGCGCACCGCGGAATAGATAATCAAGCAACCAGCGGTAAAAATGAGCATCGCCTGGACGATAGCGGCGATATTCTCCGCCTTGCCATGCCCGAAGGGGTGTTCCACGTCAGCCGGCTTAAGCGCTATCCTGACCGCAAAAAGGCTAATGACCACCGCAAACAGGTCGAGGAAACTATCCACCGCCTGAGCCAGGATACTGATGCTCCCGGTGATAACTGACACCGCCACCTTGAGCAAAATCAACCCGATTACCACCGCTAAAGCAAGCCTGGCGGCACCAACTCGACTGGAAAACATACTCCTCACCTCTGGCTAGCTTTTACCACGAAGCGGAAGCCACTGCAGAAACCGGCCCCACTCCCCCTTCTCCCAGACCACCAGCAGGGAGGGAGCAATGCCGATTGAGCTGAAGGTTCCGGCCACGATGCCGATTAAGAGCACCGCGGCAAAATTCTGGATGGCTACCCCCACAAATAGCATCAGGGCCAAGACCACAAAGAGAGTGGTCAGACTGGTATTGAGGGAACGGCTGAGTGTATCAACCAGGCTACGGTTAACCACCACCTCAAAGTCAGGGCTGACCCCCAGAGTCTGGTTCTCGCGTATCCGGTCAAAAACGACCACCGTGTTGTTCACACTGTAACCAATAACGGCCAGAATGCCGATGATAAACTTTAAATCAACCTCCCAGCCCAGCACGCCGCCGATAATGGAAAAAATGCCCAGCGCCATCAGCGTGTCATGGACAAGGGCAACCACGGCGCAGGTGCCGTAGTGAAAGGGCTTGGGCATGCGGTGAAATGCCCAGGTGATGTAAAGCAGAATACCGATGGCGGCTACCGCCACCGCAATGGCGGCGTTCTGCGCCGTTTCCCGGGCTACCATGGGCGACACGGTATTAAATTCAGTCTCCTGGAGCTGCCCGAACCTGGCGGCAAGGGCTTCCTCCAGCGCCGTTTTCTCCTCCCTGTCTAATTCGTGTGTCCGGATAATATAATCGCCCGCCTCGGTATGCTGAATAAGGGCATTGCCGTAGCCCAGACCGGTTAGTTCCTGTCTCAGGTCACCCAGCGCCACTGCCTGCTCAAAGCTCACCCTCACTATCGAGCCACTGCTGAACTCAATCCCGTACCTGAGGCCGAAAGTGGCCAGCGAAATAAAGCCGACCAGGATAATCAGCGCCGAAATAGCAAAGAAGTAGAACCTTTTACCGATAATATTCAATGTTATTTCCTTCTTATTTCCTTCCCAGGTACGGGCTGAACAGGGAAGCCCGCTGTGCCAGGGCAGTGCCCACGAACAGGCGCAGCAGGGTACGGGTGACCACAATGGCGGTGAACATGCTTACCGCTACGCCGATGGCTAGAGTCCAGGCAAACCCCTTCACCGGCGCGCCGGCCACCACGACACTGCCTACCCAGAAGAGGATGGCGCAAACGATAAAAGTGGTCACGTTGCTATCCCTGATTGCCGTCCAGGCACGATTAAATCCGGCTTCAATGGCCGCCCCCAGCGTCCGTCCTGCCCTCAGCTCTTCTTTAATCCGCTCGAAGATAAGCACATTGGCGTCTACCGCCATCCCTACCGATAGGATAAAGCCGCCCAGTCCCGCCAGGGTAAGTGTCACCGGTATCAGCTTGAATAGCGCCAGGACCAGTACCCCGTAAAAGACCAGAGTCAGACTGGCGATAACTCCGGGCAGACGATAGTAAATCATCATAAACAGCATCACAATGATGATGCCAATTATGCCCGCCTTAACACTCATATCAACGAAATCGGCCCCCAGTATGGGCGATACCGTCTGGTCATAGAGTATTTCCAGAGACACCGGCAGGCGACCGGCATTCAACTGGCTTGATAACGCTTCCGCCTCATTGAAGCTGAGCCCCTCAATCTGCCCCTTATCGGTAATCACACTGAGGACGACCGGGGCAATCGGTCGGCCATCATCCCCCCACAGGGACTCGTCCCCCTCAAATATACCCAGCGGCTGCTGCCCCTGCACCAGGCGGCCGGTAATCTTCTCCGAAATCAGGCTCCCCTCCTCATCCCACTCAAAAACGAGCAATACGCCGCCCAGCCTGTCCTGGGTGACATAGGTATTTTCCTTGAAATAGCGGCTGGTCAGTTCCTTTTCCTCACCGCCAACCAGCGCCGTAGCCGGCTTCCACCTACCCCGCTCGTTTTCCCACTTCGCCTCCTCCCCCTCTCCGGCCAGCTCGCCAAACTCCAGCAGCGCCACCCGGGAGAGGCGCTCTTTTTCCTTATCACTGATACTGAGCCCGGGCAGTTCCACCAGTATCCGGTCCTGACCCTGCCGCTGGATAACCGGCTCGGTAACGCCCAGCGGATTGATGCGGTTACCGATAACCTCAACCACGCCAGCCATAACGTTGCCCACCTCTTCCGGCTCCACCGCCGATAAATCAGCCTGGTAAACGACATGGATACCGCCCTGCAGGTCAAGCCCCAGTCGCATTGCCTCCCGGCCAAACAAGGGGTAGAGAAGGGAAACAATGGCAAAGACAAAGAGGCCCGCTATGCATATCAGGACTAAGGTATTTTTTCTCAGCATTTTTTATCTATCTCTTTGACGGCGTTAATAACTGCTCAATATAGGCCAGTGCCTCATCCCTGGTGGCTACCTTGCCCGCCGCCTGGGCTTCCCGCAGCGCCTCCAGAACCTCCCCCATTTTCGGCCCCGGCTTCATTTTAAAGATACTGCTTAAATCATGCCCGCTGACCAGCTTGGGCGGAATAACCTGGCTCTCCTCCTGAAAGCGTTGCGTCAATATATAGTCTACTATCTGAGCATGCCCCCGCCACTGGGTTAAATCCAGATGGGGACCCCTGGTGGCCAGATGGTCAGCCAGACTTAAGTATAGTATATCAAAACTGGCGCCCTCGGTGTCACGAAAATAACGGTAAATTGCCCGGCTGGTGGGAAATTCATTTTGGCCCATCTGCATCGGGCGAAGGTGATGCTCTATCATCATCTCCACCAGTTTTATTTCTTTGCTGCTGAACCGCAGCCTTTCCAGAATAGCGGCGGCGACCAGAGCTCCCTGCTGGCCATGCCCCAGAAAGCGCATCCGCCCGCCGGATTCAACCGTCTTAGCCTGCGGCTTGGCAATGTCATGCAGCAGCGCGGCCAGTTTCAGCATCAAGCGCCGGTTGCTGCCGTAGCTGACCTTGAGCTCAAAGTGCTTGGCCAGCACCGCTGACCAGGGCACCACCTTCAAAATCTCATCACCGCCATACTCCCAGGTCCCCTGCTTCAGCAGGAAGTCAACGGCCGCCACGGTCGCTATGGAGTGGTCAAAGACCTCCCAGTTATGCTCTTTGGGCTGGGTGACCCCCTTTGTCTCCGCCAGCTCGGGAATCATTGCCGTCAGCAAGCCCAGTTCATCAAGGTAGGTAATTTGCCCGGCGCCGGGGAAAGTCAGCAGCTGAAGCAGCTCTTCCCTTACCCGCTCTCTGGCTACGGTGGCGATAAGATGGGAGTGGCTTTTAATCAGCTTCTCCGTCTCCCGGTGAATACTAAATCCGAGCTCAGCCGCCAGACGCACCGCCCGGAGCAAACGGGCCGCATCCGAGGCAAAGGCTGACGCTGACACCACCCGGACTATCCCCTGATTAAGGTCATCCCCACCATGAAACGGGTCAATCAGTTGGGCAGGACGGGTTTGAGCCACCACCGGAGCCAGCTCAACCGCCATGGCATCGATGGTGAAATCACGCAGTGCCAGGTCCTGTTCAATGCTGCCCCTGAATGTGGAGAAGTCAAGCTGCCATTGACGCCCGGAGGGGGACTTACCGAGCAAGACCACCCGGCCCACCCGGTTCTCCTCATCGAGCCGGACATACTTCCCACCCAGAGCTTTGGCTACTTCAGGGGCAATCTCCAGCGCGTCAGTGTCAATGGCAATATCAATATCGGCGGTCTTTCTTTCCAGAATTACGTCCCGCACAAAGCCGCCCACCAGATAAGCCTTTACGCCGAGCCCGGTGAGAAGACCGCTTACCCGGACCAATACCGCCAGGGCTTCAGGCTCAATCAGATTAAAATGGACTTTTTCCGTAGAACTCCGGTTCACCGTCATCAATTCCAGCTATTCTTAATCGTCCCTAAAGCTACACTATACCGCTACGGCACACTTTCTATCAAGGGGAAATAAAAGAGACAACGAAACGGCATCAGGCCAACAGGGAAAACCTTCACTTGGAAAGAAGCCTTGCCCCAGCCGGTGGCGGTTACTCTTCTTTGGCAATACTTTTGGCAATACTTTTCAGGATGGTGAAAATGCCAATGACGGACCGCTGCACATCAATCGGTTCCTGGGCTAACACCCGGGCAACATAGGGGTCTAACTGCCCGGCACTGTAACCTGACGCTACCTCAGCCATGCGCGGAGACTGAGGAGAAAGATAGCCGGCTAAAGTGAATAACTCGTCTTCCTCAAAGCCCAGAGGCTTGGCGATTTTGCGCAGAATACGGGCGGAGGGGAAACGCTCCCCCCGCTCAATACGGCCCAGGTGCGACGGAGACATAGAGGCCATAGTCGCCAGTTCCTTCAGGGTGAGCGGTATCATAACCCTCTGCTGCTTGATTATTTTGCCCAAATTTGTCCTGCTGTCGTTCATATAAGCATTATAATTCGCCAAATGGCAAATGTCAATAGCTCGGGTGTTAAAAACTTGTTAAAATTAGCTGGCTTCTTGACAACTGTCATCTTTATGGATATAATAGAGCCACCTGTCATTAGGACTAAGCTATGCTGGTCAGGACAAGAGTCTTTGCTTTGTGCCAGTGCCGCTACGCTAACCTGTCTGAGTTAGCCGAGGCGATGGGAATATCGGTAAGTCAGGTCTACCGGGTGCGCGAGGGCAAGCGTAGCATCAACCAAAAATTCATTGTCGGCGCCATTAAAGCCTTCCCGGAACACAAATTTGATGACCTCTTCTACTTTGCCCCCGAGCCACCGCAAGACAGGGAAGCCGAGACCAAAACCAGCGAGCAAGCCCTGGCGAGCTTCACCTCAGCCATTGACGAGTATGCCCGGCACCTCAAGAGCCACACCACTGCCCTGGCCAACCTCAGCGAGGCCGCCCAACAACTACGAGAGGATGCCGAAAAGACAAGCCAGCTGTTAGAGCACCTGATGGAAGATTCAGACGGTTAGTCTGAATCTTAATCCAGACTTATCGGGTCAATGTCCACCGCCCACCCCTGGGGAAAGGGTATCTCCGCCAGAAAAGAAGACAGCTCGGCACCACGAAGCATAATTTGCCAGCGAAATCTGCCCCGCCGGCGGTGAATAAAAGCCGGTGCCGGCCCGATGAGACTCAGGTCAGCTATGCCGCGGGCATCCCTTTCGGTAATAATCAGCTTCTTCATCCTCTCCGCCTCCCGCTGGCCGAGGGAACTATTGGTATGGCTGTAAACCAGACGCGCCAGCTGGGTGAAGGGAGGGTTATGGAGCTGGCGCCGGTGGGCGAGCTCCTGTTTATAGAAACGGGCGTAGTCATGTTTGGCGGCGGCCTGAATGGCGTAGTGCTCCGGGGCATAGGTCTGGATAATAACCTGCCCCCACTGACTGCCCCGCCCGGCTCTGCCCGCCACCTGACTCAAGAGCTGAAAGGTCCTCTCCCCGGCCCGAAAATCGGGCAGATTCAGGCCGGTATCGGCGCTAATCACCCCGACCAGGGTAACCAGTGGCAGGTCCAGCCCCTTGGCAATCATCTGGGTGCCAATCAGAATATCAGCCTGATGGTCCCGGAACCGGTTCAGGATTTCCTGATGGGAATACTTCCCCTTGGTGACATCGCTGTCCCAGCGCAGCCGCCTGGCCTGGGGCAGGACATAGCCGGTCTCCTGCTCCAGCTTCTGGGTGCCCACGCCCAGAAACTTGATGCGCCGGCCCGAGCACCTCGGACAGGCCTGGGGCACTGCCGTCCGGTAGTTGCAGTGGTGGCAGACCAGACTGTTTTCGGTAAGGTGATAGGTGAGGGTAACCTCGCAGCGCCGACAGCGATAAACAAAGCCGCAGTTGCGGCACTGAATAAAGGTAGCCGCCCCCCGCCGATTGAGAAACAGGATCACCTGCTGCCGACTGATTACGGCTCTGGTCATCGCCTCAGCCAGAGAGCGGCTGAACAGGCTTCTATTGCCCGCTTTGAGCTCCTCCCTTAAGTCAACGATTTCAACCTCAGGCAGTGGTGAGCCCTCGGTCGGGACAACCCGTTCCGGAAGCCGGAGCAGCTGGTATTCCCCCCGCTCGGCACGGTAAAAGGTCTCCACATCGGGGGTGGCACTGCCCAGAATAACCACCGCGCCGGTGAGCTCCGCCAGCTTGAGGGCTGCCTGACGGGCATGGTAGCGGGGCGACTTATCGTGCTGCTTGTAGGTCCACTCATGCTCTTCATCAAGGACAATGAGGCCCAGCTCAGGCTGAGGGGCAAAGAGGGCACTCCGCGGACCGATAACGACGTCAAACTCTCCCTTGCGGATTCGCTGCCATGTATCGAACTGCTCTCCCAGAGATAGCTTACTGTGGAGCACGGCTACTTTATGGGGGAAGCGGGCGGCAAATATCTCTATCGTCTGGGGGGTCAGCGAAATTTCGGGGACTAAAACGATGCCCCGCTTACCCCGCCTCACCGTTTCCGCCAGCGCCTGGAGATAGACCTCGGTCTTGCCGCTGGCGGTAACCCCGTGGAGCAGAAAGACGGACGGTGAAGCCGCCGCCTCGGTATCAAGCAAACTGGACTTGATGCGCGCCAGGGCTGATTTTTGGGCTGCGCTAAGAGTAAGCGGCACTGAGGGTGTAATCCCCTCATAAAAAACCGGCTCACGCTTTACTTCAACCGATTGAAAGTGAGCCAACCCCTGGCTGACCAGAGCCTGAGCCACCGCTTTATCCGTCTTGACCGCCTGCCTCGCCTCTCGCCAGGGCACCGGCTGCGGCTGGTGAGCCAGAAAATCGAGCAGGGCGGCCTGCTTCCGGGCTCTCTTCTGGCGCAGCTTGACTGCTTCCTGCCTGGCCTGGTCAACGGCCACCGCCAGACTGAGATAAAGCTCCTCTTTGGGCTTTACCCGGAGCGGCTCCATCTCATAGCTTCTGACCAGCAGCCCCCGCCCCACCAGCTGGGAGACAAGGCCCGGCGCCTTTTTCTTGCCCAGTGCCTTCTCCAGTTCCTTCAGGGAAACCCGGTTTCGTTCTTGAACCAGGTCGAGGACATATTTCTGCTCCTGGTTAAGGGAGGTGGGGTCATAATCGCGCCGCTTTGGGGGCGGGGTGACGAAAGTGAGCACCTTACGCTCAAAACCGGGGGGTAGCATTAGAGCCAGGGCGTCAAAAAGGGGCGATAGATAGTAGTCGCTCAGCCAGCGGGCCAAAGATAACTGATGCGGGGAAAGAATGGGCTGGGGCTCAATAACCCCGGCAATCTCTTTGGTCTCTTCAACCGCCGGGTAACTGGTCAGCTCGGTAATGATGCCCTGGAGGAGCTTCTCGCCGAAGGGAACCCACACTGCCTGCCCGACGGCGACCTCTAAATCCGGGGGTGTGGCATAGCTGAAGGTCCGGCGCTGGGCAATCGGTGAATTAACACTAACCTCAGCATACCCCACTGGTTATACTCCAACCAGACCGCTTAAGCTTGCTCTGGTTCCGGTTCCGTTTCCTCGGCTTTCGTTTCCTCGGGTTCAGCTTCCCCGGCTTCTTTTTCGCGACCAACCCGTTTTTCTTTGATGCGGGAGGCCTTGGCACTGAGTCCGCGCAGGTAATAAAGCTTAGCCCGACGCACTTTCCCGTGCCGCACTATTTCCACTTTTTCCACCAGTGGGGAGCTCAGGAGAAAGGTGCGCTCCACGCCTACCCCGTAGGCAACACGCCTAACCGTAAAGCTAGCCCCGGCGCCACCACGGCGGATCCTGATGACCACTCCCTGGAATACCTGGGTGCGCTCCCGGTCGCCTTCCACCACCTTATTGCTGACCTTTACCGTATCGCCGGGGGCGAAGGCTTCAATATTAGGATTTGGTTTGACATCAACTACTGAGGCAATATCCATAACTAAAATACTCCCTAAACTTTTATCAGAAAGACGATCTATAAGTCGACTAACTGTCTTTACCCAGACTGACCCTGTCCAGTAGCTCGGGGCGGCGTTCTTTAGTGCGCTGTATCGCCTGCTCCCGACGCCACCTGGCGATTTGAGCGTGGTTACCGGAAAGTAAAACCTCAGGCACCGACCAGCCGCGAAACGCGGGAGGCCGGGTGTACTGAGGGTACTCCAGAAGCCCCCCGGTATGAGAGTCCTCGGCCAGCGACTCTTCCGAGCCGAGAACACCCGGCAGTAGCCTGACTACCGCCTCGACCACCACCATCGCCGCCAGTTCGCCACCGCTGAGGACATAGTCGCCAATACTAATCTCATCGCTAACCAGGTGCTCACGAACCCGCTCATCAACACCCTCATAGCGGCCACAGATAAGTATGAGACGGCTGTGTCCGGATAGCTCCTGAGCCACCGGCTGGGAAAAAGGACGCCCCTGCGGGGTCAGCAGGATAACCGGACAGGTATCTTCTTCTTTGACTGACTCTACCGCCTCAAAAATAGGCTCGGGCTTCAGTATCATGCCCGCCCCACCACCGTAGGCATAGTCATCAACGGTGTGATGCTTATCATGAGTATAGTCCCGAATATTGTAAATATTAAGGCTAACCAGCCCACCGTCAACCGCCCGTTTAATGATGCTGGCACCAAACGGACCGGGAAACATCTCGGGAAATAGAGTCAAAATATCAATACGCAACGGCTATCCCTTCCCGGGGGTGATATGCTCGGTCACTTCTCCCTTGATAATCTCCAGGGCATGCGGGATGACCGGTAATATCACCTCGAGGCACTCCGTAACTGCCCTGGTGCTGCCGGGGAGATTGATAATAAGACATTTCTTCCTGAGCCCAGCCACCGCCCGGCTCAGTACGGCGAAAGGGGTCACCTCGGCGGTTTTAGCCCGCATCGCCTCAGCCAGACCGGGCACTATCTTGTCCAGTATGGAAAGGGTGGCTTCCGGGGTCACATCACGCTCGCTTAGGCCGGTGCCACCGGTAGTCAGAATAATATCCAGGCTACCTTCATCGGCCCACTCGGCAAGCTTGGCGGCAATGGCGCCGGCTTCATCCGGGATGACCTCATACTTAAGCAGGCTGGAGTTCAAGCGGGACAGGCTTTCTTTGATTGCCTGACCGCTCTTGTCATCGCGCTCACCGCGCCACCCCTTATCGCTAATGGTAAGTATGCCCAGATTGATCATAAAGCGCTTCTCCTCGGTAACTTGGTATTTTACCACACTCCCCGTGGACTAAGCAAAATGAGGCTAATTAAAGAAATTTTACATAAAGGACTTGACAAACGTAAATACTTGTGGTAGAAAGTGGTAAATTGTGGAGGCCTGTGGAATACAGGGGTGCCATATGTTTTTTGGCGAATTTGACTATAAGGTTGATGAAAAGGGCCGGGTGCCCATCCCGCCCAAGTTCAGAAACGAGCTGCTTGACGGGGTTGTCCTGACTACCGGTATCGAGAACTGCATCAATGCCTACCCCTTGGCGGAATGGACAAAACTGGCCGACAGCCTGACCACCGGTCCCATTACCCGCAGTAAATTGAGGAGACTAAACCGGGCTATCTTCGCCGCCGCCTTCAGTCTCAATATTGACGGACAGGGCCGGCTAGCCCTGCCTCCTCAACTAAGAGAATATGCTGAGATAAAGGATGAAGCAGTTGTAGCCGGAGTCAACAAGTATTTTGAACTGTGGAACAAGCAGAGGTGGGCCGAAGAGAAGACAACGAGTCGAGAGCAAGCCTGGCAGATTACGGAAAGCCTAGAGGAGCTCTAAATGAAAAGCACACCCACCCACATCCCGGTTCTACTGGAAGAGATAATCAAGGCATTAGCCGTCCAGCCTGGAGGGCGCTATATTGATGGCACTCTTGGGGGCGGGGGGCATGCTGCGGCTATACTCGAGCACAGCTCACCTGGCGGACAGCTACTCGGTATCGATGCTGATGCCGAGGCAATAAAAGTCGCCAGGGCAAGGCTAGAAGCCTACAGCGGTTCAATCCTCCTGGTTAATGAAAACTTCGTTGATTTACAAACCATCTGCCTCAAGTATGACTTCTTCCCGGTACATGGCATCCTCCTCGACCTAGGACTCTCCTCCCTGCAGCTCAACGGCAACAATCGCGGTTTCAGTTTCCAGCACGATGCTCCCCTCGATATGCGCCTTAGCCCACGCCAGGAGGTTACCGCCGCACAGATCATTAACGACTACTCCGAGAGAGAGCTGGCTCACCTTATCCGGACCTTCGGTGAGGAAAGTTACAGCCGTCGCATCGCCCACCGTATTGTCCAGGAACGCCCGATAAAGACCACCCTTCACCTGAGCAGGATAATCGAACGGGCTATTGGACGCCGCGGAGGGCGAATCCACCCCGCCACCAAGACCTTCCAGGCACTACGAATTGCGGTCAACCACGAACTGGAAAACCTGGAAGCCACCCTGAAACAGGCAGTCAAGCTGCTTGGTTTCGAAGGCAGGCTGGTGGTTATCAGCTACCATTCCCTGGAAGACCGCATCGTCAAAAGGTTTATGCACCAAGAGGCCAAGGGCTGCATTTGCCCGCCGCGAACACCAGCCTGTGTTTGCGGCCATACTCCCAGCCTGAGGTTGGTCAATAGGAAGGTTATTACCCCCAGCACCGCTGAGGTTCAGCTTAACCCGCGCAGCCACAGTGCCAAACTGAGAGCCGCGGAGCGGATTATCAATCAGGAGGAACGTGCTGAAGCCACGGAAAACCTGTTCTCCCTGCTTGAGAGGCAAAATGGCAACTGGAAGAAGCCAGTTCAGCTCAACAAGCTCCGCATGACCTTTGCTATACCCAGTCTCAGTCAGTGCTTTGAAAGAGTAAAAGAAGGAGAAGTACTCAGAATATAAATTTGGTGGGCAAGATTAAGGCGCTCTTATCCACCGGCTAAATAGCTTACCAAAGAGGGGGGTCACCGATGTGAAACGTAAAAAATTAGAGATACAGAATGTAGAAAGGAGGGGCAAATGAAAAAGCGAATAATCACCGCCATTGATGTTGGCACCACTAAAGTATGCACCACCATCGCTGAAGTAAATGACGAGGGCCCGATTCGGGTGGCCGGTGTGGGGATAACCCCATCCAAAGGCTTGCATAAAGGCCTGGTGGTCAACATCACCGAAGCCAAAGAGTCAATCCGCGAGTCAGTGAAAAAAGCCGAATACGCCAGCGGCTACCGGGTAGAATCAGCCTATGTTGGTGTCACCGGGAGACACGTCACCTCACTAAATAATCGGGGGGTGGTGGCCATCACCCACAATGACCGGTTGGTGCGTCCACCCGACCTGAGGCGAGTGCTCACCAGTGCCCAAAGCCTCAAGATTGCCAATGACCGAAAGCTACTCCATGTTATCCCCCGAAGCTACTCGGTGGACGGTCAACCCGGAGTCAAGAATCCGGTAGGTATGCACGGCTTCAGACTGGATGTCGAGACCCATGTCATTACCGCCGCGGTAACCTCCGTGCAAAATCTGGTCAAGTGCATCCGGGGCGTTGGCATCGAAATTGATGACCTCGTCCTTGAGCCCCTGGCCAGCAGCGAGGCGGTACTAACCGCGGACGAGAAGAATGTCGGCATCGTACTGGCTGACATCGGCGGCGGCACCACCGATATCGCCGTTTTCAAAGACGGTAGCATCTGGCATACCGCTATCCTGCCCGTCGCTGGCTACCAGCTTACCCGAGATGTAGCCATCGGACTGGGACTGCCCTTTGATGTGGCAGAGGAGATGAAGAAGCGGTATGGCAGCGTTATGCCGGTCTACGAAAGCCAGTCAGAAGTGGCCACGGCACTATCTGAAGACGGGCATGGTATCTCCTATCAGGACCTGTGTGACATTATCCGGGCCAGAGTGGAGGAAATCCTGAGACTTATTGTCCTTGAGCTACCCCGCTCTGATTATGAAGCCCTGGTCCCAGCTGGCTTGGTACTCACTGGCGGAAGCGCTAATCTCTCCGGCATCGATGCCCTAGGGCGCGATATACTGCAACTCCCGGTAAGGGTAGGCACGCCAACCAATATCGCCGGCATTACCGATGCTATTCGCGACCCGGCCTACGCTACCAGTGTTGGCCTCCTGCTCTGGGGAACCAGCCACCAAAGCACGCCGACCTGGCGACTCCCCAGGTTTAGCAATGCCCTGCGGCATTTAGTTTTCCGAATTAAGAACCTGTTTCAATAATCAAAATTACTATAAGGCAGTAAAGAAAGGAGGAGG
This sequence comes from Dehalococcoidales bacterium, assembly GCA_035528295.1. Classification (GTDB taxonomy): domain Bacteria; phylum Chloroflexota; class Dehalococcoidia; order Dehalococcoidales; family JAUYDJ01. The sequence continues at coordinate 7,015 of DATKYY010000007.1, read as the reverse complement.
AGATGGCAAAGACAAGTTTCGCACCTAGTCCAGCCAGGATTAAAGTCATCGGCCTAGGCGGTGGCGGCTGCAATGCTATAACACGCATGGTCAGAGAAGGAATTCAAGGCGTAGAATTCATCGCCATGAATACTGATGCTCAAGCCCTGTCGGTTACTGAAGCACCAACCCGTATCCAGATCGGGGAGAAGCTTACCCGGGGGCTGGGTGTGGGTGGTGACCATGTCCAGGGACAGAAGGCAGCCGAAGAAAACCGTGATGAGCTCAAAGACCTGGTCACCGGGGCAGACATGGTGTTTATCACCGGCGGCATGGGTGGTGGTACTGGTACCGGCGCCGCTCCGGTAATCGCTGAGATTGCCAAGCACAGTGGTGCCCTGACCATTGCCGTGGTCACCAGACCGTTCACCTTTGAGGGTGCCCACCGCTGCAAAGTGGCTGAGGAGGGCATTGCCCAACTGATGGGCAAAGTTGATACCCTCATTATTATCCCCAATGACAAACTGCTCAACATCTGTGACCAGAAGACCGGAGTGGACAACGCCTTCAAATTAGCCGATGACGTGCTGAGACACGGTGTTCAGGCCATTGCCGAAGTCATCACTGTCCCCGGCATAATAAACCTGGACTTTGCTGATGTTAAGTCAGTGATGAAAGACGCCGGTCCCGCCTGGATGTCCATTGGCACCGGCACCGGGCAAAACCGAGCGGTTGAGGCAGCCAAGGAAGCCCTGTCCAGCCCGTTGCTTGATGTCTCGGTCAACGGCTCAAAGGGAGTGCTGTTCAATGTCGTTGGCGGCACCACCATGTCCCTCATGGAGGTTAACGAAGCAGCTGATGTAATCAGGCAAGCCGTAGACCCTGATGCGAACATCATCTTTGGCGTGGCTAATGAAGCCGCACTGGAAAAGGAGATCAGAATTACCCTGATTGCCACCGGTTTTATCTCCAAGGCAGGAATGCCCGGAATGACCCAGGAAGACGAACTGTCTCAATTCCTTAAGGGCATGAAGAGTGAAGATGAACTCGATGTTCCCTCGTTCCTGCGCCGCCCTCTGTTTAGCCAACGCCGTCAGGCAATGACACACTCAATGAAGGCGGTTAAACCGACGATAAATACTCCAGCTTGGTAAAATTCCCGGGAGCTTAAATCAGCCTCCGGGACTTAGTAAAGGCTGTAGGCGCTCAGAAAAGCTAGCCTTTTCTGGGTGTGATTTCCTACAGCCTTCTTTTTTCTGTTTCAGGCGGCAGGCCCGCCTCGTTGCCTTGTTATGCCCGATATGATATAGTTTCGGTAAATGGAAGCCAGAATTGAGCCCATCCCCGCCGGGACGGTTACCTCCCCACACGGTTTTCGGGCTGGTGCTACCTACGCCGGTATCAAGAAAAGAGCTGAAGATACACTCGACCTCGGTATTCTCTGTTCTGAAGCCCCGTGTACCGCGGCGGCGCTATTTACGGCTAATAAGATTAAGGCGGCACCGGTAATTCTGTCCCGGAAAAGGCTACGCTCCGGGAAAGCCACGGCGGTAGTGGTAAATAGCGGCTGCGCCAACGCCAGCACCGGCCAACAGGGACTTGATGATGCCACCGAGATGACAGCGCTGGTGGCTGAGATGGTGGACACACCCGCCAACCGGGTCCTGGTAGCCAGCACCGGCGTCATCGGGCACCCGCTGCCCATGGAGCGAGTCAGGGCCAGCCTGAAACAGATTGCCCTCAACACCGATGGGGGACACAAGCTGGCCAGAGCCATTATGACTACCGATACCATGGCCAAAGAGACGGCGGTTGCCGTCAGCGCCGGGGCGGATAGATTTACTATCGGTGGTGTGGCTAAAGGCTCCGGGATGATTCACCCCAACCTGGCCACCCTGCTCTGCCTCCTGACCACCGATGCCGCTGTAGACAGCGGCTTTCTCAAGCTGGCTCTAAAAAAGGCGGTGGATATCTCTTTTAATATGATTTCGATTGACGGGGATACCAGCCCCAATGATATGGTGCTGCTCATGGCTAACGGGATGGCGGGTAACAAGCCGATATCAGCGGATAGCGAAGAGGCTTTTATTTTTCAACAGGCGCTTGACCGGGTTTGCACCAAACTGGCTAAAGCCACCGCCCGTGACGGGGAAGGGGCAACCAAGCTCATTGAGGTTACCGTGGGCGGGGCAGCCACCACCAGCCAGGCGAGGCAGGCGGCCCGGACCATCGTCAGCTCGCCACTGGTGAAGACCGCCATCCACGGCAACGACCCCAACTGGGGGCGGATTATCGCCGCCGCGGGGCGGAGCGGGGTAAAGCTGGTGGAAACCAAGCTTGAGCTTTACCTGGGCAACATCTGCGTGATGAAAGGCGGCTGTCCCCTGCCCTTTCACCAGGCAGAGGTAGCCAAAATTCTGGCTGGTGATGAGGTACCGATAAATTTACAGCTCAACCTGGGGGCAGCCACGGCTACCGCCTGGGGTTGCGACCTGTCCGAGGAATATGTCACCATTAATAGTCAATATACCACCTGATAATAGCGATAAATGAGTAGTGATAAATGAGTAAACAAAAAGTTATCGTGGTTAAGATAGGCGGGGCTACTCTGGGTAAACATGACACCACCCTGGAGGACATCGTCTGCCTCCAGCAGCAGGGTAAATCACTGGTGGTGGTGCATGGTGGCGCCAATGTAGTTACCGGCTGGCTCTCCCGACTGGGCATCTCCACCCGATTTGTCCAGGGGGAGCGGGTCACCGACCGGGTAACCCTTGATGTGGTGACCGCAGTGCTGGCCGGGCTGGTGAATAAAGAGCTGGTGGCCGCCATCAACAGCCTGGGTGGTCAGGCAATCGGTATCAGCGGTGTCGATGGCGCCCTGATTCAGGGCCGGATCAAGGACCAGGAGTCAGGCTACACGGGGACAGTGGTCAAGGTGAATACTGCCCCCCTGGAAGCTTTGCTGAGCAAAGGCTATATCCCGGTGGTCTCGCCGCTGGGCCTGCACTCTTTTGACAGACCAGAAGATGCCCCCCGGATACTTAACGTTAACGGTGACCCCGTCGCCGGTGAAATTGCGGCCGCGATTGGTGCCGAAGAGCTTATCCTCCTCACCGATGTTAGCGGTGTTAGCGACCAAGCGGGCAAGCTTTTGCCCCGGCTATCGCCGGAGGCAGCCGAAGCCTTAATCACCTCCGGGGTAATATCGGGGGGTATGATTCCCAAGGTTAAAGCCTGCTTGAGGGCGCTAGCCAGCACCGAGACCACCTGCATTATCGATGGCCGCCAGCCGCACGCCCTGCTCCAGGAAATAGAAGGGCATCACAGCGGCACCATAATAAAGAAGAAATGAGAAGGTAAAAGATGACTGACTGGCCCGCAATGGCGGATAAATACCTGATGAACTTCGTGGAAAGACTACCGCTGACCCTGGTCAAGGGGCAGGGGGCAAGGGCATGGGATGAAGCCGGCCGGGAGTATCTCGATTTTGTTGGCGGCTGGGCGGTCAACAGCCTGGGGCACTGCCATCCGGTAGTTGCCCAGGCGGTAACCGAACAGGTCAATACCCTGATTCAGGCTTCAAACCAGTTCTACACCGTTCCCCAGATTCGCCTGGCCGAGCTCCTGGTGCAGCACAGCTGCTTTGATAAGGTATTCCTGGCTAACAGCGGGGCGGAGGCTAATGAGGGGGCGGTGAAGCTGGCCCGGCGCTATGGCAAGCTCTACCTAAAGGGAGCCTATGAGGTAATTACCACCACCAGCTCCTTTCATGGCCGCACCCTGGCCATGGTCGCCGCCACGGCCCAGCCTAAATTCCAGCAGCCCTATCTTCCGCTGCCAGCGGGCTTTGTCAATGTGGAGTATAATAATTTCGGGGTGATAAAGGCGGCAACCACCAGTCATACCTGTGCCGTAATGCTGGAACCAATACAGGGGGAGGGGGGAGTTAACCTCCCCGACCCGGACTATCTGGCGGCGGTGCGGGCCTGGTGTGATGAGGCCGGTATTCTGCTCATCTTTGATGAAATTCAAACCGGCGTGGGGCGAACCGGAACCCTTTTTGCCTACGAGCAATATGGTGTTGAACCTGATATAATGACCCTAGCCAAGGGGCTGGCTAGTGGCATCCCTATCGGGGCTATTCTAGCTAAAGACAGGGTCTCCGTCTTTACCCCGGGAGAGCATGGCTCAACCTTCGGTGGTAACCCGGTAGCCTGTGCGGCTGGCCTGGCTACCCTGCAGTTTATTATTGAGCATGATATTGCCGGTAATGCCCGGATGGTGGGGCAGTACCTGATTAATAGCCTGGAAGGCTTAAAACCAAAATTCCCGTTTATCACCGAGGTTCGGGGGTGTGGATTACTGGTGGCTATGGAGTTCAGCCAGGATATTGCCCAGGCAGTGGTAATGGCTTGCCTGGAGAGAGGCTTACTGGTCAACCGGGTGAAGCCCAATGCCCTGCGCTTTATGCCGCCCCTTATTATTACTAAAGCGGAGGTTGATGAAGCACTCGGCATTCTGGCTGAAGCCCTGGCCAGTGTTTAATCTTTAAGGGGGCAATTTATGCCCAAGTTTAATCAACGCAAGACTTTAGTAACCGTAATCGCTGTCCTCTCCCTTCTGGCGATAGTGCTGTCGGTGTCAGCTACCCAGGTCGGGGTAGCCTCTGAAATCTGCACCGGCGGGCTTCCCCTGCACGCCCAAGACCTTTCCGCAGTGCCGCCATCGGTGGCGGAGGATGCTAACCAGTTAGCCACCGAGCTCTTCGGTGATAACCATGAGGAGCGCGACACCTTTGCCAACCAGCTGCTGGGCACCTATCAGGGGGCTAAAGACAAGGACTTTATTTTACTCTTTAACTCCGGCGGCTGGGGGTGGAATCTAATCGAGTCTTCTCCCGGCTGGTTAAGCATTTTTACCGGCATCGAATATGAACTGCATAGCTCGGGCTATAAATCGCTGCTGGTAAGCTACCAGCGAACGACTGATAGCCTGCCGGGGCGCATTGATGAGCTGGCTGAAATGCTAAATGGTTACTCATCAAAGGCGAAAGATTTAGCCTACCGGGTGGAGTTTCTCACCACCCACCTCCCCGAGCTCAAGGTTATCATCGCCGGTGAAAGCAATGGCACGATTATCTGCGACCAGACGATGGGTATCCTGGCCGATAACCCGAGAGTTTACAGTATCCAGAGCGGTCCCCCCTTCTGGCACGATAGTGTCACCTTAGACCGGACGCTGATTATGACGGATAACGGCCGGACTCCGGACTCTTTCACCGAGGGGGAAATTCTGATTATGGTCCGGGCTAGCCTCAGGAACCTGCTCGGTCTGCCGGAGCCCCCCAATGAATCAGGAGCGATTCTGCACTTTATTAAGGCTCCGGGGCACGATTACTGGTGGCAATACCCCGAGGTCTACCGCCAGATCACCGACTTCTTAGAGCTAAACTTCGGCATTGAGAAGTGGTGATAATTTAGCGAAGCGGAGGTTCAAGATGCCAGATAAAGTAGTACTGGCTTATAGCGGAGGACTGGATACCTCAGTAGCCATACGGTGGCTTCAGGAGAAATATAATCTGGAGGTCATCGCCGTTACCGTGGACGTCGGAAACGAGCGTGACTTTTCCCTGGTTCAGCAGAAAGCGTGTAACGCCGGCGCCACCAAAGCGCTGGTGCAGGACGCCAAAAAAGCGTTTGTCAATAATTTTATCTTCCCGGCGCTAAAGGCAGACGCCCTCTACGAAGGACATTACCCGCTGGCCACTGCCCTATCCCGACCCCTGATTGCCCAGATTCTGGTGGATGTGGCCCGGGCGGAGAAAGCCACCACAGTGGCTCACGGGTGCACCGGTAAGGGCAACGACCAGGTAAGAATCGAGGTCAGTGTCAATGCGCTGGCGCCCGACCTCAAGGTGATTGCCCCGGCCCGGGAATGGGACATGACGCGGGAGGAAAGCATCAGCTATGCCCAGCGCTTTAATATCCCGGTGCCGATTACCGCTGACAGCCCCTATTCTATTGATGAGAACCTCTGGGGGAGGAGTATTGAGTGCGGGGTCCTGGAAGACCCCTGGGTTGAGCCGCCGGAAGATGTGTTTACCCTGACCAAATCACCGGCAAAGGCCCCGGACAAGCCGAGATACGTAGAGATTGGCTTCGAGCAGGGGGTTCCGGTAACTATTGATGGCCAGAAGATGGACGGGGTCAGCCTGATTCAGCAACTGAGTGAGCTGGCCGGCGGGCATGGTGTCGGCCGGGTTGACCATTTAGAAAACAGGCTGGTGGGCATAAAGTCGAGGGAGATTTATGAAGCCCCCGCCGCCACCGTGCTGCTTCAGGCACACCAGGCCATGGAGGCGATAACCCTTTCTAAAGAGCAACTGCGCTTCAAACAGAAAGTAGCCATAGAGTATGCCGACCTGATCTATAACGGCCTGTGGTTTAGCTCGCTGCACCGCGATTTAGCCGCCTACGTCAAGAGTTCACAGCACTGGGTTAGCGGGGCAGTCAGACTGAAGCTGTTCAAGGGAAGCTCGGCGGTGGTCGGCAGGAAATCACCCTTTTCCCTGTACAGCCACGGTCTGGCCACCTATGATAAGGGTGATGAGTTTGACCGGAAGGCTGCCCCCGGCTTTATCCAGATATGGGGGCTGCCGGTCAGGACTCAGGCAAAGGTGCAGCCCACCGAGCCAATAGAGGAAGATTAATATGAGCCATATTCGAGGTCGCCTGAACAAGGCAGCCGATAAATTAGTGACCAAATATACCGCTTCTATCCCCTTTGACTGGCGCTTATATCAACACGACATCGCCGGCAGTATCGCCCACGCTAAGATGCTCTCAAGACAGGGCATCATCGCCCCGAAAGAGGCGGAGAGCATTATTTCGGGGCTCAAGTCAATCAAGGCGGAGATAGAGCAGGGCAAGTTCCAGTTCAAGCCGGAGCTAGAGGACATCCACCTCAATATCGAGGCCTGCCTGATGGAAAAGATAGGCGAGGCGGGGGGGAAGCTCCACACCGCCCGCTCCCG
>DATKYY010000006.1:0-8856 GCA_035528295.1 Dehalococcoidales bacterium | reverse complement strand
GGGCGTGGGCCGGGAGGGGCTGATTGATATTGAGCGAGAGGCAAAACTGGGCGGACCGATTCACAGCAAGGGCGTCATGATACTAAGCGGCTATATCGCCGACAAATATACCAGCACTACTCCCCTGTCCCTGTCCGCCCGACTCGTCTTCGAGCAGAGCTACCAGGAGGTAGAGGGAGACAGCGCCTCCAGCACCGAACTCTACGCCATTCTATCCCGCCTGGCCGATGCCCCCATAAAGCAGGGTATTGCCGTTACCGGCTCGATTAACCAGAAGGGAGAAATACAGGCAATCGGCGGCGTCAACGAGAAAATAGAAGGCTTCTTTGAGGTATGCCGGACTAAAGGCCTGAACGGAAAACAGGGCGCGCTTATTCCAGCCACTAATGTGAAAAACCTGATGCTGAAAGAAGCCGTAGTTGAGGCAGTTAGCGCCGGCAAATTTCATATCTATCCGGTAAGCACCGTTGACGAGGGAATTGAAGTACTTACCGGACAAAAGGCAGGCAAGCACCGCAAAGACGGCCGCTTTGAGCCGAACAGCATCAACGATAGAGTCCAGAGACGCCTGCTGGCTTTAGCGGAGAGGCTGAGAGACTTCACCCGCGGCGCCAAAGAGACTCAAGACAACGAGGAGGGGAGTAAAGCTAAATGAAGAAAGGATTCCATACCGAGTCAGTCCACGCCGGTGAGCAATCCCACTCTGAGGGGGCGCTGATTACGCCAATCTATCAGACGGTCGCCTTTGCCTTCAAAACCGTTGAGGAGGCCAAGAGAGCCATCGAGACTTCCCTGGAAAAGGAAGCGCCGGGATATGCCTACACCCGCTTCAGCAACCCCACCCACCTCGCCCTGGAGCAGAAGATAGCCGCCCTGGAAAACGGCGAGGCCGCCCTGGCCACCGCCACCGGGATGGCGGCCATTGCCACCGCCGTATTCGCCCGGCTGCAAAAGGGAGACCACCTCATCTCGGCACGGGGCATCTACACCAGCACCCATTCCCTCTTCTCCAAGCTCCCTTCCTGGGGAATAGAGGTCTCTTTTGCCGACCAGACCAAGACCGAAGAGATAGCCGCCCAGATAAAGCCAAACACCCGGCTTATCTTTCTGGAAGTACCGAGCAACCCCCTGCTTGACCTGGCTGACATCGCCGAAATAGCCCGTCTGGCAAGGGCAAAGGGGGTCGAGGTAATGATAGACAACACCTTCGCCACCCCCTACTACCAGCGCCCCCTGGAGCTTGGCGCCGATATTTCCATCCACAGTGCCACCAAATATCTGAGCGGTCACCTGGATACCATGGGCGGTATTATCGTCGGACAAAAAGATTTCATCCAGTCCTGCGCTGAGACGATAACTTTGATGGGCGGGATAATGAACCCCTTCAACGCCTGGCTCATCGTGCGGGGCAGCAAAACCCTGCCCATCAGAATGGAAAAGCACTCCCGTAATGCCCGGGCTTTAGCCCGGTGGCTGGAAACTCAAGCCAAGGTAGAGAGGGTCTTCTATCCCGGGCTTGCCTCCCACCCCCAGCACAAACTGGCCGCCAGACAGATGTCGGGCTTCAGCGGAATGGTCTCTTTCACGGTCGCCGGCGGCGAAGAAGGCGCCCGACGGCTGCTGGAAAACATAAAGCTCTGCACCTTGAGCGTAAGTCTGGGCGGGCCGGAGACACTGCTGGAGCACCCGGCTACCATGTCCCACCTCAAAATGTCCCCCGCAGAGAGAGAAGTCCTCGGCATCTCGGCCGGGCTGATACGGATGTCAGTGGGGCTTGAGGATGAGGCAGACCTGATTGAAGATTTAACCTCTGCCCTGAAACAGGTATAAAATAAAGGCGGAGCTAAAGATGAAAGCAAGGGAGATTAAAACCGGGATTCACTGGGTGGGGGCGGTTGACTGGGACCGCCGCCTCTTCGATGAACTGATTCCCCTCCCCGATGGCACCAGCTATAACTCCTACCTGGTGCAGGGCAGCCAGAAAACCGCCCTGATTGATACCGTAGACCCGACCATGGCAGAGGTGCTGCTCGCCCGTCTGGACAGCCTGAAGATTAAAGCCATAGACTATGTGGTTACCAATCACGCCGAGCAGGACCACTCCGGGGCGCTGCCCAGAGTGCTGGCCAAATACCCACTGGCGAAGGTCATCTGTACACCCAAATGCAAGGGCCTGCTCATGGACTTGCTGCTGATTCCCGAAGCGAAGATTATCACCGTTGAGGACAAAGAGACCGTTTCGCTGGGCGATAGAACCCTGGAGTTTGTCCACGCCGCCTGGGTGCACTGGCCGGAGACGATGCTGACCTACCTGCAGGAAGACAGGATACTCTTCTCCTGCGACCTTTTTGGTTCTCATCTGGCCACCAGCGAGCTCTATGTCAGCGATGAGGGCCGGCTTTATGAGTCAGCCAAGAGGTACTACGCTGAAATCATGATGCCCTTCCGCCCCAATATTGAAAAGCACTTAGATAGATTAAAAGAGTATGAGGTTGAGCTCATCGCCCCCAGTCACGGCCCCATACACCACCGACCGGACTTTATTATCAAGGCCTACCACAGCTGGGTCTTTGACCCGCCGCAAAACATAGTCGTTCTGCCCTATATTTCAATGCACGGCAGCACGCGTCAGATGGTGAATTACTTCGTTGAAGCCCTGACCCGGCGAGGGGTAGTGGTAAAGCAATTTGAGCTCAGCCAGGTTGACATCGGCAAGCTGGCGATGGCGCTGGTAGATGCCGCCACGCTGGTAATCGGTACGCCCACGGTGCTGATTGGTCCGCACCCGCTGGTCGCCTATGCTACTTTCCTGGCCAACGCCCTGCGCCCCAAAACCAGGTTTGCCTCTATCATCGGCTCCTTCGGCTGGGGAAGCCGGGCGAAAGAAGCTATTATCAGCATGGTGCCCAACCTGAAGGTGGAGCTCCTAGAGCCGGTGATAATTAAGGGGCTACCCCGGGAAGCGGACTTCAAAGCCCTGGATAATCTGGCCGGTATCATCGCCGAAAAACATAAGGGGCTGGCCCAAGCGTCTTCATAGCCCGAAGCAGGAAGCTAAGAAATGCCGGAAAATCCTGAGCCCTTGGTTCTGGGTATTGACCTCGGCGGCACCAAAATACTGACCGCCGTGGTCAACCCGCAGGGCAAAATACTGGCCCAAAATTACTGCCCGACCCCGGCTAAAGACTACCCGGCACTTGTTCAAGCCATTCTGGAATCGGCCAATCGCGCCCTGAAACAGGCCGGCATCGGCGCTAACGGGCTTGCCGCCGTCGGCATCGGTGCCGCCGGTCTTTCCGACCCAGAGACAGGCATTCTCTTTACCTCCCCCAACCTGCCCCAGTGCCGGGATGTCCCCCTGAGGGACGACATTGAAAAAGGGCTGGGCGTAAAGACCTTTCTGACCAACGATGCCAACGCCGCTGCCCTGGGTGAATTCTACTTCGGCGCCGGCCGGGGAGCGCATAATTTTATCTACATTACCATCAGCACCGGTATCGGGGGCGGCATTATTATTGATGACCGGCTCTATACCGGCGCCACCGGCACCGCCGGTGAGTTGGGGCACATGACCATTGATGCCGATGGGCCACCCTGCCGCTGCGGTAATAAGGGCTGCTGGGAAGCGCTGGCTTCAGGCAGCGCCCTGGCCAAAGAAGCCAGACGAAAAATCAGCCAGGGGGCTCAGACCGCCATTCTGGGCTACGCCGATGGTGATATTGATAAGGTAACCGCGGAGACGGTGCAGCAAGCCGCCGAGCAGGGTGATGCTTTAGCTGAAGAGCTTATTGCCCGGACGGGATACTACTTCGGTATCGGGCTGGCCAATCTCATCAACATCTTCAATCCGGAGCTGATTGTTATCGGGGGCGGTCTGTCCAACATGGGCGACCGACTGCTTAAACCCGCCTTCAAAGTGGCTGAGGAGAGGTCATTCCGGCAGACCTGCCAGAAAGTACGCCTGGCCCGTGCCGAGCTAGGGGCAAACTCAGGCGTGCTCGGCGCCGCCGCCTATGCCCTTCAGCCAACCACAAAATAGGCTGAGCCGTTCCGCCCGCCGCTTACTTATTTTTCCGGCTGGTGGGAAATTTGGGCATGTGGCCGATATAACTGCGCAGCTTCTCCCGCTCCACCGCAATTGGCCTCACCCGGCTGACCTGCCGCCGTCCCCAGGTTATCCAGCTTTTCGCCCAGAACCACCACAGCGCAATGGCAATAGCGGTACCAATTAGTCCCAGCACGGCAAAGTAGCCCCAGGGCAATTTCAGCTCAGGCATATACTCAAAGTTCATGCCATAAATACCGGCGACCAGAGTAAGGGGCATGAAAATAGTGGCGACAATGGACAGGACTCTCATCGTCTCGTTCTGGCGGTTGGCCACCGAGGACAGATAGGTGGACAGGGCATTGTCGGCACTATCCCGGGTGGTCTGATTGAGGTCTTCAATCCGCACCAGATGGTCATAGACATCCCGGTAGAATACCCACGCCTCTTCTTTAATCAGGGCAAACTCGCCCCGGCTGAGCCGGTTGATTACTTCCCGCTGCGGCGCTATCACCCGGTGTATTTTCAGGGTGGAGCGCTTCAGCTTCAGGATAGATTCCAAGATTGCCGGCTTGGGCTGGTGAATTACCTCCTCTTCAATATCGCTAGCCACTTCAGTCATCTTGTCCACGGTAGGCAGGACATTATCAATCAGGGCATCCAGCAGGGCATGGGCCAGAAAGTCCGCCCCGCGCCTCATGAGGCGACCATCACGCTCAACCAGCCGGCTGATGGCGGCCACACTATAGAGCGGGGAAGCATGGCTACTGATGACAAAATGGGGCCCAATAAAAACACCCAGCTCGGCGGTCTCGACCACGTCTGACTCCACCCCATAGTTGATACCGTGCGCCACGATGAAGAGATAGTCGTCAAAATCATCTACCTTCGGTGGGTGAATCCGTTCACTGAGACAGTCCTCTACGGCCAGATGGTGCAGGCCAAAATCCCTTTCCAGTAACTCGGCATCGGCGGCGGTAGGCTCAATAATGTCAACCCAGAGCAGACCCTCCTTTGCCCGAAAGGCATCGACAATCTCTGCCTGACTCAAGTCACGCTTCAATTCGCCTTCCGGAGTCAAATAGTACGCCTTAAAGGTCATGATGAACCTCCTCTTCGCCTACTATTTCTGGTGACCTAATTCTAGCACTTTAGCCCACTAGATTAAAAAGGGCAGGAATTTTTTGCTGGTCTTGATATAGGCGATATATGCCTCGCCAAACTTCCGGATATTCTCCGCTTCCTCCACCCTGGCGGTGGCGATTACGAAAACGGTGGCTACCAGAGCCAGTCCCCCGGAGAGAAGTGACACTGACTTAAAGAAGATTCCCCAGGTCAAAAAGAGCAATGAGCCATAGATAGGATGACGGATATATTTATAGATTCCGGTCTTGATTAATACCGTGGTATCCTCAATACCATCTTTCGGCTTGCCTAACTGGTGCAGCAGATAAAAGCCCGGTATCACCAGAACTATTGACAGGCAGAGTAATATCCAGGAGACAATCTGAAGCGCCGAGAAGGGCTGGTCAAACCAGTAATTTACATTTAGCAGGAGCAAACCCACGATAGACTCAAAGGCAAAGAAGCGATAGAACCCGTGCGCGCGCAGATTGCGCAGATACGGCCAGGAATACCAGGTAATACCCGAAGAGACAATGACGAAGACGATTAACTTGAACATAAATTCACCCTGTCTCTTTTTCCTAAGATGGCAAGTAGTATAGCACAGCCCTGCCCTGCTTGGCTCCGGTAAGGGTAAAGGTTGCCAGAATGAACTTGACAAAAAGATAGCCGATGTCTAAAGTGGCAACCATAAAGAGGGGTGGATGCAGATGCCGAGTTTGAGAGCCTACTTCACCAACATGTCAGTCCCGATGCCGCTTCACCGCAAACTTTATCTCGTCTTCCGCAACAACTTTATCAAGATATGGAAAAGGCAGGGCTGCTGTGGTCATCCCGGCGAGCCCGGCTGCTGACAGCAAGCCAGATAACCTCCCCGGCGGGGAGGAAGGTTGAAACAAAATCAGCGGTCAGGAGGGATACGCCATGTGGCAGAGTAAGAGAGCACAGGACATCATTAAACTGGTGGTAAGTATTATCGCCTGCCAGCTTGCCGGGCTTATCGGTTCCGTATTTACCGCACCGGCAATTACAACCTGGTACGCCGCCCTGCAGAAGCCGGCTTTCACCCCACCCAACTGGTTATTCGCCCCGGCCTGGCTTACCCTCTATCTTCTGATGGCGATAGCCGCCTTTCTAATCTGGCGCAAGGGACTGGCCCAAAAAGAGGTAAAAACAGCCCTGCTCATTTTTGCCATCCAGCTGATTCTTAATGCGTTGTGGTCGGTGGCTTTCTTCGGGCTTAAATCACCTCTGGCCGGTGTCATTGTAATTGCCCTGCTCTGGGTCGCCATATTATTCACCATTCTCCGCTTCTTCCGGCTTTCGGTTGCGGCGGGAGCGCTGCTGCTACCCTATATCCTCTGGGTCAGCTTTGCCGCCGCATTGAATATGGCAATATGGCAACTAAATTAGTCGCGCTCTCGGGGTATACAAAAGAGGCTGAGGATTTAAATCCTCAGCCTCTCATATATTAGAGCCCGCCTTTGGGGCTAGCCTTCTTAAGCCTCTTTTATCTCCACCTCGCTGGCGATGACGGTATCACCATCCATAACCCCTTTAACCTCAGCCTCAAGCCCTACTGCCGGCTCACCGTCTATCTCGGCTTCGCTGACGTCTACGGTCATGGTCTCATCATCAACGGTCATCGTCCAGATGTCACCGTCAATATCCTCAATGATCCCATCAAAGTCTACCTCTTCGGCTTCTTTTATCTCCACCTCGCTGGCGATGACGGTATCACCATCCATGACTCCTTTAACCTCAGCCTCAAGCCCTACTGCCGGCTCACCGTCTATCTCAGCTTCACTGACGTCTACGGTCATGGTCTCATCATCAACGGTCATCGTCCAGATGTCACCATCAATGGTCTCAATGGTCCCATCAAAGTCTACCTCTTCGGCTTCTTCTATACCTTCAGCGGTCTGGCCTGCCTGTTTTCCGGTCTTTATTTCCAGCTTGACCACCGGCTTGACCTGAATCTTACCGGCACCGGTTACGTTTACCGACCTGTCGGCGTCAAAATCAATCAGGATTTCAACAGTTTCGCCGGCGACAACATCAAAGGGGCGGACAAACTTGAGCACGCCGCTGGGTAAATTGGCCAGCTGCAGTTTGCCACCGCCCAGAGCCACCTCGATTTTTTCCACGGTGAGTCTCAGCTGGGTGTATTTCCCCGCCTCAACTTCACTCTCCCCCAGAAATTGCTCAATACCTTTAATGTCAAGCAGGTCAAAGGTGCCAGCATCCTCGGCGATATCAATCTTTATCCACTCACCCTCACCCTGCTGGACTTTTTGCTGCTCCTGCTCCTGAGTCTGGTCATCGGTGCCAGCCTGCTCCTGCTCCTGTTCCGCCACTGCTCTATGAATTTCCACCTCGTCAACAGTAACCATGATGCTGGTCACGTTCTCACCCGGTGGGGCATCAGTAACCAGCAATTTCACCGTGCCGGTGTTTGACGCGGCCGGTGCTGCCGGTGCGGGTCCGGATGGGGGTTCCGGTGCCGGTTCCGATAGGCACCCGATACTGGTCAGGCTCAGCGCCATAATAAGCGTTACGCCAATCACGATAGACAATACTCTCTTCATGATAGTTACTCCTTTCATATACACGTTTTCTATAAATATTATAACGGCAAATGTCAGCAAAAGTTAGGTCAGGCTCAAAAATAAAGAATAGACAGGGTGGCTATTGGGGGCGTATAACAGGTATACACTAAGTATACATTAAGAAAAGGAGGCATGGCAATGAATGGCTTAATGCAGTCCATAACCAAGCCGGGGGTTGTCTGGATTTATGGTGGCCTGGGGGATACCCTGCTCATTGTCGGCATTATTACCGCCGCTATGGGGCTCACTCTGGGAGGTTTCGCGCCGGTATACTGGTTTCTGCTCGCTTTCGCCTGTTATCTGGGCATGATCTGGGTAGTTGCCATGCGCATACTGGACCGAATCGAAAGTAAAACTTAAAAACAGCCAAATGGTAGCCGGACTCGATTTCTGGCCTGACCGAGGTATTGACAGCCGGCGAGCGGAGGTTTTAACATAGGGGAAGTGTCTAAGGAGCATAGCGAATAATCACGTGAGCATCGGCAAACTTTACAAACTTGAGGACGGTCAGCTTATCGCCCGGATTAACTACCGGTTGTTCCGTCACCCCGCCGCCACCAACTGGTGGGGAGAACTTACCCTCATTGACTATGTCCCCCTTAGCGAGGGGGAGATGTTTGTTATTGAACTGGAGAACAAGCACAAAAGCAAGTGCCACCTGAAGAAGATGGTCAACCGGCCAGTGCGTGGCATTCCCCCCCGCTACGTATACCATGTCACCGGATTCAGCCCGATTAAGTAGCCAAAGGCAGAGATTTTCCGGAAATTATGGCAGTAAAGGTTGTAACCGATAGCACCGCCGATATCTCCCCCGAAGTTGCCCAAGATTTAGGCATCAGCATCGTGCCGGTCTATGTCCGGTTTGGTGATAAGGTCTACCGCGACGGCGTGGATATAAGCAAAGCTGAACTCTATGACCGGCTGGAGACCTCACCGGTCCACCCCGCCACCTCCCAGCCCTCACCCCAGGATTTCGCCAAAGTCTATACCGATTGCGCCCGGGATGCGGAGAGTATCGTATCCATACACCTCACCTCTAAACTCAGCGGTACCTGTAATTCCGCCCTCCAGGGTAAA
>DATKYY010000005.1:0-4067 GCA_035528295.1 Dehalococcoidales bacterium | reverse complement strand
TAGCTGGTTTCATTGAATAAGCCAAGCTTTTTGAGCTATAATTATTTTAATATTGTGGTGGGTGTAGCCCAGTGGTTTAAGGCGCCAGGTTGTGGCCCTGGAGATCGAGGGTTCGAATCCCTCCACTCACCCCATTTATTTTGCGCCTATAGCTCAGCGGACAGAGCATCGGTCTTCGGAACCGAGGGTCGTGGGTTCGAATCCCTCTAGGCGCGCCATTATTTTAAAAATGAAAAAGATAAATATTACCATAAACGGTCGCCGGGTAAGTGGCCCAGAGGGCATGACCATTCTTGAGCTCGCCCAGGAAAATGGCATCGATATTCCCACCCTCTGCTACCGGCCGGAACTGACCCCCATCGGGGCCTGCCGTATCTGTGTGGTTGAAGTAGCCGGCTCCCCGACTCTGACCGGTGCCTGCCATACCCCGATAAGCGAGGGCATGGTCATTCACACCCACTCGCCCAAGGTTCGGGCAGCGCGCCGGGCGATAGTCGAGCTGCTGCTGGCGAGCCACCCTGACTCCTGCCTTATCTGTGACCAGGCCAATATCTGCGAGCTGCGCCAGATTGCCGCTGACCTGGAGGTGGGGCTGCCCCGCTTCAGGTCAAGAAAGCGCTACTACCCGATAGAGGACGTCAGCCCCTATATTGTCCGTGACCTGTCCAAGTGTATCCTGTGCCGGCGCTGCGTCAGAGCCTGCCGTGAAATCGCCCGGCAGGACGTATTAAGCGTCGCCCACCGCGGCTTTGGCACCAAGATAGTGGTCGATACCGACCAGCCGCTAAACAAAGATGTCTGCCGGGACTGTGATATCTGTATCTCCATCTGCCCCACCGGGGCGCTAAGGCGGCCAAAACGAGTCAGTGAAGAAAAGAAGGGCAAGCCACTGGTTATCAGTGAGGCGAAAGGTGAGTAAGATTCAAGAGACCGGGCGGGCAGACCTGCTTGAGCGCCTGAAGCAGGCACAGCACAGATACGGCTACCTGCCGGAAAAAACCATCGCCCGGATAGCCAAAGCTCTGGATATCCCGGTCGGTGAGGTCTACGGCGTCGCCACCTTCTATTCTTTTCTGGCCACCAAGCCACAGGGCAGGAACATAATCAGGGTCTGTAAGAGCCTGCCCTGCTTTCTGAAAAACTCCCGCATGATAATTGAGAGTATTGAAGGTGAGATGGGCATTAAGCCGGGTGAGACTACCCCCGATGGCAGATTCTCTTTCCAGCTGACCAACTGCATCGGTGCCTGTGATAAGGCGCCGGCGATGATGATAAACAGCGATGTCCATACCGATTTGACGCCGGACAAAATAGCCCAGATTCTGCAGGCATATAAGTAGGAGATAGTCACTTGCCGGAGAAGAAAGTAGTCTTAAGGAATTGCCGGGTTATTGACCCCGGGCAGATAGACAGCTACCTCGCCCGGGACGGCTTCCGGGCGCTGAAGAAAGCCCGCGATGAGATGACCCCGGAGCAGGTAATCGCCGAGGTGAAGGCGTCCGGCCTGCGGGGGCGGGGCGGGGCTGGCTTTCCCTGCGGCTTGAAGTGGGAACTGGCCCGAAAATCCCAAGAGGCTGACAAATACATTATCGCCAACGCCGACGAGGGGGAGATGGGCACCTTCAAAGACCGGTATATCCTGGAAAACGACCCCTTCACCCTCGTTGAAGCCCTGGCTATTGCCGGCTATGCCGTTGGCGCCCAGAAAGGCTATATTTATCTCCGCGCCGAGTATCATAATTTGCTTGATTTGCTGATGAACGCCATTAAACAGGCTAAACAAAAAGGGCTTCTGGACTTTGATATTGAGCTTCGGGAAGGGGCCGGCGCCTATGTCTGCGGTGAGGAAACGGCGCTAATGGACTCTATTGAAGGCAAGCGGGGCGAGATCCGCTACCGCCCCCCCTACCCCCCGACCAAGGGGCTGTGGCAGAGACCGACCGTTATCAATAACGTGGAAACCCTGATGAATATCCCCCCGATTATTTTGAGTGGTGCCGGGTGGTTCTCCCAGATGGGCACCGCCGAAAGCAAGGGCACCAAGGTCTTTTCGGTAAGCGGTGATGTCAACAAACCGGGGGTGTATGAGCTGGTCATGGGCAGCCCGCTCCGGGAACTGGTTGAAAAACTGGCTCAGGCAGAAAGAGTCAGGATGGTTCAGGTGGGCGGGGCTGGCGGACGGATTCTACCCTATGCTATGATAGATACTTCGCTTGCTTATGAAAGCGTTCTCGGTGCCGGGGCGGTTATCGTGCTGGATGAAAGCCGGGACGTTATTGATGCTGTTTATAAGAGTCTGGAGTTTATGGCTGAAGAAAGCTGTGGCAAGTGCGCTCCCTGCCGCGAGGGGACGGAAGTGATGATTGAAATCCTGGACAGATTTTTGCGAAGCGAAGGCGAGGCAAGAGACCTCAAGATATTACCCGAGCTGGCCGAGGTGATGAGGCTCGCCTCCCTCTGCGGTCTGGGGCAGACCGCCCCCATCCCGGTAATAGACAGCCTGAAGTACTTCAGCAGTGATTATCAGCCTAAAATCCGTGCTAAAGGCGGTGTCAGGGTATGAAATCAATTACCCGGTCAAAGCCACTGGAAGAGATTAAGCAGAGCCTGGCTAAATGCCGGCAGGTCTATCTCATTGGCTGTGGCACCTGCGCCACTATGTGCCGCACCGGTGGCAAGTCCGAGGTCTTGAATATGAAGCAGAAACTGGAAGCCGCCGGCAAGAAGGTTACCGGCTGGATGGTAATCCCGACCGCCTGCGATGTGCTTACCCGGGACGCCCTGAAAGAGAATGCCAGAGAAATTGCCGCCGCCGATTGTATTCTGGTGATGACCTGCGCCTTCGGCGTGCAAACGGTAGCCCGCTATGCCGAAAAGTCGGTCTATCCGGCGCTGAACACCCTATTTATCGGCACCGAGGAGACACCGGGTGAATTTATCGAAGCCTGCCTGCAGTGTGGCGGTTGTGTCCTGGGACAGACCGCGGGCATATGCCCCCTGGTCAGGTGCGCCAAGGGGCTGCTGAACGGGCCCTGCGGTGGGTCAGTGGACGGTAAATGCGAGGTATCACCCGATATTGCCTGTGCCTGGCAGATGATTTACGACCGCCTGGCGGCTATGGGGCGGCTGGATGAACTGGAGGAGATTGAGCCGGCCAAAGACTGGAGCACCAGCCTCAGCGGCGGGCCGCGCCAGATAACCATAGAGGATAGCGAGAAGGATAAAGCCGAGCATCAGGACTAGTCGGCCGAGAAAGATGAAATCAGGAACTAATTTAGAAAAGATATTAGCCAGCGGTAAGTTCGCCGTTACGGTAGAGGCCGGTCCCCCCAAGGGGACCAATCCCGAGGTGATTCAGAAGAAGGGTGACCTGCTCCGCCAGTACTGCGATGCGGTCAATGTCACCGATAACCAGACCGCCATCGTGCGCATGTCCAGCCTGGCCAGCTGCTTGCTTTTGAAGCAGATGGGGATTGAGCCGGTAATGCAGATGGTCACCCGGGATAGAAATAGAATCGCCCTGCAGAGTGATGTATTGGGGGCGGTAGCCTGGGGCATCGGCAATATTCTCTGCCTCTCCGGTGACCACCCCAAGCTGGGCAACCACCCCCAGTCCAAGGCGGTTTTTGACATTGACTCGGTGCAGCTGATTCAGACATTGAAGAACATGCGCGATGAGGGCAAATTTATCAACGGTGACGAGATATCGGGGGAGGTGCCCCTGTTTATCGGGGCGGTGGCCAATCCCTTTGCCGACCCCTTTGAACTAAGAGAGCCCAGATTAGCCAAAAAGATTAAGGCTGGTGCTGACTTTATCCAGACCCAGGCGGTATTTGATGTCAACCGGTTTGCCCAATGGATGAAAATAGTTACTGAGCGTGGGCTGGATAAAGAAGCTCACATTCTGGCCGGCATAATCCCCATCCGGTCAGCCGGAATGGCGCGCTATATGCGAGACAATGTTTCCGGAGTAAGTGTCCCTCCGGAAATTATTGCCTGTATGGAAAAAGCGGAGGATGCCGAGGCAGAAGGGGTTAAAATAGCCCTGGAGCTTATCGCCAAAGTAA
>DATKYY010000004.1:0-4019 GCA_035528295.1 Dehalococcoidales bacterium | reverse complement strand
ACCTCGGGTATCGGGGTATCGGCAATAACCGGGAACCCCCAGTTGATTGCCCCGGCGGCATTGGCATACCACTCATCGGTAACATAGCCCAGAGGCAAAGCAAAGGCAAAAATGCGGTCTTTATTGTAAATCAGGATTTTGCGAAAGTCGCCCGCCTCAACACCGCCGAAAGACATCGCTGCTCTGGTGGCAAAACCCATGGCAAACACGGTGGCGCTGGTGTCCGGCCCGAAGGAGACCAGGCGGGTTCCCCAGCCAATCTGCACCCCGGCCTTAACCAGCTGCTCGGCAAATCGCTTGCCGTTATATTCGCCAGCCATAAAGACATAGAGGTTTCGCTGCTGAAGCTCCTGGGCAATCTTGGCAGCTATTCCCTGGTTCGGTGCCGCCCCCAATACCGCGGCAAAACCGGGTGCGGTGCCGTCAACGAACTCAATGCCCCGCTTTCTCAGGATAACATCATCAGCGGCACCCAGCCAGATATTGTCCTCGGTGACATCTTCCTGCTTGGTATAGAAATCGGGCTGTTTCAGATATCTAATCGCCTCAATGAGCTCCTCGGCAAAGAAGGTAACCATCCCGGCATCAAGGGCCGGGGCGAGATAGGGTAAGGGGTGCTCCTCTCTTACCGGCGGTGGCAGGATAGACTTGCACCTGGCCAGCACCGCCTCCATATCCCCCAGTTTTTCTACCTTAAGACCGGTAATACCATAGATTACCGGCAGATAATAGGCAGTACCGGGAAAGCCCACCGGCTCATTGGCGCCCCATTTTTCCATCGCCTCCTGCCAATCCTTCTCTGCCCGGGCGACGATTTTATGGGCTCCCCTGATTGCGGCTGAGGCAATAATCTTCGACATATCTAATCTAACCCCCCATTTTGGTTAACTCTGGAGCCTAGGCCCCGGCCAGCTCGCGTCTCATCTCCATATCGTAGAGAACCCTCTCCCTGGCCTTATCAATGCCCAGCGCCTTGCGCTTCTTATCAATATGCTCAATCATAAGGTGGGCGGCCCGAATCGGGTCTGGCTCAAAAGCCCACATGCCACCGTACATCGCCTCAAAGTCTTTGAACAGGAAATCGGTCACCTCTTTGCTGCCCAGAGTCGGCCAGTTGACCCCGAATACGGTAAATACCCCCGAGGCGACAAAGTACTGACCGATGGAGATGGCTTTCTCACTCATCCACTCCGGCGCCGCCCCGGCTACGGGCAGGTCGCTGATGTCATCACCCAGGCCGCCATCCTTGACCATGGCCGTGGCCGCAATCAGGATTCGGCTGTTATCAACGCAGGAACCCATATGCAGCACCGGTGGAATGCCCACCGCTTCACATACCGAAGCCAGTCCTTCACCGGCGTACTGGGCGGCTTCAGGAACCATCAAGCCCGCTTTGGCACAGGCCATAGCACTGCAGCCGGTCTGGATGACCAGAACATCATGCTTAATCAGCTCCTTGACCATGGTCACGTGAACATCATCGTGCTTGACCCGGGGATTATTACAGCCAACCACCCCGGCCACCCCCCTGATTCGGCCGTTGATGATATTGTCATTCAGCGGGCGGTAAGAGGCGCGATATAGCCCGCCCAGCAGGTAGTTGATTGTCTCGTGGCTGAAGCCGGCGATGAGGTCGGTCTTCTCCGTGGGAATATGGATATTCCTGCCCCGATTGGGGAAGTTATCAATGGCTGCCCTGACGATTGCCTTGGCCGTCTCCACGGCATTAAGGTCATCAAATTCCATATGAGTAGCGCCCGCTATTTTGGCGCGGGGGTCGGTGGTGATGACCTTGGTATGGTAGCACTGGGCGACATCAGCCAGCCCCTGCATAATGCACTGGACATCAACCACGATCGCCTCCAGCGCTCCGGTAACTATAGCCAGCTCCTGCTGCAGGAAGTTACCGGCAATGGGCACGCCGTGACGCATCAGTATTTCATTGGCGGTACAGCACATACCGGCCAGATTTATTCCCTTCGCCCCCTTGGACTTGGCGTATTCAATCATCTCCGGGTCCTGAGATACTACTGCCAGCATCTCGGCCAGCTGCGGCTCATGACCATGGATGATGAGGTTGACCTCATCCTCTTTCAGCACCCCCAGGTTTATCTGGCCCAATACCGGGGCCGGCGTGCCAAACAGAACATCCTGAAGTTCAGTGGCAATCATGCTACCGCCCCACCCATCGGCCAAGGCTGTCCTTGACCCCTGCTTGAGCAAGTCCTGATAGTCCTGGTCCGTCCCCATATGGGTGCGGTGCATTATCTCCACGACTTCTCTATCTATGCCTCTAGGGGCAACTCCCAGCTTCCGCCACAGCTCCTGGCGCTTTAATGGCGCCCGCTTCAGGAAGAGCAATTCACCCTCTTGCCTGCCAAACTCTTTCATCAGGATTTCGCCAACATCAACGGCTATTTCCTGATTGGTGCGCTCGCCGATATCAACACCGAGTTCCAGTGCCAGCTGAAGTAACTTCTGCTCATCCCTAATCTCATAGCCGGGGGCTTCCCCCTTAGCTACGGCTAGAAAGGCTTCAGCTACCCGCCGACCGTGGTCGCTGTGGGCCGCTGAGCCAGCGGCAATCATCCGGGCGAAGTTGCGGGCGGCAATAGTCTCGGCGGTGGCGCCACAAACGCCAATCCTGAATCGCCTTTCTTCAGGCGCTTCCATGCCCCCGGCGGGCAAAGATACCCGGCATGGCCCCATACTGCAATGCTTACAGCAGCTGCCCACCATGCCCACCGGGCAGGGTTGTATTACTTCCGCCCTATCAAAGACAGTATAAACTTTCTCTTTTTCCGCTTTTTCCAGCATCTTAATCGTCGCGCTATCAATGCTCTTGTCTTTTGCTCTTGCCATCCTGTTACTCCTCCACTCTTTGGTTTTCGCCATCTTCAGTAATCACTGGCAATCCGGGCAAAGCCCGCGAAACTCCAATATATGATAAGAGACCTTAAAGCCAGTTCTGGCGATAAGCCTCTGATTTAGCTCGTTATGCACCGGCTGGTCAACATCAAAAACATGTCCGCATTTTTCACAGCGGAAGTGATAGTGGCCCGGAACCCGGCCATCAAACCGGCTCAGGGTGCCAGCCAGAGCCAACTCTGAGATTTTTCCCTCCTGTTTCAGCAATTTAAGGTTACGGTAGACCGTCCCCAGGCTAATATTGGGGATTTCCTGCCTCACCTGCTCATAGACCCATAACGCCGTAGGGTGGGAGTCTGTTTCCCTGACTACCCTAAGGATAGAGTCTTTTTGTTTCGATTTCCTGGGCACGATGCTCTGTAAATCCTGTCTATTATAAATAGTAACAATAACTATTATTCTTTCTCTGGATTAATTTGTCAAGTTTTATTTTCCACTCTTGGCGGCGGTCAATTCGGTAATCATTTCCCGAATCAGCCTTATTGCTTCCGGGTGTCTCATGACGAGTATATCTGCCCCCGCCAGCAGCAAGACCATGGCCGACATCGCCTCCAGCAGGATGCCCCTCTTTTTGGCATCGCCAAGGGCGGGCTCCTCCCCTTCCGGAATCTTGGTCTCTTTAGTCTTCCACACCTCTTTGCTGATATTACAAATAATGGGAAACTGGAGCTTTTCGTCCTGCTGGGTCAGGGCAGCCACCCTCATTCTTTCCATTACCGAGTAACAGTACTCAATGCCATAGCCGAGGCTGCTGGTAGTCGGGTCAACGACCAGCTTGTCATCGGCAACGCCGAGATTGCCGAGCAGGATATTGAGCTGCTTGGCCAGGTTAACATCTATCGGCGTTGACGCAATCACGGTGTGTTGATAACCGATGGCGGCGGCACCAATCTTCTTATAGTCCCCATCTTCCACCGGTCCGATAATCAGGTCCCTGCCCTGGCAGACTTCAGCTACTTTTCCCAGCACCTCGGTGTCCTTATCGTGATTTGCCGTTCCCCAGACAATCAGGGGCACATCAACCGCATCAGCTACCTTCTTGACCACCTCAGCCGATTCATCAGACCCGCGGTTCAGGCCGTTGGGGTCAG
>DATKYY010000003.1:0-15872 GCA_035528295.1 Dehalococcoidales bacterium | reverse complement strand
AAGAGAATGCGCCGGTTAGCTTGGAAATGGCGGGAGATATTGAACTCGACGGGATAATAAACACGACCAAGGTAAGTTATTCTTCGCCGCGAACCTATTACTTATCCATCCCAGCCGAAGCTTTCGTCCCGGACCGGAACGTTGACTACTCCACTGCCGGTGGAGAGTGGGGGGTCTTCATCGAAACCGGGGAGGCGGAGCTGGTTGCCCCGGTACAGCTGCCACACGGCGCCAAGATTACCAAATTTCAGGTGTTTTTCTTCGACAACTCCTATATTAGTGATATTTTAGTATCGCTTAAATATTTAGTCTTGTCCAAGAGTAACGATTATACTATAGCCGAGGTAGACACCTCTGATGCAACAGGCTACGAATCTAGAGTCGCCACCTGCAATCACATTGTTGATAATTCCAGAAACAGCTATAGCCTACGCGCTTATAACGATTCGTGGGATGGTAATAAATACCGGATAATGGGCGCCGTAATAACCTACGAGCTGAATGAAGCACCGTAAGGAGAGAGTATTAAACAAAATAGAAGTGGGCTCGGCAGGATTCGAACCTGCGACCAATCGGTTATGAGCCGACCGCTCTGCCACTGAGCTACGAGCCCAGTATGTGAGCATTGGCATTAGGCTATTAAGCTAGGCTCTCTGAAGTTATAATAGTAGCGGTTTAGGGGGTTTCCGAATGGCAGTCATTGAACATCAGCTATATAATGAACTATTTAAAAACGTAAGGGTGTGGGCAATGCCGGCAATTGAGGAGCGTATAAGAAGAGAAGGTTATCAAGTTATTTTGGGACTTAGTCCTAGTCATGAGTTTTCACCAAAGCAACGGTATGAGTATGGTTCATACTATTGGTGTAACAGATTATGGGAAGCCTTTGACAGGCTAAGGGACATAAGGAATATGATTGGGCGCTCTCTTTATAGGAAAAAGAATGAAGAGAAAAGCGTATTATTGCAAGAGTGGATTGTTTATAACTACGAGCACTATGCAATAGTGTACCAGAGTATTCTTGAGATTGCTTTGTTATTGACGAATGATATATTCGATATGGGGACCCCTTATGAGAAATGCTCCTACAGCACGGTCTACAACAATACCCGGCTGGCCGGTACAGGAGTACGTAATATTCTTAAGGAGCTAAGTAATATTACTCACAAACACCGTGAAGGTAAGAATTTCTTAGTACACCGAGGAGAACGGATTAAGTTGCCAATTGAATCAAGGACATTTGCTGAAGTCGATGTTATCAATATGGCTATTAAGTTAGGCCTTGAGACCAAGGAGGACGTGAAAGAGGCGCTAAAACTATTCCTCGAAATACACACCAAAAGAGATTTGTTAGTAATAATGGATAAGGAATATAAGCAAATCGAGCTACAGGTTGAAAAGCTATTTGATAAACTACTTCCATATTACCGTAGGATGCGTTCGTTTTATTCTTAGTTTTCATTTTTCCAAGACGTGAATTCAATTCAATGAAAAAAGTTAAGCAAAACAGGAGATTTCGTGGTGGGCTCGGCAGGGTTCGAACCTGCGACCACCCGGTTATGAGCCGGACGCTCTACCGCTGAGCTACGAGCCCATGGAGCGGGAGACCGGGCTCGAACCGGCGACAACCTGCTTGGAAGGCAGGGACTCTGCCAACTGAGTTACTCCCGCTAGACGACATCTATTTTAGCCTTACCCCCACCCCTTGTCAAAGGTATATCAGCCTTTAATCACCCCGATGGGCCTGGTCCGGGCCACAATCCGGGAGATGCCGGCATTATGGACTACCCCGACCACCAACTCCACATCTTTATAAGCCTGAGAGGCTTCTTCAGCCAGACCCTTCAGGCTGCCCGTTCTGACGGTTATGCCGCGGGACTCAAGGTCTCTGAGCACGTCCTCACCCCTGAGCTCACGCTTGGCGGCGGTCCGACTCTTCAGCCGGCCGGCGCCGTGGCAGGTCGAGCCAAAGCTCTCCTTCATTGCCTGCTCGGTGCCCACCAGGATATAGGAGTAGCGCCCCATATCCCCCGGAATCAATACCGGCTGACCGATGCCGGCATATTTTTTGGGAACATCGGAATGGCCCGCCGGGAAAGCCCGGGTCGCCCCCTTACGGTGGACACAAAGCTCAACCCTTTTGCCATCCACTTCATGCGTCTCTATCTTGGCAATGTTGTGGCAGACATCATAGATGAGCTCCAGCCCGGCTTCCTCTTCGGTCTTCTTCAATACCTGACAGAAGGACTCCCTCACCCAGTGGGCAATACACTGGCGGTTAGCCCAGGCATAGTTGGCGGCACAGCGCATCGCCGCCAGATAGTTCTTCCCTTCCGGGGAGTCAATCGGGGCACAGGCCAGCTGGCGGTCAGGCAGCTCAATGTTATACTTCTTCATGGCGCTCACCATCACCCCGATGTAGTCATCGGCGACCTGGTGTCCCAGCCCTCTTGAGCCGCAGTGAACCAGCAGCATAATCTGCCCGGTCTGGCTAATGCCCATGTCCCTGGCGGTGGCACTGTCCTGTATCTGGTCAATCACGGCAACCTCAAGGAAGTGGTTTCCGGATCCCAAAGTACCCAGCTGGGGGACACCCCGCTCTTTGGCCCGCCGGCTGACATGCTCCGGCCCAGCCGCCGCCATCTCACCCCCCTCCTCGGTAGTCTCAAGGTCGTCACGGCGGCCATACCCCTTCTCCACCGCCCACCGCGAGCCTTTAACCAGAACCTCATCAATCTCCCCGTGCCTCAGCCTGATCTTGCCCTCCGAGCCCAGCCCGGAGGGGACATTGCGGTAAAGGGCGTCCACCAGCTCCTTTATCCGGGGGCGGACTTCTGCCTCCATGAGATTAGTGCGCAGCAGCCGGACGCCGCAGTTTATGTCAAATCCAACCCCACCCGGTGACACCACCCCGTCACTCATCCTCATTGCGGCTACCCCGCCGATGGGGAAGCCGTAGCCCCAGTGAATGTCAGGCATCGCCAGGGAATAGCTGACGATGCCGGGTAAAAAGGCAACATTAGCCACCTGCTCCAGGGACTGCTCCTGCTTTATTACTTCAACCATTTCCTCGCTGGCAAATACCAGGCCGTCAACTCGCATGCCGGATTTATAACTTTTGGGTATGCGCCAGCGGTAATCGTCCACTTTTTGCAGAGGTCCAGACCAAGGACTCATAACCCTCACCTCCTAAACATCAAAGATAACCCGCACCTGGTCCTTATCTATCTTGAGCATATGATAGGTGGCTGATTTTACCCCCGATCTAAGCTGGTGCCGGGAGGGGTCATACTTCTCACCCCAGCACTCCGCCTTAAGCCGACGCTCACCGAATTCGGTGATGTTAAATCTCTTCAGCAGTAGCTTTTCCATCTCAAAGACATAAATAAGCTCATTGAGCCAGTTAAACAGCAGGCCTTCGGTATCTTCAGCGCTTACCGCCACTGTTTGTGACTCAACTTCGCGTACCCCGTCAAGCTCAGCCATAATTGAAAAAAGACCGTAAGCGGCGTTGGCAAACGCCTCTGCCAGATTATGGCCGTAGGCAATCAATCCGGTATCGGCGGTATGCTCTACTAATTCAAACTTTTTCATCAGATTAATTCTACATTAATTGGGGCGCCCTTATCTAGCCGACTTTTGGGGAAATAAAAATGCTATCCCGCCTGAATTTATATTTGCCCTCTTGTGTCAGCTGTCAAAATAGTTGACAAATTATTGACAATAGTATTATTCTTTAACCGGGGTTAACTTTGCTTCAGGAGGCACAATTGAGGGCTGAAGTTAAAAAGGAGACGTCTCTAATTGAATTACTGGACTTATGCCGTAAAAACGCCGAACTGGAGGCGTCCGGAGTCACCAAAATTGCCCGAACCGCTCCGGGGTGGATGAAGCGGCTAAGTATGGCTCGGCGATACCCGAAATAAAGAGTAGCTGACGGGGAGAAAGAGGGTTGGACGAGAAAGAAAGCATCCTTATCGTTGATGATGATGTGAGCACCGGCGATATCCTGACCCTCATGCTGAACAAGAAGGGTTATAGGACAGAGATAGCCCGAACCGGACGTGAGGCACTGGAGAAAGCACGCCAGAGATTTTACAATCTGGCCCTGCTGGACATCAGGCTGCCCGATATGGAGGGGATAGAGCTAATCGCACCTTTAAAAGAAATACACCCTGACATGGTGATGATTATAGTCACCGCTTACGCCTCGGTAGACAACGCGGTGCGGGCGCTAAACGAAGGGGCATCGGGGTATATTACCAAGCCCTTAAGCATGGATAAACTGCTGACCATGGTCAGGGAGGAACTGGAAAAGCAGCACCTAATCATGGAGAACCGGAGGCTATACCAGACGGCACAGCAGGAGCTATTCGAACGCAAGCGCGCTGAGTACGATTTAAATAAACGGGTGAAAGAACTCAACTGCCTTTACGGTATCGGGTTGACTAACCTTAACCTTATCGAAAAAATAGGTAGCCCACCTGAAGAAATATATCAGGAAGTAGCCAATCTGCTTCCGGAAGCGTGGCAATACCCCGAGATTACCGCCAGCAGGATCACTATTGATAGCAAGGAATTCAAGACCGACAACTACCGCAAGACCAGGTGGCAGCAATCTTCAGATATTAAAGTAAACAAGGCAAAGGCGGGCACCGTTGAGATTACTTACCTTGAGCAAAAACCAGAAGCTGACGAGGGACCATTTTTGAAAGAAGAAAGGCTACTTATTGGCGCCGTGGCTGAGCAGTTAGGCAGAATCACCGAACGCAAACGTGCTGAGAAAGAACTGAAACGCTACTCGGAGAAGCTGCGAGAACTGATTGAGGAGATTACGCAAGCTATTGCCGCAACTGCTGAGCTACGTGACCCATATACCGCCGGTCACCAGCAGAGGGTGGCCCAGCTTGCCTGTGCCATCGCCAGAGAAATGAAACTCGGCAAAGAAATAATCAAGGAAATACGGGTTGCCGGCACCCTTCACGACATCGGCAAGATAAACATACCGAGTGAGATTCTGACCAAGCCGGGCCGGTTAACCGAGATTGAATTCAACATGATTAAGACCCACCCTGAAGCCGGCTATAACATACTGAAGACAATAGAGTTTCCCTGGCCGGTGGCGCCGGTTGTCTTTCAACACCACGAAAGAAGCAACGGCTCCGGCTATCCCTCCGGTCTATCCGCTAAAGATATCCTCCTTGAGGCGAGGATACTGGCGGTAGCTGATGTCGTCGAGGCGATGTCCTCCCACCGCCCCTACCGCCCCGCCCGCGGCATTGATAAAGCCCTGGCCGAGATTTCACAGAACCGGGGCACCCTCTACGACCCGCAGGTGGTCGACGTTTGCCTCAAACTCTTTGCGGAAAAGAGCTTTAGATTTACTCAAGCGGGGACAATGAGATAAAAACAGGTAATGGCTTGCTGCGGACAGACCGCCTCACAGACTCCGCAGAAATCACAGTCTTCGCTCAACTCGATACGCACCCGGTCATCTTCCGGAATAATAGCCCCGCCGTGGCAGGCTATGATACACAAGCCGCAGCCATCGCACAATTCAATATTCAGTTCCGGCATCACCTTCATTTTTAGCTCACCTTATCGTCTATTTTTAGACTATCTCAAGCACCCTGCTCCCGTCTATGATTTTGGTCACAGCCCGGGGCTAGGAACGGCTTAATTCCAGTAATCGTTCGCGACTGGTAATAATTATCTGGTTGTTTTTCATACTGATTGCCCCCATCGCCTCCAGTTCTCGCAACGAGCGAGAGACTATCTCCCGGACCGTCCCGATCATAGCCGCCATCTCCTGCTGGGTAACCCTGACATTCTCCGCCCCGCTGAGTGCCTGCTTCTCCCTTTCCAAAAGCAGGCGGGCCAACCGGCCGGTGACATTCTTGAAGACCAGTTCCGTAGCCAGCTGGACAAGGTAGCGCTGCCGGGCCGCCAGGACATTGGCAATATTCAGGCTGACCAGCGGGTAATCACGCAGAATCCTGACTAAGTCTGGCTTGCGCAACCCATAAAGCACCACCGGGCTCAGCGTCATGGCGCTCAACTTGCTCGGTTCTATATCAAAGGTGGCATCATCGTTGATGGAGTCCCCGCCATAGACGATGCGGACGATAAACTCCCGCCCCTCAGCCGATGTCGCGAAGAGCTTCAGCTGCCCGCTGATGACAAAATAGGTGGCCTCATCCTCCTCCCCCTCCCACAGGACAACCTCGCCCGCCGGGACCTGCTTGACGAATATAAAACGGCTTACCGCCTGCAGAGCGGCCTCATCCAGCTTGGTGAAGTAGCAAGCCGTTTTCAGCAGTTCTATCTTTACCGTCATAACCTATCCTGCCCTGATTCGTTAATATAATAGCGAAAAGTTTATCTCAGGGCAATTACTGGTTGCGATAAAAGTCACATACAAGAGCTAGCGCCTGACCTAAAATACTTGAGATTAAGGCTAACAAGTGAGGCAAAAGATGGCAAAGTGGAAACTAAAGGGCTGCCCCAAGTGCGGGGGTGACGTCTTTCTGGATAGTCTGGAACACCGATGGTTTGAGCAGTGCCTTCAGTGCGGTTACCTGCGCGAAATAGAGAACCTGCCTGAGTTCTATCAGCCAGCATTAGAGAAGGAACCGGCTCTGGTCAGGAAAAAGAAGCCAGTCTGGTGACAGACAGTCTGAAAATGGTCGGGGTGAGAGGACTTGAACCTCCGACCTCAGCGTCCCAAACGCTGCGCGCTACCCAACTGCGCTACACCCCGCCGTTAGAGTATAACAAGGCGCTGACTCAAGGGTCAACCTAGTCCCGGCAGTCGGGGCAGGTAGCGAAGAGCTCCGGCTCCAGGTGCCACTTCTCGATAATGTAGTCCAGCTGTTTCTCCGGAGCCCAGTACTTACCGCAGACCTGACACTGCTTTAGCTTAAACTCCAGCTTGCCGCTGGGCGTGTTTATCGTCCTGGTATCACCGATATCAGTCACCGTTATTGATTCGGTGGGACAGACATAGGCACAGGCATCGCAGCCGATGCACTTATCCAGCGAATGCACCACGGTTGGCTCAGCCACATCCCGGTCTTTCCCCTGAGCCACAAAGGTAATCGCCTCAACATCGACAAGTTCCTGACAGGTTCTGACACATAGCTGGCAGAGAATACACTCCTGCTCCGCCAGGACAAAACGGGGCTGTTTAATGCCCAGCTTCCGGGCCAGTTCCTGGAGCCGGGATGAGTGGGGACGCTGGGCAAGCAGCAGCTCTACGGCCAGCCGGCGGGCTTCCTTCACCTTCTCCGAACTGGTGCTGACCTTAAGCCCGGCCTCTACCGGATAGTCACAAGCCGTGGTCAGGCTCTTGGCGCCGTTAGCGGCTATTTCCACGGTGCATACCCGGCAGGAGCCAGCCGGGCTGAGTGACTCATGAGAGCAGAGAGTGGGGATACGTATGCCGGCCTGCTTGGCCGCATCCAGAATCGTCCAGCCCTCTTCGGCTTCAACTTTTTTATCATCAATGGTCAGCTTAATCATCAGCCTTCACTCAGTAATTTACTTCTTGCCGTCTACCGCCAGCAGCATCACCCGGTAGCAGCGCAGGCAACGCTCTGCCTCTTTAGCCGCCATCTCCAGGGTCAGGCACTGCTCCACCTCATCAAAACCACGCTTTCTTTTCGCTACGGGAAGCTGCTCCGGCGACTGGCGCTCCTTCTTGGCGACAACATTCCCGTCCCGCTGGTGGCTCAGGGCGACATCGTGAAGCCAGTCCTCAACCACCTGTTCCTCAGGCGGGGTTACCCTGCCCGATTTCAGGTACCGGTCAATACTCCGGGCGGCTTTATTGCCGGCGGCAATCGCCTCAACCAAAGTCGCCGGGCCAGAAACACAATCACCGCCCGCGAAAACCCCGGGCAGGCTGGTCTGACCGGTAGGTGCGTCAACCACGATGGTGCCCCACTTTGTAATATTTATTGATTTGCCTTCAATTAAAGATAAGTCCGGCTTCTCGCCGATGGCCGGGATTATCATATCGGTGCCGATAGTAAATTCGGAGCCTTCTATCGGGATGGGGCGTCGGCGCCCGCTATCATCCGGCTCACCCAGCTTCATCCGGATGCACTCAACGCCGGTAACCTGACCGCCCTCGGTTAACGCCTTAACCGGAGCCGCCAGATAATGAATCTTGGCCCCTTCTGCCTCGGCAGCTTCAATTTCTTCTCCTCGGGCCGGCATTTCCGCCCGCGAGCGCCGGTAGAGGATAGTTACTTCTTTAAAGCCCAGCCTCAAACAGGTCCGGGCACAGTCAATGGCGACATTACCCCCGCCAACTATAATCACCCTCTTCTTGACGGCCACTTTTTGGCCCATATTAACATCACGCAGAAACTCCACCCCATCAACCACTCCCCCACCCTCAACCTCAATACCCAGCTCCCGGCCGGCATGGGCGCCGGTAGCGATAAATACCGCCTTAAAGCCCTGTTTTAAGAGCTGCTCCAGGCTTATATCCTTACCCACTCTGGTATTAAGCTTGACATCTATGCCCAGCTTTTTTATTATGTCAACTTCCCTGCCCAGGACATTGCGGGGCAGGCGGAAGGCAGGGATACCCACCCAGGCCATACCGCCGACCGAGGGCTGCTCATCGTAGATGGTAACCCGGTAGCCCTTTAATGCCAGATTGTAGCTGGCGGCCAGCCCGGCGGGGCCAGCCCCGATGACGGCTACCTTATCTCCGCCAGCTTTCTTTACTTTAGCCTCAGGCTCCAAATCAGCGGTAACTTCATAGTCAGCCGGAACCCGCTTCAGGGCTCTGATTGAGACTGGCTTATCAATATCCCCCCGCGTGCAGTTCTCCTCACAGAAGGCGAAACAGGCCCGCCCCATTGTGCCGGGGAGGCAATTTGTCTGTCTGATTAACGCCAGCGCCTCTTCGTATCTGCGGTTGCTGATTAGCTCAATGTAGCCGGGGGCGTCCTGATGGGCGGGACAGGCTTCCATACAGGGGGCGGTAATTCGGGTGAGGTAAGCCGGCTTGGCTCCCCTTCCCTTGGCGGCACTTAACCTGGTATATTCGCCCTCGTAATACTTCAGGCTATCCAGAACCGGGGTCAGCGCCAGGGCACAGAAGTCGCACTTGGTGTTTTCTTTAATGCCATTACCCAGCCAGCGCAGCAGGGCGATGTCCTCTTCTGTCCCCTCCCCGCCTAAAATCCGGGTCAGGGTATCCAGCATAACCCTTATGCCGAGATAACCGACGCTGCACTCGCCACAGCTTAATTTCTGCACTTCTTTCAGGTAGGTATGAGCCATATCGGCGACATTAATCTTTTCATCAGCCACCACCAGCCCCCGCCACGACATAAAGGCCCTTACCCGGTGACCGTTATGCTCAAGGGGGAACTCCAGATTTTCAACCGGGGTGTATCCCGCCGTCTTCCGGCGGTTGTCAACAATATTACCCCCCCAACTGCTAAAGACAACTCTATCCATTAAAACCTCAGCTTCTGGCTGCCATTTTCTTCAGTTTCTGGTATTCCTCGGTGACCCTGGCCTGAATCTTTTTTATCTCATCCGGGGAAAGGTGCTTGAACCGGCCCTGCGACTTGAGATAGTCATCAATCGGTCTGAGCTTGGGGAAATCAAAGCTCAGCTTATACCGACCGTTTTCCACTTCATACAGCGGGAATATACCCGTCTCCACCGCCAGGCGCCCGATTCGGACGCTTAACTCAGGCAGGCAGCGCCAGCCGGTGGGACAGACGGAGAGGATATGAACATAAGCCGGGCCGTTGGTTTCCAGCCCTTTCTTAACTTTATCCATCAGGTCAAAGGGATAGCTGGGGCAGGCAGTAGCCACATAGGGCGCATTGTGGGCGACGACAATAGCCGGCACATTCTTTTTCCAGGCAGACTGGCCGATACTCACCTTGCCTGCCGGGGAAGTAGTCGTTGAGGCACCATAGGGAGTTGCCGAAGAACGCTGTATCCCGGTATTCATGTAGGCTTCATTATCAAAGCACAGGAAGAGGAAGTCGTGCCCCCTCTCCAGAGCCCCCGACAGTGCCTGAAGCCCGATATCGCTGGTGCCGCCATCGCCGGCCATAGCCACCACCTTAGCCTCCACCGCCAGGCCCCTACCCTTTCTGGCCATAGCCTTCAAGCCGGCTTCTATCCCGGAAGCGACTGCCGCCGTGTTTTCAAACAGGGTATGAATCCAGGGAAGACGCCACGAGGTATAGGGAAGCTGGGAGGAGATTATTTCAATGCAGCCGGTGGCATTGGTGATGATGACATCATCGCCCAGTGCCTTACAGGCAAGCCGCACCGCCAGCGCCTCACCGCAACCGATACAGGCCCGGTGCCCGGGGGCAAAGTTTTCTTTTTTGGTGATTAGTTTGGGGACATAAACGGCAAACTTTTCCATCTATTCCCTCACCCCGAATATCTCAAATTCGTTGCGGCTCCCCTTCTCGGCGACTTCTATTCCCCGGCTGATTATTTCCTCAAATCCAGCCACGGTAATATCGCGACCGCCCAGACCACCCACGAAACTGACCACCTTCGGCTGCTTAGCCTGACCGTAAAGGGCAGACTTAATCTCAGAGCAGACCGGCCCCGCCGGTCCGCCAAAAGACAGGGCTCTATCCAGCACAATGAGAACCCTGGCCTGGCTTAGCTTCTGGCGCAATTCAGCAAAGGGGAAGGGGCGCCATAAGCGGAGCCTCACCAGACCGATATTCTTACCTTCCGCCCTGACCTTATCGATGGCCGCCGCTGCCGTCTCACTATAGCTACCCATGGTTAACAGCAAAACATCAGCTCCCTCGCTCCGGTACTCTTCGACCGGGGAATAGTGGCGCTGAAATTGCTTGCCGAATTCTTGCCAGCACTCAATAATGACATCCTTCGCCTCTCTAAGGTTTACCTCCTGCGCCCATTTTGCTTCAGAATAGATAAAGGGCGGGCCGAAGTCCCCCATGCTGACCGGTTTAAGCGGGTCAAGGGGGAAGGGATACTGAAAAGGCGGGATAAATCGTTTTACCTCCTCCGTTTCGGGGAGGAGGATGGGTTCAATCATATGGGACAGGTGAAACCCGTCCAGGTGGACCATCACCGGCAGCAGGACCCGCCGGTCCTCGGCAATGCGGAAGGCACAGATGACATTATCAACCGCTTCCTGGCCATTTTCGACAAAGAGCTGAATCCAGCCGGTATCACGGACTGCCATGGCATCGGAGTGGTCTCCCCAGACACTTAACGGTGCCGATAACGCCCGGTTAGCCACCGTCATAACGATAGGCAGACGCATTGACGAGGCAACATAGAGCACTTCATGCATTAATTCCAGGCCCTGACCGGCGGTAGCGGTAAAGGTGCGTGCCCCGGCGGCGGAGGAGCCCAGACAGGCGCTCATTGCCGAGTGCTCGGATTCAACCGGGATATACTCGGCATCCAGTTCACCATTGGCCACCAGCTCGGCGAGGTGCTCCACAATATGAGTCTGCGGCGTAATCGGATAGGCCGCCACCACATCAACATCAGCCATTTTGGCGGTTTCGCTGATGGCTATCGATACCTCCATGCCCACTCTCTTGGCCATCATTCTTCCTCCACCATAGTTATCACCTTGGTCCAGCACTCACGAGCACAGATGCCACACCCCTTGCAGTAATACAAATCAGCCTCAAAATGGCCATCCGCGTTCGGCTCAATGCAACCCTCGGGGCAAAAGAGCTGACAGAGACCGCACTTTATGCACCGGTCAAAATCATAGGTCGGCTTCTGCGAGCGCCAGTCACCGGTCTGGTACTGGCTGGCATTACCCGGCTCGGTGACTATGCCACCAATTTCCAGGTCTCGCCAGGTAAGTTCATTTTCACTCTTAGGCAACTCGTTATCCCTCAACCAAAGTTTCCTGATAGGCCCTTTTCATGGCGGCAATATT
This sequence comes from Dehalococcoidales bacterium, assembly GCA_035528295.1. GTDB lineage: Bacteria > Chloroflexota > Dehalococcoidia > Dehalococcoidales > JAUYDJ01. The sequence goes on along the minus strand of DATKYY010000003.1, from coordinate 3,937 downwards.
TCTTTCGGCAAGACGGCCAAACCGCTGTTTCAGCGGCTCCTCCAGGGACTCCAGCTTAACAATTCCGGTGGCTTTAACCAGGGCACCCAGCATAGTGGTGTTGGTTATGGGAATTCCCAGGACTTCCCGGGCAATGGTGGTGGCATCAACGGTAGCCAGCGGGCAGTTGATGCCGAACTCCCGCCTTAGCTCTGCCACCGGTTTCCGGGTATTGATGACCACTATCCCGTCAGCTTTGAGCCCGGCGGTAATCTTGGTAATGGCTAAAAGGGTGGTGTCAAGCACCACCACCACATCGGGCTCCTGGATACCGGCCCTGTTCCTGATGGGCTGCTGGCTATCCACCCTGACGAAAGACAAAACCGGGGCGCCCCGCCTCTCCGGGCCAAAGCTGGGGAAGGCCTGGGCATACTTGCCTTCGTCTATGGCCGCCCGGGCCAGTAGCTCGGCAGAGGTAACGGCTCCCTGGCCGCCACGGCCATGCCACCTTATCTCAACTAGCTGGTTTATATCGACCATCTTTATCCCTATCGGCGATAAAAAGCGCCCCTGGAGCGACTTGAACGCTCGCACCCAGCTCCGGAGGCTGGTGCTCTATCCACCTGAGCTACAGGGGCAGACTTTTTTATATTACCTTATCGCCAATGCCAACGCAATAATAATGAGTTTGGTTAGCTTCAGAACCATGCCACTGGATTAGCCATTCAGGACATCACTGGTGAGGCTAGCTTCTCTTTCTCTTTCCTCTCCAGATATCGGAAAATGGCTTTGGTTCCCTCAATGACCGGGAAGACAGAGGCAGAGACCAGGAGAACACAGATTAATTCCTGAGCATCCAGGGCCACGGTGTGGAACAATGGCTGGAAGAAAGGCACGTAGAAAATAATGAGCATCAGCACTACCTGGGAGCCCACCGCTATATTCAGCCACTTATTCTTGAAGATACCAATCTGGAGCAGGGAGTACTTATCAGAGCGGAAGTTATAGGCGTTGAAGAACTGGATAAGAATCAGGCTGAGAAAACAAACACCCTGTGCCTCAGTCAAGCTTCGGCCAATATCCAGTGCCCAGCGAAATGACCACAGGGTTACCACTCCTATCCATATGCCGCCGATGAGCATAAGGATTACTACCGGTCTGGTAAAGACGCCCTGTCCCCGCGGTCGTGGCTTTCGCTCCATAATATCGGGAGCCGGTGGGTCTATGGACAAAGCGATAGCCGGTAGGCCATCGGTGACCAGATTGACAAACAGAATCTGCACGGCGATGAGGGGTATTGCCCCGTAGGGAAGCCCAAGTAGCGGGCCGATAAGAATGGCGCCCGCCATCACCAGGATTTCCCCGATATTACAGGAAAGCAGGTACATCAGGTATTTTTTAATATTGTCAAAGATGCCCCTCCCCTCCTCCACCGCCGACACAATAGAAGCAAAGTTATCATCGGTAAGCACCATATCAGCCGCTTCTTTGGTCACATCGGTGCCGGTAATACCCATGGCCACCCCGATATCAGCCTTTTTCAGGGCGGGGGCATCATTAACGCCGTCCCCGGTCATCGCCACCACATGCCCCTTCTTGACCAGGGCTTCAACGATACGCAGCTTATGGGCGGGGGAGACCCGGGCATAGACCTCTATCTTTTCAACCATGTCATCGAATTCTTTATCGCTTAAAGCATCCAGCTCAGCCCCGCTAAAGCCAACTCCCTGCTTATAAATACCCAGCTCTTTGGCAATGGCAATTGCGGTCAGTTTATGGTCTCCGGTTATCATCACCGACTTTATGCCGGCACGGTCACACAGCTTTACCGCCTCTTTAACCTCTTCCCGTGGCGGGTCGATCATCCCCGCCAGACCGATAAAGACCATATCCTGCTCTAGAGCCTCGTCAATACAGACATTAGCGGCACACTTCCGGTAGGCTACGCCCAAAACACGCAGAGCGTGAGTCGCCATATTCTGAGCAACGCCCACGATACTCTCTTTATCCTTGGCGGTTAGTTCCTTTTCCTGGCCATCACGATAAATATAGCGGCAGGAGTTCAGTATTACCTCAGGCGCACCTTTAGAATAGGCCGTCTTTCCCTCAGCGGTTTGATGGACGGTAGTCATTCTTTTTGTCTCTGAGGAAAAGGGGATTTCACCGATGCGAGGTGACTGCTTGCTGAGTTCTTCCTGCTGCAAACCGCCTTTAGCGGCGATCACGACCAGGGCACCCTCGGTAGGGTCGCCCTTAACATCCCAGGCTCCATCAACCGAAATTAGACAGGTATCATTGCAGAGACTGCTTGCCCTGAGAAATATTTCTAAAGCCGAGTCCTTGCCCGGCTCAATGGTTTTGCCATTACAATAAAACTCCCCTTTAGGCTCATAACCGGTCCCGGTGACTTCCATTATCTTACCGTCAACATAAAGGGCACGTATGGTCATCTGGTCTTGAGTGAGAGTACCCGTCTTGTCCGAGCAAATAACAGTAGTTGAGCCCAGGGTCTCCACCGCCGGCAGCCTTCTCACCAGGGCATTGCGCTTCACCATACGCCTCACCCCGAGAGCCAAGCTGATAACCACCACCGCCGGTAGCGCTTCGGGCACGGCGGCTACCGCCAGGGCAACCCCCCAGATGAACATCTCCAGTATGCCATGCCCGCGCATGATGCCAATCCCGGCCAGGACAAAACACAGGATAAGAGCCGCGATACCGATATAACGTCCCACCCGGTCGAGGTTAATCTGTAGCGGGGTCTTCTCTGCCTTGACTTCCTGGAGCATACCGGCAATCTTGCCGAATTCAGTAGCCATGCCGGTAGCGGTAACAATTGCCTTGGCCCGGCCATAGACCGCCGCCGTTCCCATGAAGACCATGTTTCGCCTGTCGCCCACTTCCACATCACCCTCCAGAGGCTCATCGGTCTTCTCAACAGGCACAGACTCCCCGGTGAGGGAGGCTTCATCTGTCCTCAAATTAACCGCTTCCACAAGGCGGGCATCAGCTGGCATCCGGTCACCAGTCTTGAGAAGAATGATGTCGCCGGGGACAAGCTCCCCGGCCGCTATCTCTATTTCTTTGCCATCCCGCAACACTGAGGCGGTAGGTGCCGCCATTTTTTTCAGGGCTTCCATTGCCTGCTCCGCCCGGTATTCCTGGACAAAGCCCAAACCAGCGGCGAACATGACAATGATGGCAATAAGAACGGCATCAGCTATTTCGCCCACGATAGCGGAGAGAACGACGGCAATAAGGAGGATAACAATGAGGAAGCTCTTAAATTGTTCGAGGAAGATTACCCAGGGAGAGATCTTTTCTTTCTTTATCAGTTCGTTGGGGCCGAACTCAGCCAGTCTTTTCTCAACCTCGCCCTGGCTCAAGCCGTTGGAATCCGACTTAAGGGCACCTATCGCTTCAGCTGCTTTCAGCTTATACCATTTTCTGGTAGGAGCTTCCTTGAGCATTTTAGACCACGAAAAGCTTTTGGGGCCAACCTATTATATTTAACCAAACCACTTTGTGCAAGCCTAATCAGGGCTATCTAAAATTTTAGCTGAAAATTCCCTACCGGATTTAAATCACATCGGCCAGCCGTAATCTTGCCCTTGGATAAGGTTTAAGGTAGAATTTGAAAGCTGGGAGAGGTGTCCGAGTGGTTGATGGTGCCGCTCTCGAAAAGCGGTCTCCGTGTTTAGCGGAGCGTGGGTTCGAATCCCACCCTCTCCGCCATTAACAAAATAAAATTCTTTTATGTGTCCGTGGAGAGGTGCTGGAGTGGCCTAACAGGCGCGCCTGGAAAGCGCGTGTCGGGTTTTCCCGACCGTGGGTTCGAATCCCACCCTCTCCGCCACTAGAAAAGCCAGAAATGAATAGAAAAGACATTAAATACTGGGTGGGCTTTAGCCTTATCCCCACTATCGGTCGGGTGAGATTAACCCAACTGGAGAATTAC
>DATKYY010000002.1:0-6028 GCA_035528295.1 Dehalococcoidales bacterium | reverse complement strand
GCTTTTAGACATAAACGGTGACAGGGTGATATAATTAAGATAGAAATCGGAGCGTTTAGAGCCAATAAACAGGCCTAAAATTAATTATCATCTGGCTGTTTCGAGAGGGATGTCATAGATGCTAATCACGATGCTGATACTAACCGCAATCGGGCTCACCGCCGCCATATTGATATACATCGTAAGTGTGGTTGTGCCGCGCAAGGTGCAGGGGCTGGAGAAGATGGAGGAAGTAAACGAGCACCTGCCGGGGATGGACTGCGGTGCCTGCGGCCGTCCTGGTTGTTTCGCCTACGCCCAGGCAGTGGTCAAGAACCCGGATGAGCTCAGCAATGCCCCCTGCGCCACCTTACTTCAGAACGAAGAGAATGTGAAAAAAATCGAAGCCGCCCTCGGCATAACCGTTGACACCGAAAGCCTGAACAAAAGAGCACTCGTCCACTGTGGCGGCAAATCAGAGGTTATCTGCGATTACTCCGGAATTAATACCTGCAAGGGAGCCGCCCAGCTTCTCCACGGCTACAAAAAATGCCCCTATGCCTGCTCCGGCCTGGGCGACTGCATTGACGTGTGCCCTCAAGACGCCATCTACCGGGATGAGGAAAAAGACATCGTCGTTATTGACCCGGAGAAGTGTAACGGCTGCGGCCTGTGTGTACCCGAATGTCCGCTGGACCTGATTGAGCTGGTGCCGGCCGGGGCCAAGATTTCCTTCCTCTGTAGCTACGGACCACTCAAAGATATCCCGGGCAGGGAGAAATGCGAATACGGTTGTACCCACTGCCGCAAGTGCTTTAAGGCCTGCGAGGAAGAGGGAATACACGCCATCGAGTGGGATAAGGAGAAAGCTCTCCCCATCATTGACCAGGATAAATGCACCCTCTGCGGTAAATGCATCGAGGTCTGCGAATCAAATACCCTGGCTGATTTCACCAAAGTCAAAAAGCCAAAAGTCCCTGCCCTGAGCGCCTGAGCCGAAAGGTAGTGAGAGCGAAAGCGAATAATGCGTGTCATTGCTGGTGAGGCGAAAGGTCACCGACTTAAAGTACCCAAAGGGGTTGCTATTCGACCGGCAACCGACCTAGTCCGGGGAGCCATCTTCTCCATCCTGGAAAATACTACCCGTAACTGGGAACTGGTGCTTGATTTATTCTCCGGTAGCGGGGCGCTGGGTATTGAGGCGCTCAGCCGGGGGGCGGGCTGGGTTGATTTTGTAGACCATGAGCCCAGATGCTGCGCCATAATCAGGCAGAACCTGGAAAAGACCAAACTAACCGCCCGGGCACATGTTTACTGCTGTAGTGTGAGTAAAGCGATCTCTTTTCTGGATAAAGTGTACGGCATCATTCTGATGGACCCGCCCTATGCCAACTCAACCATCGGCAGGGTGATAGACCAGCTGGCCATCTCCAAACTGGTGGGCGGCGATTCGGTTCTGGTGGTAACCCACTCCCCCCACCTCTCTCTGGATTCGAGCTATGCCGAGTTAAGCCTGACCAAAGAGCACCGCCATGGTGATAGCTGTATTGCCATATACCAAAAGGAGGCTAAATCTTGACGATTGCCATCTACCCGGGTACTTTCGACCCGATAACCAACGGGCACCTTGATATTGTGGCCAGGGCGGCCAAACTCTTTGCCAAGCTGGTCATTGGTATCTATGATTCCCCCGATAAGCAGCCCCTGTTCACCGTGGCGGAAAGGGTTGAACTGGCCAGAGAGGCGGTTGCCAAGTTAGCCAATGTTGAGGTAGAATCCTTCAGTGGGCTAACCGTTAATTTTGCCAAGAAGGTAAAGGCAAAAGCCATGGTGCGCGGCCTGCGCATGAGCGCCGACTTCGAGCGGGAATTTGATATGGCCATGATGAACAAAAGACTTTTCCCCGAGCTTGAGCTGGTCTGCCTTATGGCCAACGTGGAATATCAGTTTCTCAGCTCCACCCTGCTCAAGGAAGCCGCCAACCTGGGTGGTAATATCAGCGACCTGGTCCCGAAACATGTCGCTAAAGCTCTAAGAAAGAGGGTGAAAAGCAAAATGTGAAGCAGTTGCAAAAAGACTACCAAAGCTAGTTGATTGAGCAAAAGAAGGAGGTAAGATTTTTATGGCTTACTATATTACCGATGAGTGCATCAGCTGTGGTGCCTGCGAGCCGGAGTGCCCGAACAAGGCCATCAAGGAGGAAGAGACCATTTATGTCGTTGACCCCAACAAGTGCACCGAGTGTGTTGGTCACTTTGACTCACCAAAGTGCGCCGAGGTCTGCCCGGTTGATATGTGCTGTGTACCTGACTCGAGCCACAAAGAAACCAAAGAACAATTGATGGAAAAATACAAGAAACTTAACCCGTAAGACCTTCCCAAGTAACCGAATAAAAAAGCTTATTCAGAGACTACCCCGGAGGGTTGACTACGGGGTAGTCTTTTTATTCAAAGAAAGAGCGCACCGCATCAAACTCTTGCGGAAGCAGGCTTAGCACCAAGGGGAAGTAATTCAGTAAGACATTGGCCAGAGCCGAGCTGGCCACGGTGTCCCCGATACCGAGAAATTTGACCCAGGTGGCGAGCATGGCACCGCAAAAGGTCGCCCCCAGCATCAGACCGAAGAGCGCCCCACCAAGGTGATTGACCCAGCCCAGCATCACCAGCGAAGCCGCCCACTTCATCAGTGAGGCCACCACCCCGGCCACCACCATTACCCCCACCAGTATGATGGCAAAGGCGATAATTTTAGCCATACCTTCGTGAGGAACGAAGGCTAACTGCCCGGCCAGGGGGGCGTAGAAACGCCCGGCCAGGATGACACCCACAATTACGCCGGCGAGCGATATTACCGCCTTGATAATGCCGGTCTTAAATCCCCGAAAGGTAGCCAAAGCAAGCACTATGATGAGGACGATATCAAGCCAGCCCATGGCTTTGCCCCCCTTATTTTTAGTCTATTATGTCATCCGTAGCGCAGAGCTTCAATCGGGTCGAGCCGGGACGCTCTCACCGCCGGATACAGGCCCGAGGCGATACCAATAAAGGCCGAAACCGAGACAGCCAGGATTACAATAAGTGGCGATACCGCCGCCTGGAGCTTAAAGCCACCAAGGTCAATAAGCGAAATCCCCTCGGCCAACAGCCAGCCACCGGTCAGCCCGATAGCACCGCCGACCAGACTCAACATAGCCGCTTCAATCAGAAATTGAAGCAGGATGTCTCGCCGTTTCGCCCCGACCGCCTTGCGCAGCCCGATTTCCTTGGTCCGTTCGGTTACCGAGACCAGCATAATATTCATAATGCCGATACCGCCCACCACCAGTGAAATGGAAGCAATCGTGCCCAGCAGCAGGGTCAGGACCAGGGTTATCTGCCCGAATATAGCGAGCATCTGCTCCAGAGTGACCACGGAAAAATCATCCTTTTCATCCGAGTCAATTTTATGGCGCTTACGTAACAGCTCTTCAATATCGGCTATGGTCCGGTCTACATCCTCAGCACTGGCCATCTGAACCGCAATTGACTGGATGGCATCTTCCCCGCCGGCGGTGCGCTGGGAAAAGAGCCGGGTCTGATAGGTAGTTATCGGGGTCACCGCCAGATCGTCCCAGCTAAAGCCGAGAAAGGCGACCCCCCTCGGCTCCATAACGCCGATAACGGTAAACCGCTTCTCCTTGATTTTGACCTGCTGGCCAATCGGGTCATCATCACCAAAAAGTTCCTCAGCCACCTTGCTGCCTAAAACCACCACCATATCCCGCCGGGCTATATTCACGTCGGTAAGAAATTGCCCGGAGCCAATGCCAAATTTATAGGTATCCAGATACTGGGGGGTGCTGCCGTGTATTACGGCCGTATATTTTTCGTTCCCAGCGGTTATCTCAACAAAGTTTTCATTGGTCGGGGCAATCCCGGTCACCGTAGGCAGGTCGGCGATGGCATTGGCATCATCCAGAGTAAGATTGACCTCGGCATAGCCGGGGGCCATTGCCGCCAGTCCCGGCGCCTCCGGATTACTCGGCTGCACATAGATGACATCGGTGCCCATCTCTTCAAAACTTGAGGTAACCATCGCCTGGACACCGGTGCCCACCGCCATCAGGGTGATAACGGCACCGACCCCGATGACCACGCCGAGCATGGTTAACGAGGAGCGCATCTTGTTCGCCATCAGCGACTTTATCGCCATAACGAAAGAGTCAATAAACTTCATCGTCTACCTCGCCACAGTCAGCCTTATTACTGCCCGCATTAGCACCGCCAGCCTTACCACCGCTAGCCTTATTACCGGTTGTTTTACCAACCTTCTCGTCGCTGACCACCTTGCCATCAAAGAGCCGAATGATGCGCCTGGTTTGGGCGGCGACATCCGCCTCATGGGTAACGATGACTACGGTGATGCCCTCACGGTTAAGCTCCCGGAAAATAGAGATAATCTCGGCGGTGACGGCGCTGTCCAGATTGCCGGTAGGCTCGTCAGCCAGAATAATCTCCGGGCTGTTCACCAGTGCCCGGGCAATAGCCACCCGCTGCTGCTCACCACCGGATAGCTCGGTGGGTTTATGTCCGGCTCTTCCCCCCAGCCCGACGCGCTCCAGTGCCTCCAGAGCCTGCTTGCGCTTCTGCCGAAAACCACTATAGATAAGCGGCAGCTCAACATTGGCCACGGCACTGACCCGCGTTAAAAGATTGTAGTCCTGAAAGACGAAACCGAGTTTCTTGTTTCTCATTTCGGCTAACTGGTTATCACCAAACTGACGGACATCCTTACCATCAAACATATACCTGCCCGTGGTCGGCTTATCCAGACAGCCGATAATATGCATCAGGGTTGACTTGCCCGACCCCGAGGCGCCGACGATAGATAGCATCTCTCCCTTATCTATCTTAAGGGTCACCCCGCGTAGTGCCGGCACATCTACCCTGCCCATGCGGTAAATCTTGGTAACCGAATCCAGTTCAATCATTTCCCTCAATCCTATCCGGCCCGAAAGAGGCGGTATTTCTCATTTAGCTCACCGGGCTTACTTCGGCAGAACGACTGACTCACCCTCACTGAGCCCGGCTACAATCTCGGTGTAAAAACCGTCACTCAAGCCAGTAACTACCTTTCTTTCCTCGGTCTGGTCACCAACCTTGACCATTACTACCGGATTACCCTCGCTATCCTTGGTGATAGCCCGGTCAGGTAGTATCAGGACATTACTGGCTTCCTCCATTACGATATCAACATCGGCACTCATACCAACCCTTAGCTCGGTAACTTCGGGAACATCAAAGCCAATTTTAACCTCATAGATTACGACGCCGGCTTCTTCCTTGGCCACCGAGGAAATAGTGAGCACCTCACCCTCAAACTCAACATCAGGCAAAGCATCGACGGTGATAACCACTTTCTGGCCTGTTTTCACGCCGGGGATATCTATCTCGTCGACATCCATATCCAAGTCCATAGTGCTCAGGTCAACCAGATAGATGATTGACTGCGTCGTCAGGGTTGGCGGCAGAACAACATCCCCCTCATCAGCATATACTTCGGCGACCACACCGGCAAAGGAGGCACTAATAACTGCCTCTTTGAGCTGCTTTTCCGCATACTTTAGCGACTGCCGAGCTTGCTCCAGACTCTGCTTGGCTAGCTCAAGGGACTGCTCGGCCAGCCCAACTTTCATCTTCTCAAGAACGACTTCTTCGGTGTCATAATCGGTGATCATGGCATCCAGCCTGGCCTCAGCTGCATCCAGCCTGGCCTGGGCATAGATGATGGTGGTCGGTGATAGCCCCTTATCCAAGGCATATTCCAGAAAGGCTTCGGCATCGTCCACATCCGCCTCAGCTACCTCAATCTCCGGCCAGGTATAGAGTTCCATCGCCTGGTCCAGGTTGTACTCGGCTTGCTCTAAATTTAACTCCGCTTGAGTTACGGCTACCTGCTGGCTGGCTAGCGTTACCTCTGCCTGAGTCAATGCCAGCTCCAGCTCATCAGTCTCAAGCTGGGCGAGCACTTCCCCCTTGCCGACCATTTCACCCTCTTCAACATATATCC
>DATKYY010000001.1:0-8427 GCA_035528295.1 Dehalococcoidales bacterium | reverse complement strand
TTATTTATTACGGCTCTCTTTAAATTTATCTACCGGACTGCCGCTGGTGTCCAGATGTGATTTAAGGCATTGGGTCTGCAGGCGGATTATCTGGTCATAAACCGCTTTCTTCAGGAACTTAAGTGCCTCGCGTTCGTTTTGGTCGGTTATAATCTGCTCCAGTTGCATGAGCTCTTTTTCATCAAGGGAAACGGCCGTTTTCTTGAATTCAAGCATAATATTCCTCTATCCCCGATGCTTGGCGCTAGGCTTTTTCCTGAAGCCAGCTCTTTATCTCTTCGGCACCGGGTATTCTGCCCTCAAAGGCCTTGACGCCATCGATAATTACCGCCGGCGTCATCATCACACCCCGGGCGCTGATCTCTTTGAAATCTTTAATTTTGACCACCTCGGCCTCTTTACCCAGTTCTTTCAGGGCTTGAAGCACGTTTTTTTCCGTTGCCTGGCACCTGGGGCAACCCGGTCCGCAAACCTCGATAATCATTTGTGACACCTCCTTATAGTATTTAGTCCAGGATAAACCCGGCCACCCAGCCCACCAGCGTCCCCAATACCACGATGGTCGGGATATAAACCAGCGCTTTCTTGGTGCCGAAAACGCGGGCAATGGCCAGCCAGTTGGGCAGGCTGATGCCCGGCCCGGTGAGCAGCAGGGCCAGAGCCGGCCCCTTGCCCATACCCAGGTTCATCAGGGTATCCACGAAGGGGGCTTCGGTCATGGTGGCAAAATAGGTGACGGCACCGATCAGGGTAGCCAGAAACGACTGGCGCAGGCCGGCGCCGCCGAGCCAGGTCTCAATCCACGCCTGGGGCAGGACGGCACCGATAATGCCGACGATAAAGACGCCGACCAGCAGCAGGGGAAAGATGATGCGCATAAACCACCAGCTTTCGCGGAGCCAGTCTTTAATCTTAGCCTTATCAATAGCCTTCACGGCATAAACGCCGACTATTATCAGACCCACCGCCCAGACCACTACCTTCTGCCAGTATGGCCCCTGGGTCACGATGTAATTCGGGGCCAGGAGCCAGGCGACCAGTAGCAGGAGCAGGATTACACCATGCCGGCTCATTAGCGGCCCGCGGCTCATCTGGATGGTGGAAACGCGGTTTTTCTCTTCCTTTCTGAAGGCATAGGCCATAACCAGGCCAACGACAAAGGACATAAGCAGGGCGCTTACCAGCCGGGCAATAACCATCTGGGTGCCCAGTATTGAGCCGGTGTAGACCAGGGCCAGAATATTGGCTGCCGGGGCTACCCAGAGCAGAATAAAGGCAGCCCCAATCCCGGCGCCACCGTAGTAGATGCCGCTGGCGACCGGAATAACAGTGCAGGAGCAGGCGGCGACAAAGAAGCTGCCGCCGGCGGCGATGCCAAATGATGATAGCTTTCGGGCTGCCGCCCCCAGGTAGCCGATAATGGCTTCCCGGGAGACAAAAGTGACTATCCCGCCCGCCAGGAGAAAGGCGGGGATGAGGCAGGTCAGTACATGCAGGGCGATATACTCTTTCAGGGCGTTAAGCCCGCCAAAGAGAAGCTCCAGGAAAATTTCCATACTTGGCTAAATCCCCTTATCTCACGGCTGGCCAACACAGCCGGGACCGAGGCGCTCCGCCTTCCTCAGGCGCGCTCTATCCTTAGCGGCGGTGGCGTTGTTCTGCAGGGCTCCTTTCACTACCCTGAGCAGGTGAGGGTAGTGTGCCCTCATACCCTCTTCATCTACCGAGTAAAGCGACCAGAGCCCGTTTTTCCTCAGCTTGAGAAAGCCGGCCTCGTGGAGCGCTTTCAGGTTGCGCGAAGCCCGGGTCTGGGAGATATTGAGGGCCTGCATCACCTCACAGACGCAGCACTCTCTAGCTAGCACCAGATTTAACAGGCGGAGCCTGGTTTCATCAGAGAGCGCCTTGGTTGCCTTAATTAAGTCCTGCATAGCCTTTCCTTAATATATCTTATATGCGCATATTCGCATATATTATTTTAAAATTTTTGGCTGATAGTTGTCAAGTTCTGGGCGGCTGATTTTTTGAACCCCGCCGCAGTGAAGGGTTATAATGATTAGCAGTGGACATTCTAGCTGAGCTCAACCCGGCGCAGCGGGAAGCAGTAGAGGCAATCCAGGGCCCGGTGCTGATTCTGGCTGGTCCGGGAAGCGGTAAGACCAGGGTTATCGCCCATCGGGTGGCTTATCTCATCAAGGTTTGTGGGGTCAGCCCGTACTGCATTATAGCGGTCACCTTCACCAATAAGGCGGCCCGGGAAATGACGGACAGGCTGACCCGGCTGGTCAGCGGTTCGGTCGGGGACTTAACCCTGGGCACCTTTCACGCTATCTGTGCCCGCATTTTGCGCCGTGACGGCAGGGCAATCAGTGTTGACCCCAAATTTGTCATCTATGACGGAGAAGACCAGCTCAGCCTGCTCAAGCGCAGTATTCAGGAAGTCGGCCTTGACCCGAAACAGTATGTCCCCCGCGCCATTGCCTCCGCCATTAGCGCCGCCAAGAGCCGTATGCTGACCCCTCAGGACTACCTGCAGCGCAACCGCAGCTACTTCGAGGAGGTGGTGGGGCGGGTCTATGAGCGCTATCAGCAGCGGCTGGCCGAAGGCAGTGCCCTCGATTTTGATGATTTATTAATGAAGGTGGTGCTGCTGTTCCGGAATAACCCTGAGATTCTGGCTAAATACCAGACGAGATACCAGCATGTCCTGGTTGATGAGTTTCAGGACACCAATCTGGTCCAGTATGAACTGGTCAGGCAAATCAGCGCCAAGTACCGCAATATATGCGTCGTCGGCGACCCTGACCAGTCAATTTATTCCTGGCGTTCCGCTGACCTGCGTAACATCCTCAGCTTTGAAAAGGACTACCCGGAGGCGAAAATAGTCTTTCTGGAGCAGAACTACCGCTCCACACAGCGAATTCTGGAGACGGCTTCAAATGTGATTTCGGTAAATCAGCAGCGCAAGCCGAAAGAATTATGGACCGATAACGAAGAAGGTGAGCTGACCACGGTAGTTGAGGCCTATACCGAGATGGAGGAAGCCCAGTTTGTGGTTAATGAGGTGGAACGCCTGGTGGGTAAGGGGGAAGCCAGTCTGGGTGACTGTGCCGTTATGTACCGCACCAATGCCCAGTCGAGAGCCCTGGAAGAGGCTTTTATGCGCTACGGGGTGCCTTATAAGCTGGTGGCCGGCACCCGCTTTTACGAGAGGCGGGAGGTCAAGGATATTATCGCCTACCTCAGGTTGATACAGAATCAAGCCGATAGTATCAGCCTGCTCCGTGTCATCAATGTCCCCCAGCGCGGCATCGGGCAGCGCAGCCTGAGTGAGCTATCGGGCTGGGCAAGGGCTAAGGGTATCCCGGAGTATCAGGCACTGAAGATGACAACCAGGCCTGAGCCGGATGAATCGCCTCCCCTCAACCCCCGTATCGTCAGGGCAATGGCTGGCTTTCTGAAGTTGAGCGAAGAGCTTATTGCTTCCGGTAAGAAGCTGAACCTGGTTGAGCTGGTAGATCTGGTCATTAAGCGCACCGGCTATAAAGAATACATCCTGGCCAAGCCAAACGGGGAGGAGCGCTGGGAGAATGTCCTGGAGCTGCGCACCGTAGCCCAGGACTATGCCGATTTGAAGCCGGGGGAGGGGCTGACCGCCTTTCTGGAGGGGGTAACCCTGGTGTCCGATGTTGACGGGCTTGATGAGAGTGTGGCGGCGGTAACCCTGATTACCCTGCATCAGGCCAAGGGCCTGGAATTTCCGGTGGTGTTCATTGTCGGTATGGAAGAGGGACTTTTGCCCCATTTCAAGTCTTTTGATACCCCGGAGCAGATGGAGGAAGAACGGCGGCTGTGCTATGTCGGCATAACCAGAGCCAAGAAGAGGGTCTACCTGGTTCGTGCCTTCCACCGTAGCCTGATGGGGAGGACGGGAACAACCGTTCCATCGCGTTTCCTGGCCGATATTCCGTCCCATCTGGTGGCCAGCGGTGGCTTGTGGGCGGGCGAAGAGAGCCAGATAGCTGAGGCTATTTATGCCTGGGATAAGATTCAAGCTCCGGCGGTTACCACTCCCGAGTTAAAGGCGGGTGACCATGTCCGTCACCCCCAGTTTGGCGATGGGGTGGTGGTGAGCTGTCAGGAGGTAAAGGATGATAGAGAAGCCGTGGTCGTCTTCAGCGGGTGGGGGCTAAAAAAGCTCCTGTTGAGTCTGGCCCGGCTGGAGAAGATTGAATAAAAACTTTACTTGACTTTTAATTTTGGGTAAGCTATACTTGGTTTTCATTCCTGATGAATAAGCAGCCGTAAACGCTGACCTTGCCAGTTTTACTGGCCTCGGTCAGCGCTTATTAATTAAATAAAGCCAGACCTTGTTTTCTCATCAGACATCAGAATAGAGATTTTATTTTGGTAAGTCGGGGAAAAGGTATTTAATGAAGATTGCCATTAGCGGTAAAGGCGGCGTGGGCAAGACCCTGCTGACGGCACTCCTGGCTAAGACATTTGCTGAGTCTGGCTATTCGGTGTTAGCCATTGATGCTGACCCTGATGCTAACCTGGCGGCTACCCTCGGTTTCCCCCATCCGGAAAAGATTGTCCCCATTGCCGAGATGGAAGACCTTATTGCGGAGAGGACCGGCGCCCGCCCCGGGCAGATGGCGCCCTATTTTAAGTTAAACCCCAAGGTTGATGATATACCGGAGAAGTATGCCCTGAAGAAAGACGGCATCAGATTAATGAGGATGGGGAGACTAAAGAAGGGCGGCACCGGCTGTTATTGCCCGGAGAATGCCTTGCTCAAGGCATTGCTCTCCCACCTGCTGCTAGCCCGAAATGAGGTGGTCATTCTGGATATGGAGGCGGGGATAGAGCACCTGGGGCGGGCAACGGCGACGGCGGTGGACAAATTGATTGTGGTGGTTGAGCCGGGGCGGCGGAGCATTGAAACGGCGCTTAATATCAAAAAACTGGCTACCGATATTGGTTTAGCCAGTATGGTGGTGGTGGGCAATAAAATCAGAAACAAGTCGGATGAAGAGTTTATCCGCTCCAGCCTGCCCGACTTTGAATTTCTGGGCTTTATTCCCTATGACCAGGCAATCGTTGACGCTGACCTGGCGAGCGCCTCAGTTGTTGATGCCAGCCAGGCGGTCATTGCTGAAGTGAGCAATATTTATCAAGCCTTGTTACCTCACGGGGTAACCAGGCTGAAGTAACCAAGGAGGTTCCCGTGGCTTACGACGCAACCAAAATGAAGGACTGGCAGATTGCCGAGGCTGCCGAAGAAAACATGCCCACCCCCGAGGAGTTTCGCCAGAAGCTGAATCTGGAGAAGGACGAGATTCTGCCTTACGGCCGAATCGGCAAGCTCGATTTTCTGAAGATAATCGAGCGCCTGAAAGATAAGCCGGATGGCAAATATATTGAGGTGACGGCGATAACCCCCACGCCGCTCGGTGAGGGCAAGAGCACCACCACCTGTGGTCTCATCGAGGGCCTGGGCAAACGGGGTAAGAACGTGGGCGGCTGCATCCGCCAGCCCTCAGGTGGTCCCACCATGAATATTAAGGGGACTGCGGCGGGGGGTGGTAATGCCCTGCTTATTCCCCTGACCGAGTTCTCTATGGGGCTTACCGGCGACATTAACGATATTAACAACGCCCATAATCTGGCCATGGTGGCGCTTACCGCCCGAATGCAGCATGAGCGTAATTATAACGATGAACAGCTGGAGCGGCTGACCAAGATGCGCCGCCTGGATATAGACCCGAAGAGAATAGAAATGGGCTGGATTATGGATTTCTGTGCCCAGAGCCTGCGCCATATTATCATCGGTCTCGGCGGTCGTATGGACGGCTTCCTGATGGAATCCAAGTTTGGTATCAGCGTCAGCTCCGAGCTGATGGCTATCCTGTCCATTGTCCGGGACCTGGCTGACCTGAGGGAGAGGCTGGCCAATATCACCGTTGCCTTTGACAAGCAGGGTAACCCGGTAACCACCGCTGACCTGGAGGTAGCCGGGGCGATGACCGCCTGGATGCGCAATACCATTAACCCCACCCTTTGCGCTACCGTGGAATATCAGCCGCTGATGGTACACGCCGGACCATTTGCCAACATTGCCGTGGGGCAGT
Source organism: Dehalococcoidales bacterium (assembly GCA_035528295.1). Classification (GTDB taxonomy): domain Bacteria; phylum Chloroflexota; class Dehalococcoidia; order Dehalococcoidales; family JAUYDJ01. Next base: position 2,293 of record DATKYY010000001.1, on the reverse strand, counting down.
CGTCCATCATTGCTGACCGGCTTGGTCTGAAGATGTTTGACTATCATGTTACCGAGAGTGGCTTCGGTGCTGACATCGGCTTTGAGAAGTTCTGGAACGTGAAGTGCCGCTACAGCGGTCTCAAGCCGCATGTGTCGGTGCTGACCACCACCATCCGCGCCCTGAAGATGCACGGTGGCGGGCCCAAAGTGGTCGCCGGTCTGCCCCTGCCTGATGAATACACCAAAGAGAACCTGGGGCTGCTGGAGAAGGGCGTTGCCAATATGGTGCACCATATTAATATCATCAAGACCTCCGGTATCAAGCCGGTGGTCTGTATCAATCGCTTTCATACTGACACTGATGCTGAGGTTGCCCTGGTCAGGAAGGCAGCCGAAGCCGCCGGCGCCCGCTGTGCCGCCGCTACCCATTGGGCTGAAGGCGGTGATGGTGCCCTGGAGTTGGCTGATGCCGTCATTGAAGCCAGCGAAGATGAGAATGATTTTAACTTCCTGTATCCGATGGAGATGAAACTGAGGGAACGGGTAGACAAGATTGCCCGGGTGGTCTACGGGGCTAATGGTGTTGACTGGGCGCCCGAGGCAGAGAGTAAGGCCAAAGCGCTGGAGTCGGATAGTAAATATGATGACTATACCACCATGATGGTGAAGACGCATTTGAGTCTCACCCATGACCCGGCGGTGAAGGGGGTGCCCCAGGGGTGGACTCTGCCCATCCGTGATGTGCTTATCTATTCCGGGGCTAAATTTCTCTGCCCCTGTGCCGGGGCAATCAGCCTGATGCCGGGGACATCATCTGACCCGGCCTTCCGTAGGGTTGATGTTGATGTCAAAACAGGCAAGGTCAAAGGGGTGTTTTAGTCGCTAGTGGTGACGGAGGTTTGGTTTGAACTTTAATATTGCGGTGGCGGGAAAAGGGGGTAGCGGCAAGACTTCACTGGCCAGCCTGGTTATTCGCTACCTGCAGAGAAGTGGCGCCAGCCCAATCCTGGCTATTGACGCCGACCCCAACGCCAACCTGGGCGATAGCCTGGGGCTGAAGGTCGGGCAGACGGTTGGCTCCGTCATTGCCTCTTTTAATGAGGAGAAGATAAACATTCCGCCCGGAATGACCAAGGAAGACTATCTTGAATTCCAGATAAGTGATGCTCTGACCGAAAGCAAGGGTCTGGATTTGCTTACCATGGGACGGGGCGAGGGGCCGGAGTGCTATTGCTATCCCAATCTCATGCTGCGCCGATTCGCCGATAAACTGAGCGAAAGCTATGCCTACGTGGTGATGGATAATGAGGCGGGGATGGAGCACCTGAGCCGCCGCACCACCCAGAATATCGATGAACTGCTTTTGGTCTCCGACCATTCCATAAAGGGTATCCGGACTATTGCCCGCCTTAAGGAACTGGTTGGTGAGCTTGAGCTGGTGGTTAAAAGGCAGTCGGTGGTAATTAACCTCGTTCCCGACGGCATTGACCCTCACATCAGCCAGGAAATAAAAAGGCTGGGCCTTGAGCTCACCGCTGTGGTACCCCTGGATAAAGCAGTATATGAAGCTGACCTTAATTTAACACCGCTTCTTGAGCTACCCGATACTGCCAAGGCAGTAATAGCGGTAAATGATTTGATGGCCAAACTCCTGAAATAATTTAATGGGGGTAAAAATGACGGCTCAGATTATCAGTGGCCGGGATATTGCCAGCGAAATTAAAGAAGAGCTTAAGCAGGAAATCGCCGAGCTTAAGCAGAAACATAACCTGGTACCGGGCCTGGCCACCGTGCTGGTCGGGGAAGACCCGGCATCGCAGATTTATGTCGGGCAGAAGGAGAAGACCTCTCAGGCGCTGGGTATCTACTCGGAAAGGCACGACCTGCCGGCGGATACCAGTGAGGCGGAGCTACTGGCGCTGGTTGATAAGCTGAACAAAGACCCCAAGATTCACGGGATTCTGGTCCAGCTGCCCCTGCCCAAACATATTGACAGCACCAAGGTTCTCTATCTTATTGACCCCAGGAAGGATGTTGACGCCTTCCACCCGGTGAATGTGGGCAAACTGATGATTGGCGAGCCCGATTTTTTGCCCTGTACCCCGCACGGTATTTATCAGCTCTTGGTCCGGTCGGGGGTTAATATTAAAGGGGCGGAGGTGGTGGTGGTGGGGGCGAGTAACATCGTGGGCCGACCGGTGGCCGCGCTTTTGTCTCTGGAAAAAGAGGGCTTTGGCGGCACGGTCACCCTGTGCCATATCCTCACTAAAGATATCTCAGTCCATACCAAAAGGGCGGATATATTAATTGTC